>NZ_JBJDNK010000008.1:0-385330 GCF_044900175.1 Pseudomonas sp. NPDC088444
GTGGCCGGGCTGGTGGTGCCGGAAGACGAGCGGCATCTGGTGCCGCAGGCGCTGGCGGAGATTGGGTATCCGTATTGGGATGAGACGAACAACCCCGCTTATAGGCTGTTCTTGGGCTGATTCGGCTGTACACCATTCCTTTGTGGAAGCCGGCTTGCTGCGGGCGGCGTTCCGACGAAGGCGGTGCATCAGACACATCAATGTTGAATGACACGCCACATTCGCCAGCAAGTCGGCTCTCACAGGTTGTGTATGGCTAGATACCTTCGCTCAACGCAACTTCCTCGGCGCGACTACGCTCAAAGCACGGCCTTCTATAAAGGAAAGAACCGCCATGGAACACTTCGCCGCCCTGAAAATCCTGCACATGGTGATGACCACCTTGCTGTTCATCAGCGGTCTGGCGTTGACGGTCTGGATCGTGCGTGGGCGCCGGGCGGGGGACTTGACCGTGCAGAACCGCGCCATGCAACGGCCTTGGGTGTTCGTCTGGTTGTTGATGGGGTTGTGTTTGCTGACGCTCCCGATCAGCGGCTGGTGGCTGGTGCACTACGCCGGTTGGCCACTGGGGCAGACCTGGGTCCTGGGCAGCAGCATTCTTTACACCTTCGGTGCCCTGAGTTGGGCGTGGTTGGCGGTGCGGGTCAATCGGTTGCGTAGATCGGTGATTGTCGGCAACCCCAAATTCACATTGGGGCTGGCGATTTTTAGCGCGGTTTGTTTCGTCGCCATTGCCGGGCTGATGGGCGCAAAGCCTGTCTGATATCTTGCCGACCACCTTGTGGGAGCGAATGAATTCGCTCCTACAGCGTGTATTCAGGTGTTCTTGCAGTCTCAATCGCGTAGCGAGATGACCGGCCAGCCGCGACGGGTCGCTTCGGCGCGCAATTTCTCATCCGGATCAACCGCAACCGGGTTCGTCACTTGCTCCAGCAGTGGCAAGTCGTTCATCGAGTCGCTGTAGAAATAACTGTCGTCCAGGTTGAAGCCGTTTTCTTCAATCCAGCGATTCAGTCGCGTGACCTTGCCTTCACGGAAGCACGGCACGTCAGTGGTGCGGCCGGTGTAGCGGCCGTCGACGATTTCGCATTCGGTTGCCAACAGAGTGTCGATCCCCAGGCGGGCCACAACCGGCGCGGTCACGAAGCGGTTGGTCGCGGTGATGACCACCAGCTTGTCGCCTGCGTCGCGGTGTTTGGCGATCAGGGCCAATGCTTTGGGCAGAATCAGCGGCTCGATGCAGTCGCGCATGAAATCACCGTGCCATTCGTCGAGTTGCGCCATGTCGGTGCGGCCCAGGATTTCCAGGCTGAAATTCAGGTAGTCGGTCAGGTTCAGGGTGCCTGCCAGATAGTCCTGATAGAACGCGTCGTTACGGGCCTTGTAGGCGGCTCCGTCCAGGATGCCGCGCTCGCACAGGTAATCGCCCCACGCGTGATCGCTGTCACCGCCGAGGAGGGTGTTGTCGAGGTCGAATAAAGCCAGACGCATGGGGTTACTCGCTGAATTAACTGAAAAAAGAGCACAAGAATACGAGGTTTCATCAAGTGATCGCATCTATTAATGCTCTTGTGGCGATAAGCTGCCTGCGCCTCGTTGCTGCCTTCACGATCTTTGTGGAACAATGCGGCGACATGCGTTTGCGAGGTTGTAGCCGTGATCGACCCCGATGGTTTCCGCCCTAATGTCGGGATAATTCTGACAAATGATGCTGGCCAGGTCTTATGGGCTCGCCGTATCAACCAAGATGCCTGGCAGTTTCCGCAAGGGGGTATCAACCCTCAGGAGACGCCGGAAGACGCGCTCTACCGTGAATTGAATGAAGAAGTCGGCCTGGAACGGCACGATGTTGAAATTCTGGCCTGCACCCGTGGCTGGTTGCGCTATCGTCTGCCGCAACGCCTGGTGCGCACGCACAGCCAACCGCTGTGCATTGGCCAGAAACAGAAATGGTTTCTCCTGCGCCTGATCTCCAACGAGCAGCGGGTGCGGATGGATTTGACCGGTAAACCGGAGTTCGATGGCTGGCGTTGGGTCAGTTATTGGTACCCGTTGGGCCAGGTGGTGACATTCAAGCGCGAAGTCTATCGCCGCGCACTCAAAGAGCTTGCCCCGCGCCTGTTGGCGCGCGACTGACACGGAGTTCGACCCCGAGCCATGCTCAATACGCTGCGCAAGATCGTCCAGGAAGTTAACTCCGCCAAGGATCTCAAGGCGGCGTTGGGGATTATTGTGTTACGCGTCAAAGAGGCCATGAGCAGCCAGGTCTGCTCGGTCTATTTGCTCGACCCCGAAACCAATCGTTTCGTGCTGATGGCCACCGAGGGCTTGAACAAGCGCTCGATCGGCAAAGTCAGCATGGCCCCCAATGAAGGCCTTGTTGGCCTGGTCGGCACCCGCGAAGAACCGCTGAACCTGGAAAACGCCGCCGATCACCCCCGTTATCGTTACTTCGCCGAGACGGGGGAGGAGCGTTACGCCTCGTTTCTCGGCGCGCCGATCATCCACCATCGACGTGTCGTCGGCGTATTGGTGATTCAGCAAAAGGAGCGTCGTCAGTTCGACGAAGGGGAAGAAGCCTTCCTCGTGACCATGAGTGCCCAGCTTGCGGGCGTAATCGCCCACGCTGAAGCGACCGGCTCGATTCGCGGTTTGGGGCGTCAGGGCAAAGGCATTCAAGAAGCCAAGTTCGTCGGCGTGGCAGGTTCGCCCGGCGCGGCAGTCGGTACGGCGCTGGTGGTCTTGCCACCGGCCGATCTGGACGTGGTGCCCGATAAGGCCATCACCGATATCGATGCCGAAATCAAACTCTTCAAGAACGCACTCGAAGGCGTTCGCAGCGATATGCGTGCGCTTTCGGCGAAATTGGCCACCCAATTGCGCCCTGAAGAGCGCGCGTTGTTCGACGTCTATCTGATGATGCTGGACGACGCCTCGCTGGGCAGTGAAGTCAAAAACATCATCAAGACCGGCCAGTGGGCACAGGGCGCACTGCGCACCGTGGTTAACGAGCACGTCAACCGTTTCGAACTGATGGACGACGAATACCTGCGTGAGCGGGCATCGGACGTCAAAGACCTGGGCCGCCGTCTGCTTGCCTATTTGCAGGAGGAGCGTCAGCAAGCGCTGGTCTATCCCGACAGCACCATTCTGGTCAGTGAAGAACTGACGCCCGCAATGCTCGGCGAAGTGCCGGAAGGCAAGCTGGTCGGTCTGGTCTCGGTGCTGGGTTCGGGCAACTCCCACGTGGCGATTCTGGCGCGGGCGATGGGCATTCCCACCGTCATGGGGGCGGTGGATCTGCCGTATTCCAAGGTCGATGGCATTGAGCTGATCGTCGACGGCTACCACGGTGAGGTCTACACCAACCCCGGTGAAGTGCTGCGCAAGCAGTATTCGGTGGTAATGGAGGAGGAGCGTCAGTTGGCGCAAGGCCTCGATGCGTTGCGCGAATTGCCGTGCGTGACCCTCGATGGCCATCGCATGCCGTTGTGGGTGAACACCGGTCTGCTGGCGGACGTGGCCCGCGCTCAACAGCGTGGCGCCGAAGGGGTGGGGCTGTACCGCACCGAAGTCCCGTTCATGATCAACCAGCGCTTCCCGAGTGAAAAAGAACAACTGGCGATCTATCGGGAGCAATTGGCAGCCTTCCATCCGTTGCCGGTGACCATGCGCACGCTAGACATTGGCGGCGACAAGGCGCTGTCGTACTTCCCGATCAAGGAAGACAACCCGTTTCTGGGCTGGCGCGGTATCCGTGTCACCCTCGATCACCCGGAAATTTTCCTGGTGCAGACCCGAGCGATGCTCAAAGCCAGTGAGGGCCTGAACAACCTGCGTATTCTGCTGCCGATGATTTCTGGTACTCATGAGACTGAAGAAGCCCTGCACTTGATTCACCGGGCGTGGGGTGAGGTGCGCGACGAGGGCACCGACGTGCCGATGCCGCCTGTGGGCGTGATGATCGAAATTCCGGCGGCGGTCTATCAGACCCGCGAGTTGGCGCGTCAGGTGGACTTCCTGTCAGTCGGCTCCAACGACCTGACTCAGTACCTGCTGGCCGTCGACCGCAACAACCCGCGTGTGGCGGACCTTTACGACTACCTGCACCCCGCGGTTCTGCAAGCGCTGCAAAATGTCGTGCGCGATGCCCATGCCGAAGGCAAACCGGTAAGTATTTGCGGCGAGATGGCAGGCGATCCGGCGGCTGCAGTGCTGTTGATGGCGATGGGTTTCGACAGCCTGTCAATGAACGCCACCAACTTGCCGAAAGTGAAATGGATGCTGCGTCAGATCCATCTGAGCAAGGCCAAGGAATTGCTGGCGCAACTGATGAACAACGACAACCCGCAAGTCATCAGCAGCTCGCTGCAACTGGCGCTGAGGAACTTGGGGCTGTCGCGGATGATCAATCCGGCGTCCGTTAAAGGGCATTGATCGGACACAAGTCTCGACGACACACTTGCCCTCTGATGATCGTTCCCACGCTCCGCGTGGGAACGCCGCCCCGGGCGCTCTGCGCCCACAACGACGCAGAGCGTCGAAGGATGCATTCCCACGCAGAGCGTGGGAACGATCATGCACAGGGGGCGATACATTCAGATGTGCAGGCTCACTTCACCCAATCTCCCACCATATGGCCCGAAGCTGCGCTCAATCAGCCTCCGGCTCCCGTCTGCATTGACGATCAACACCGTACTCGCCCGCGTCCCGTAATTAGGGCTGGCAATGAACACGCTGGACAGCAATTTCTCCGTCGCATGCCCCACGCCGGTGTTCGGCAGGTCGGCGTCCGCAGCCGCGTTGGCATCCGACAGAAACGCAAACAGGGCGTCAGGCGCAGGATCGTTCAGATGCTCAGTCAGCGCAGCTTTAGCCTTGACCAGCTTGGGCCACGGCGTATCGAGGCCTGCGTTGGACACCCCGTAAACCCCCGCCTCAAGCTTGCGCGGTACAGGATCGCCAGCATTGAGAAAGTGCAACGAGTGGCGATCCCCGACCAGCAGATTGAACCCGCCGTATTCCGTCGAACGCCCCGCAGCTTCGCGTAAGTAATCATCAATGGACAGAGAACCGCTCAAAAAATGAGCAACCAGCTCACCTCGGGAGCGGCGTCCCAACGGTTGGCCGGGGTTGCGAATATTGGTCAGCGCCGCGAAACGCCCATCGGCAGAAACCCCGAGCCAGGTGCCGCCCGCTTCCAGATCGCGACCGGCGTAGACATGTGGGGAGTCTTCCCATTGCGCCAGTGGCAGCGTCGGGCGGGCGTAGAATTCATCACGGTTGGCCGCCAGGATCAGCGGCTGCGAGTGGTCAGGGCGCCAGGCAAAGACGATCAGGCACATGCGGCCTCCTTGTTTTTTGCCACTCTACCTAGGGTTCAGGTGGACATCCATCGCGCGCGGCTAGAGGCAGGTCGCCCGCTCCGGTAAACTGCCGCACTGATTTTTGGAGACCCCCATGGAATTTCTGCTCTATCTGGCCCTGGGCGCCTGCGCCGGCGTGCTGGCCGGGCTGTTTGGCGTGGGCGGTGGCATCATCATCGTTCCGGTGCTGGTGTTCAGTTTCACGTTGCAAGGCTTCGACAGTTCGGTTCTGACGCACCTGGCCGTGGGCACGTCGCTGGCGACGATCGTGTTCACCTCGATTCAGTCTGTGCGTGCTCACCATCGCATGGGGGCGGTGCGCTGGCCGGTGTTCGCCTGGATGACCGTGGGGATTCTGATCGGCGCCGGGCTTGGTTCGCTGACCGCCAGCTACATCGCCGGGCCGCATTTGCAGAAAATCATTGGTGTGTTCGCGATCCTGGTCGCGATCCAGATGGCGCTGGACCTCAAGCCCAAGGCCAGCCGTGGCGTGCCCGGCAAGCCGGGGTTGGTGGGGGCTGGCGTGGTGATTGGCTGGGCGTCGGCGATTTTCGGCATTGGTGGCGGCTCGCTGACGGTGCCGTTTCTCACCTGGCGCAGTCTGACCATGCAGCAGGCGGTGGCGACGTCATCGGCGTGCGGTTTTCCGATCGCGGTGGCCAGTGCCATAAGTTTCATGATTCTTGGGTGGCACGATCCGTTGTTGCCCCCGCATAGTCTCGGTTTCGTGTACCTGCCTGCGTTGATCGGCATCGCTGTCACCAGCATGTTCTTCGCCCGTTTCGGGGCGAGATTGGCGCATAAACTGTCACCCAGGGTGCTGAAACGACTGTTCGCACTGCTGCTGGTGTTGGTCGGTACCAGTTTTCTGATTTGATTCGTCGCTCTTCGAGCGCTCATTTAAGGAGTTGCAATGCTGCCTTACCCGCAGATTGACCCGGTAGCCGTGGCCATCGGTCCGCTGCAAATTCACTGGTACGGCCTGATGTATCTGGTCGGTATCGGCAGTGCCTGGTTCCTCGCCTCGCGTCGGCTGAACAAGTTCGACCCGACCTGGACCAAGGAAAAACTCTCGGACATGATCTTCTGGGTCGCCATGGGCGTGATCGTCGGTGGGCGGCTCGGCTATGTGCTGTTCTACGATTTGCCGAACTACATCGCCAACCCTTTGCTGATTTTCGAAGTGTGGAAAGGCGGCATGGCGTTCCATGGCGGGTTCATCGGGGTGATGATCGCGACCTACTGGTTTGGCAAACGCAACGGCAAGTCGTTCTTTCAACTGATGGACTTCATCGCGCCCATGGTGCCGATTGGCCTGGGCGCCGGGCGTATCGGCAACTTCATCAATGGCGAGTTGTGGGGCAAACCGACCGACCTGCCATGGGCGATGGTCTTCCCGCCATTCAGCGATCCGACGCAACTGCCGCGCCACCCGTCGCAGTTGTACCAGTTCGCGCTGGAGGGTGTGGCACTGTTCGTGATTCTCTACTTCTTCTCGCGCAAGCCGCGTCCGACCATGGCGGTTTCCGGCATGTTCGCGCTGTTTTACGGGATCTTCCGTTTTGTCGTGGAGTTCGTCCGCGTGCCGGATGCCCAGTTGGGTTACCTGGCCTGGGGCTGGGTCACCATGGGGCAGATCCTCAGCCTGCCGATGATCATCGCGGGTCTGGTGCTGATCTGGCTGGCCTACCACCGCGCACCGGCTGCCAACAACGCCGCCGCTTGATTCTGAACTGCCGTGCCAGTGCGCCCGGCAGCTTCATCGATACAGAGGGCCTTAGGGCATGAAGCAATACCTTGAGCTGTTACAGGATGTCATTGAAAACGGCACGCGCAAAGGCGACCGAACCGGGACTGGCACCACTGCCGTGTTCGGCCGTCAGATTCGCCACAACCTGGCCAATGGTTTCCCGCTGCTGACCACCAAGAAACTGCACTTCAAGAGCATCGCCAATGAGCTGATCTGGATGCTCAGCGGCAACACCAACACCAAATGGCTGAACGACAACGGTGTGACCATCTGGGACGAGTGGGCCACCGAAGAGGGCGACCTGGGTCCGGTCTACGGCGCGCAGTGGACCGGCTGGCCGACGAAGGACGGCGGCAAGATCAATCAGATTGACTATATGGTCGACTGCCTGAAGAACAACCCCAACAGCCGCCGGATTCTGTTCCACGGCTGGAACACCGAATACCTGCCGGACGAGAAGTTGTCGCCTCAGGAAAACGTGAAGGCGGGGCGTCAGGCGCTTGCAGTCTGCCATTTGCTGTACCAGGCATTTGTTGCGGACGGCAAGCTGTCGATGCAGTTGTACATCCGCAGCTCTGACGTATTCCTCGGCCTGCCGTACAACATCGCCGCGCTGGCGCTGTTGACGCACATGCTGGCGCAGCAGTGCGACCTGATCCCCCACGAGATCATCGTCAGCCTGGGCGACACCCATGCCTATTCGAACCACGAAGAGCAGATCGCCACGCAACTGACCCGTACGCCGAAGGCATTGCCTCAGTTGAAGATCAACCGCCGCCCGGACAGCATCTACGACTACCGTTTCGAGGATTTCGAAATCGTGGGCTACGACGCCGATCCAAACATCAAGGCGCCAGTGGCCGTTTAAGAGCCGCGTCCAATCTGTGGGAGCCGCCTTCGCCACCAAGGTGGCTCCCACGTAGTTTGCGGTGTCTGGGCAATATAAATCCGCACAAACCTTCTATGTTCTAACCGGTTAAACCCTTGCCGGACTGTGCCGTGTTGTCTTAATTCAAAGTTTATTGTTGCAATGGTGTAATAACTGTTTTGCAAGTGAGTAAACAAAATTCATTTGATAGATATTTTCAATCTTTGAATTGAGTATATTGAGTTTATCTGTGGGGATTGTTTGTTCTATAGTCGGGGTCTACCGATAAGTCTTTAGCCTGACATGCGTTTGGAAATCCCCCTCCATGACCACGACGAACTTCAGCACTGACACCTATTCCGATCACACCTCCGGTCTTTATCGCACGGCCTCTCGCATTCTTAGCGCCGCCGGGATCCAGATTAACGGGTCCGCCCCTTCCGATATTCGCTTCAATGGTCCTGGTGTGATCGAACGGGCGTTCGCGCAAGGGAACCTCGGCTTGGGCGAAGCCTATATGGACGGGCAGTGGGACAGCGATCATCTGGACGAGTTTTTCCATCGCCTGTTGAAAACCGGCATGACCGACGATGTGAAGCCGGTGCGCCTGGTGTTCTACGCACTGATGGCGAAGTTCATGAACCGGCAGAACATCAAACGCTCCAAGACCGTAGGCGAAGTGCATTACGACCTGGGCAACGATTTCTACTCGAAGATGCTCGATTCGCGCATGACCTACACCTGCGGGTACTGGGAAAACGCGACCACCCTGGAAGAAGCACAGGCCGCCAAGCTCGATCTGATTTGCCGCAAACTGCAACTCAAGCCCGGCATGCGCGTGCTGGACATTGGCTGTGGCTGGGGCAGTTTCATGAGTTATGCCGCCGAGCATTACGGTGTTGAAGCGGTGGGCGTCAGTATTTCGAAAGAGCAAATTGCCTGGGCCAAAGAGCGCTACAAAGATTTGCCGCTAGAGTTTCGCTTTCAGGATTATCGAGAGCTTGATGAACAGTTCGATGCGATCGCCAGTGTCGGGATGTTCGAACATGTGGGGCGCAAAAATCATCGGGAATACATGGAGTTAGCGCATCGCTGTTTGAAACCGGGCGGGTTGTTTCTATTGCACACAATCGGCAAGAATCAGCGTAACTCTTATCCTGACCCGTGGATTGATAAATATATATTCCCCAACGGTGACCTGCCTTCAATTGGTCAGATGGGCGACGCCATGGATGGTTTATTCGTTGTGGAAGATTTGCACAACTTCGGCTCGGACTATGACAAGACGCTCATGGCTTGGCATGACAACTTCATGAAGGCCTGGCCTGAGTTCGAACCGAAACTGGGCGAGCGCTTTTATCGCATGTGGCGTTATTACCTGCTGTCGTGCGCCGGGGCATTCCGAGCGCGGGATATTCAGCTGTGGCAGTGGGTGTTGTCCAAAGGCGGCGTGCCGCACGGATACCATCGCAGCAAAATATAAGGCCGCCGCCTCACTTCCACAGGCTTCAGCGTCTGATCGTACCCATGCTCTGCGTGGGCACGCAGCCTCTGACGCCCTGCGTCAGTGCGACGCAGAGCGTCGCGAACGGCATTCCCACGCGGGAGCGTGGGAACGATACTCGGAGGAGTTAAAGACAGTTGGCGAAGGCCTACAGGTTCGGGTGTCGTTAAGAATTTGTGCTAGCTATCGAGCATTGGTCAATCAATTAAATCTCTCTATCCACCCAGTGCGGCATCACAATGAGCTTCCGCCTCGGGTTTTCCTTATCGTCTCTCCATCGAACAGCTTCAGGCGCGGCTTCACAACAAGCCGCCCACACAAGTGACCCCAATGGAGAGAACGCGCATGAGCAACAAACTGACGACCGCATTCGGCGCCCCCGTAGTCGATAACCAGAACATTCAAACCGCTGGCCCCAACGGCCCGGCGCTGCTGCAAGACGTCTGGTTTCTGGAGAAGCTGGCGCACTTCGACCGCGAAGTGATTCCAGAGCGCCGTATGCACGCCAAAGGTTCGGGCGCGTTCGGCACCTTCACGGTGACCCACGACATCACTCAATTCACTCGCGCCAAGATCTTCTCGCAAGTCGGCAAACAAACCGAAATGTTCGCACGCTTCTCCACCGTCGCCGGTGAGCGCGGTGCAGCCGATGCCGAGCGGGACATCCGCGGTTTCGCCCTGAAGTTCTACACCGAAGAAGGCAACTGGGACTTGGTGGGCAACAACACGCCAGTGTTCTTCCTGCGCGACCCGTTGAAATTCCCAGACCTGAACCACGCCGTGAAACGCGACCCTCGCACCGGCATGCGCAGCGCCGAAAACAACTGGGACTTCTGGACCCAACTGCCTGAGTCGTTCCACCAGGTGACGGTGGTCATGAGTGAGCGCGGCATTCCACGCAGCTACCGTGAAATGCATGGTTTCGGCAGCCACACCTATAGCTTCCTGAACGCCCAACATGAACGCTTCTGGGTGAAGTTCCACTTCGTCTCACAGCAAGGCATCGCCAACCTGACCGACGCCGAAGCGGCGGCCGTTGTGGGGAATGACCGCGAATCCCATCACCGCGACCTGTACGACAACATTGAGCAAGGCAACTTCCCGCGCTGGAAACTGTTCGTACAGATCATGCCGGAGAAGGAAGCGGGTTCTTACCACATCAACCCGTTCGACCTGACCAAAGTGTGGCCGAAAGCCGACTACCCGTTGATCGAGGTGGGCTACTTTGAGCTGAACCGTAACCCGGAGAACAACTTTGCCGACGTTGAACAGGCTGCGTTCGCACCTTCCAACGTGGTGCCTGGCATCAGCTTCTCGCCGGACAAAATGCTGCAAGGCCGTCTGTTCTCCTACGGCGATGCCCAGCGCTACCGTTTGAGCGTCAACTACCACCAGATTCCGGTGAACTCGCCGAAAGCTGCGCTGCACGTGAACAGCTACCACCGCGATGGCCTGATGCGCATCGACGGCAACCGTGGCGGGATGACCTCATACGAGCCGAACACCAAAGGCGCGTTCCAGGAGCAGCCTGATTTCCGCGAGCCGCCACTGTCCATCGAAGGCGCAGCGGGTCACTGGAACCACCGTGTGGACGACGATTACTTCTCGCAGCCGGGCAACCTGTTCCGCAAGATGAGTCCGAAAGAGAAGCAGTCGCTGTTCGACAACACTGCACGCGCCTTGCGCGGTGTGTCGGCGCCGATCATTGCGCTGCACATCAAGCACTGCACCCTGGCCGACCCGGAATACGGCGCGGGTGTGACTGAAGCGGTGGAGCGTATTCACGCTGCCTAACGGCTTATTCAACGCTTAACCGGTGGGAGCCGGCTTGCTGGCGAATGCGGTGTGTCATTCAACATCAATGTGACTGATCTGCCGTTTTCGCCAGCAAGCCGGCTCCCACACGTCTCGTGTTTGCAGCGCGACAGTGTCGTTTTGACGGCGAGCGATCTCCTGCATGGGCGTCAATATTTCCATGTTGGGATCGTGTCAGGTATCAATGCCCGTGACTACGGCCTACGTGGGAATGCTCGACATCAGCGGCCACGACACTCCCGCTGATCTCCAAGCGATCCAGAATCCCGCAATGATTCGGCGCGCCTTCGCTGCAACGCTGGCGCAAATCCACCAACTGTTCCTGTAACGCCTGGAGGCTGGCAATGCGCGCGCTGACGTGCTGGATGTGCTCGTCGATCAACGCGTTGACGCTTTGGCACTGGTCCTGCGGGCTGTCGCGCAGGGCCAGCAGGCTGCGGATTTCGTCCAGCGTCATGTCCAGGCTGCGGCAGTTGCGGATGAACGTCAGGCGCTCGACGTGTACCTGAGTGTAGAGCCGGTAATTACCCTCACTGCGCGCAGGCTCGGCCAGCAAGCCCTCGCGCTCGTAGTAGCGGATGGTTTCCACCGGGCAGTCGGTCAGTTTGGCCAGTTCGCCGATCCTGAAAGAAGCGTTCATGTCACTGATCCCGTTTTGAGGCTTGACCCTATAGTGGCTACAGGGTGTGTACTTGGCAACACGCACACCAAGAGACTCAACCAATGAGTGACTCTGTACACAAACATTCGCCACATGATCACGCAGGCCATGACCACGCCGGGCACAGCCATGCAGGTCATGGCCATGCGCATCAAGATCATGCTGCCCCGGTCAAATTCACTCCGGCTGGCAAGCACGACCACAAAGCCCATTCCTGCTGTTCCCACGAGGTTGCCCCGGCCGTCGTGAGCATCGGCAGTGGTTCGACTGACAACGCGCGGCTCAGCAGCTTTCGCATCGAAGCGATGGACTGTCCTACCGAGCAGACGCTGATCCAGAACAAGCTGGGCAAGATGGCGGGCATCCAGAAGCTTGAATTCAACCTGATCAATCGCGTGTTGGGCGTGTGGCATGAATTGCCCTCGACTGATCCGATTCGTGCCGCCATTGGTTCGCTGGGCATGCAAGCGGATGTGATCAATGAAGGCGTTGAGGCCGAGGTGTCCAAGCCGACCGCTAAAAAGCCTTGGTGGCCGCTGGCGTTGTCCGGTGTCGCGGCTGTGGCGGCGGAAGTCATTCATTTCACCGATGCCGCACCAACGTGGGTGGTCGCGCTGATCGCGCTGGTGGCGATCTTCAGCGGCGGTTTGACCACCTATAAAAAGGGCTGGATCGCGCTCAAGAACTTCAACCTGAACATCAACGCGCTGATGAGCATCGCCGTGACCGGTGCCGTACTGATTGGGCAATGGCCGGAAGCGGCGATGGTGATGTTTCTGTTCACTGTGGCCGAGTTGATCGAAGCCAAATCCCTTGATCGTGCGCGCAATGCCATCAGCGGACTGATGCAACTGACGCCGGACATGGCCACCGTGCAGCAGGGCGGTCAATGGGTGGAAGTCGAAGTCAAACAGATCGCGTTGGGCAGCGTGGTTCGGGTCAAACCGGGCGAGCGCATCGGCCTGGACGGCGAAGTGGTGTCGGGGCATTCCAGTATCGATCAGGCGCCGATCACCGGTGAAAGCCTGCCGGTCGAGAAAACCGTGGGCGACAAGGTATTTGCCGGGACCATCAATCAGGCCGGATCGTTGGAATACAAGGTCACGGCGGCGGCGAACAACTCGACGCTGGCGCGGATCATTCATGCTGTGGAAGCGGCTCAGGGCGCGCGGGCACCGACTCAGCGGTTCGTCGACAGCTTTTCGAAAATCTACACCCCGGCGGTGTTCGCGCTGGCGCTGGCCGTGGCGATCATCCCGCCGCTGTTCATGGGGGCGGCGTGGTTCGACTGGATTTATCGCGCACTGGTGTTGCTGGTGGTGGCGTGCCCGTGTGCACTGGTGATTTCAACGCCGGTCAGCATCGTCAGCGGTCTCGCGGCGGCAGCGCGCAAGGGGATTCTGGTCAAGGGCGGCGTCTATCTGGAAATGGGCCATCAGCTCGATTACCTGGCGCTGGACAAAACCGGGACCATTACCCACGGCAAACCGATGCAGACCGATTACGTGTTGCTCGATGAGGCTTTCGGTGAGCGTGCGCTAACGATTTCTGCCAGCTTGGCGGGGCGTTCCGATCACCCGGTTTCTCAGGCCATCGCCACGCATTTTGGCAAGGACGGGCACCTGTCAGTTGAGGCCTTCGAAGCGCTGAGTGGGCTGGGGGTGAAAGGCGACGTTGAGGGGCGTCTGTATCACTTGGGCAACCATCGGCTGGTGCATGAAGCCGGCTTGTGTTCGCCTGAGATTGAAGCACGACTTGAAGCGTTGGAGTCCCAAGGCAAGACCGTTGTGTTGCTGTTTGACGAGACTGGGCCGTTGGCATTGTTCGCGGTTGCCGACACGGTCAAGGACAGCAGCCGCGAGGCGATTGCGCAGTTGCACGCGTTGGGCGTTAAAACCGTGATGCTCACCGGCGACAACCCGCACACGGCCAAGGCGATTGCTGCGCAAGTGGGGATCGATCAGGCGCAGGGCAATTTGCTGCCGACTGACAAGTTGCAGGCGATTGAAGGGCTGTACGCGCAGAAACATCGAGTCGGGATGGTGGGTGACGGCATCAACGACGCCCCGGCGTTGGCGCGGGCAGAGATCGGTTTTGCCATGGCGGCTGCGGGGACGGACACCGCGATCGAGACCGCCGATGTGGCGTTGATGGATGACGATTTGCGCAAGATTCCGGCGTTTATCCGCCTGTCCCGCGATACCGCAGCGGTGCTGAAACAGAACATCGCGTTGGCGCTGGTGATCAAGGCGATCTTCCTGGCCGTGACCTTCGCGGGAGTCGCGACCATGTGGATGGCGGTGTTTGCCGATATGGGGGTGAGTTTGTTGGTGGTGTTCAATGGGTTGCGGTTGTTGAGGAAATAGCAACGCCAACGTGATCGTGCCCACGCGGAGCGTGGGAACGATCACCGGAAGGGCATCACTTCCCGTACTTCTGCCGCCCCCAGGCGATCATGTTTTCCAGCAACGACTTCAGCACCACTCGCGTCGGATCAGCCAGATCCGCGCGGTAGTGGAATGGCACGAACTCTTCCATGTAGGTGCTTTGCGCCAACTCAAGCTGCACCGCGTGGATGTGCTCGGCCGGATTGCCGTAGTGACGGGTGATGTGGCCGCCTTTGAAACGCCCATTCAACACATGGCTGTAGTTCTTCGCGCCCGCACAGACCGCTTCAACCCGTTTTTCCAGCTCCGGATCACAGCTTGCGCCGTTGAAGGTGCCGAGGTTGAAGTCCGGCAAACGACCATCGAAGAGGTGCGGGATGTGGCCGCGAATCGAGTGGGCGTCAAACAGCAGCGCGTAGCCGAATTCGTTACGCAGGCGCTCAAGCTCGTTGCGCAGGGTGTCGTGGTACGGCGTCCAGATTTTTTCCAGATAGGTCGCGCGCTCTTCTTTGCTCGGCACCTGGCCTTCCTTGAACAGCGGGTCGCCTTCGAACAGCGTCGAAGGGTACAACCCGGTGGTCGCTCCGGCGTACAGCGGTTTGTCATCGGAAGGGCGATTGAGGTCGATGACGAAGCGCGAATACTCCGCCGCCAGTACGCTGGCACCCAGATCGTGAGCGAAATCGTACAGGCGCGGGATATGCCAGTCAGTGTCTGGCAGGCTCACGGCCTCATCCACCAAGCCTTCGCGTACCACTGGCGTCAGATTCAAACCTGGGTGGGGCATGCTGATCAGCAGCGGTACGCGACCGCGAGTGAAACTCAGAACCTTGTCCACGATGTTCTCCCGATTCAGTAATTTAGAAACGACTTTCCACGCCGTGACGCACGACGCGTTTATCCAGATCTCCGCCCAACCAATAGGCCAGGTCTGCAGGCCGCTCGATGTTCCACGCAACGAAATCGGCGACCTTGCCGACTTCCAGCGAGCCGTGGGACTCGGCCAGTCCCAGTGCTTGAGCGGCATGCACGGTCGCACCCGCCAAGGCTTCTTCGGGCGTCATGCGGAACAGGGTGCAGGCCATGTTCAGCATCAGGCGCAACGACAGGCCCGGTGAGGTGCCAGGGTTGAGGTCGGTGGCGATGGCGATTTTCACGCCGTGTTTGCGCAGGGCGTCCATTGGCGGCAACTGGGTTTCCCGCAGGAAATAGAACGCGCCGGGCAGCAACACCGCGACGGTGCCGGAGGCGGCCATGGCGATGGCGTCCTCTTCGGTCATGAACTCCAGATGGTCGGCAGACAGCGCCTGATAGCGCGCCGCCAGGCTTGAGCCGTGCAGCGACGACAGTTGCTCGGCGTGCAGCTTCACCGGCAAGCCCAGTTCGCCTGCGGTGATGAACACTTGCTCGACCTGCGCAGGAGAAAATGCCAGGTATTCGCAGAAGGCATCGACGGCATCCACCAGGTCGTCCTTGGCCAGCGCGGGCAGCATTTCACTGCAAATGTGGGCGATGTAATCGTCGGCGCGGTCTTTGTATTCAGGCGGCAGGGCGTGGGCGGCGAGACAGGTGGTGCGCACGGTGACCTGGAGTTTTTCTCCCAGTTGGCGGGCGACGCGCAACATCTTGGCTTCGCTGGCAAGGTCCAGGCCGTAGCCGGATTTGATTTCCAGCGTGGTCACGCCGTCTTTGAGCAGATGCAGGGCACGACGCTCGGCGCTGGCGTACAACTCGGCCTCGCTGGCCGCCCGCGTGGCGCGAACGGTGCTGGCGATGCCCCCGCCTGCCGCCGCGATTTCCGCATAGCTGACGCCTTGCAAGCGCTGCTCGAACTCGCCACTGCGATTGCCGCCGAACACGGTGTGAGTGTGGCAGTCGATCAGGCCGGGAGTGACCCAGGTGCCGTTGAGGTCGACCGTTTCGATGGCGCCTTGATCGGGCAATTCGCTGCGAGGGCCGATCCAGGCGATGAGCGCTCCGTCGGTCACAATGGCGGCGTCCTCGATGATCGAGTAAGTGCCGTTTGCCATGGTTGCTGCGTGACAGTTGTGCCAGAGCGTTTTCATCGAGTGTCTCCAGAGTTTGAAGCGTTAGAGATCCTGTTGTGGGAGCCGGCTTGCTGGCGAATGCAGTGTGTCATTCAACATCAATGTGACTGATCCGCCGCATTCGCCAGCAAGTCGGCTCCCACAAGGTTTTGTGTCATCCAATAGACCGGTTTGGGGCCGATATTTGGTTCGGCTTCACCCAGACCCGATACGCAATCACCAGCAATACAATCCACACCGCGCCCACCACCAGCGCTGCCTGCGTGTCCGGGAAATACCCCAGCACCACAAAGACAAACACCATGAACGCCGTGGCGGCGATCGGTGCGACAGGCCAGAACGGCACCGGGAATTTCAGTTGTGCGACCTCGTCCTTGCTCATCGAGCGGCGCATCGCAATCTGCGTGACCAGAATCATCAGCCACACCCAAACGGTGGCGAAGGTGGCGATGGAGGCGATCAGCAGAAACACGTTTTCCGGGATCAGATAATTCAGCACCACGCCGCACAGCAGGGCGGCGCCCATCACCAGCACGGTCATCCACGGCACGCCGTTGCCCGACAGTTGCGCAAAGCCTTTAGGCGCCTGGCCTTGCACCGCCAGGCCATACATCATGCGACCGGCGCCGAAAATGTCGCTATTGATCGCCGACACAGCCGCTGAGATCACCACGATGTTGAGGATGATCGCTGCCGAGGAAATCCCCAGTTTGTCGAAAATCTGCACGAACGGGCTGCCCTGATTGCCGATCTCCTGCCACGGGTACAGCGACATCAGCACGAACAGCGTCAGCACGTAGAACAACAGGATGCGCAGCGGCACAGCGTTGATCGCGCGGGGAATCACCTTCTCGGGATTGCGCGCTTCACCGGCGGCCACGCCAATGATTTCGATGCCGCCAAAGGCAAACATCACCACGGCCAGCGCCGCGACCAGGCCGCTCACGCCGTTGGGCATGAAGCCGCCTTGCGTCCACAAATTGCTCACGTGGCTGACGCTGTCGCCCGCTGAAGAACCGATGCCGAACAACAGAATGCCGAAACCTGCGAGGATCATGGCGATGATGGCACCGACCTTGAGCAGCGACAGCCAGAACTCGGTTTCACCAAACACTTTGACGCTGCACAGGTTGAGCGCGCCAATCACGAATACGATACCGAGCACCCAGATCCAGCGGGGCACGTCGGGGAACCAGAAACCCATGTAGATCCCGAATGCCGTGACGTCGGCCAGGCAGACGATGATCATCTCGAATGCGTAGGTCCAGCCCAGGACGAAGCCTGCCATCGGACCCAGATAGTGCGTGGCGTACTCGCTGAACGAGCCTGCCACAGGATTGCGTACGGCCATTTCGCCCAGAGCGCGCATGACCATGTACACCGCGGCGCCCGCGATGAGGTAGACCAGCAGCACAGCGGGGCCAGCCAGTTTGATCGCCGACGCCGAGCCATAGAACAGCCCGGTGCCAATGGCCGAGCCCAGCGCCATGAAGCGAATGTGACGGGCACTGAGCCCGCGTTTCAGATCGGTTGCGTTTTGCGGTTTCATTTCACGTTCCAAGTGTTTCTTTTGCTGGAATGAGAAGGAACACGCCCCGTAGGAGCGGCCCTATCCTCATTCCAATGACAGGCCGTCCCTGGCCTGTCCCGATCAGAAGCTCGGCAACAGGTCAGCGGACACCAACTCGCTCAGGCATCGGGATGCGAGCAAGGCGGTGGCGGCCTCGATGTCAGGGGCGAAGAAGCGGTCTTTTTCGTAGAACGGGACCTGGCCGCGCAGGGTGGTGCGGGCGATTTCCAGTTTTTCCGAGGTCTTCAGACCATTGCGCAGGTCCAGACCCTGACACGCAGCCAGCCATTCTACAGCCAGCACGCCTCGGGTGTTTTCCGCCATTTCCCAAAGGCGCTTGCCGGCGGCCGGGGCCATCGACACGTGGTCTTCCTGGTTGGCCGAGGTCGGCAGACTGTCGACGCTGTGCGGATGGGCCAGCGCCTTGTTCTCACTGGCCAGCGCCGCCGCAGTCACCTGGGCGATCATGAAGCCGGAGTTCACGCCGCCATTGCCCACCAGAAACGGCGGCAGTTGTGACATGTGCTTGTCCATCATCAGCGAGATGCGGCGCTCGCTCAGGGAGCCGATCTCGGCGATGGCGAGCGCGATGTTGTCAGCGGCCATGGCCACCGGCTCGGCGTGGAAGTTGCCGCCCGAGATCACTTCGCCTTCAGCCGCGAACACCAGCGGGTTGTCGGATACCGCGTTGGACTCGATGGCCAGCACTTCCGAGGCCTGACGCAGCTGGGTCAGGCAAGCGCCCATGACTTGCGGCTGGCAGCGCAGGGAGTAGGGGTCTTGCACCTTGTCGCAGTCGCGGTGGGAATCGGACACCTGACTGCCATCGCCCAGCAGATCGCGATAGGCCGCAGCCGCGTCGATTTGCCCGCGCTGGCCACGCGCGGCGTGAATACGTGGGTCGAACGGCGCGCGAGAGCCGAGTACCGCTTCCACGGTCAGTGCGCCGCAGCTCAGCGCCCCGGCGAACAGGTCTTCGGCTTCGAACAGGCCGCGCAGCGCGTAGGCGGTGGAGACCTGCGTGCCGTTGAGCAGCGCCAGACCTTCTTTCGCTGCCAGTGTCAGCGGCTTCAAGCCTGCAACCGCCAAGGCCTCGACAGCGTTCAGCCATTGGCCTTTGTAGCGCGCCTTGCCTTCGCCCAGCAGCACCAGCGACATATGCGCCAGTGGCGCGAGATCGCCCGAGGCGCCAACCGAACCCTTGAGCGGAATGTGCGGGTAGACCTCGGCGTTGATCAGGCCGATCAGCGCATCGATGACCTGACGGCGAATGCCCGAGAAACCACGGCTCAAGCTGTTGACCTTGAGCACCATGATCAGGCGCACCAGTTCATCGCTGATCGGCTCGCCAACGCCCGCCGCATGGGACAGCACCAGCGAGCGTTGCAGGTTTTCCAGATCCGCGCTGGCGATGCGGGTCGACGCCAATAGGCCAAAACCGGTGTTGATGCCATAGGCCGTACGATTCTCCGCCAGGATTTGCTCGACGCAGGCCACGCTGTTGTCGATCTGCTGACCGGCGCTGGCGTCCAGCGTCAGGGTCACGGGTCGCTGATAGATCGCGCGCAGTTGCGCCAGGGTCAACTGGCCGGGGATCAGGTTCAGCGGGGTCGCCTTTTGGGTATCGGTCACGATGCTGCTACTCCTTCGTTGATGTCGGTCGCGTGCCTTGAACTGGCTCCTGCCTGTTCCGCGCTTGTGGCGCTTGGGCTGCGACTGTTGCTGTTATGGGTTGCCGCGTAGTCGCGGCAGGCCTGAAAGACGCTTTCCAGTGATTCTTCGTTCTTGAGCAGGGTCACGCTGCTGGCGATGTCCGGGGCCAGCCAGCGGTCTTCGTCATAGGCCGGAACACGCTCGCGCAACAAGCGCCACGCGGCTTCGGTGCCGACGCCGAAACGCGGGCCTTTGAAGAACTCGAACGCCTGAGCGGCCAGCAAATACTCGATAGCGAGGATCTGCGTGACGTTCTCCAGCACCTTGTGCAGCTTCAGTGCGGCGCTGGTGCCCATGCTCAGGTGGTCTTCCTGAAGACCGGAGGTCACATAGTTGTCGACGATGGCCGGTTGCGCCATCTGGCGGTTTTCCGCGCAGAGGGATGCGGCGACGTACTGCACGATCATCATTCCCGAGTTGACCCCTGGCTGGCTGACCAGAAACGCTGGCAGACCGCTGACGGTCGGGTTGATCAAACGATCCAGACGGCGCTCGGCAATCGAACCCAGTTCGGCCATGGCAATCGCCAGCAGGTCTGCCGCAATGGCCACGGACTGACCGTGAGGGTTAGCTTGGGAGACCACGCGCCAGGCCTCGGGCGTACCCAGCAGCAGTGGGTTGTCGGTGGCCGAGTTGAGTTCGGTTTCGATCTGACGCGTGGCGTGGGCCAGTTGATCGCGGGTGGCGCCATGGACTTGCGGGATAGAGCGAATGCTCAGGGCGTCTTGCGTGCGAATGCCCTGACTGTTGGCCAGCACTTCACTGCCCGCCAGCAGACCGCGCAGGTTTTTACCCACTTGCTGCATGCCCGGATGGGGCTTGAGCGCGATGATGGTTTCATCGAACGCGTCGAGCTGACCGCGCAGGCCTTCGAAGGTCATGGCGCTGATCACGTCGGCCCACTGCATCAGGCGGTTCACGTCAGCGATGGCCAGGCAGCTCAGGCCGGTCATGCACGGCGTGCCGTTGACCAGGCACAGCCCGTCTTTGGCGCCCAGTTCAACCGGTGACAGACCTTCTTCACTCAACGCCTGCAACGCCGAGACCACTTGCCCGCGATAACTCACCTGACCCACGCCCAGCAGCGCGACACCGACGTGGGCCATGTGGGTCAGGTAACCGACCGAACCTTGCGACGGTACTTGCGGCGTGATGCGGTGATTGAGCAGGGCGAGCAGCGCCTGCACCACCTGACGGTGAATGCCGGATTTGCCCTGGCTGTAATTGATGATCGCGGCGCAGATGATCGCGCGGGTCTGCTCGTCCGGCAGCACCGGGCCAACGCCGCACGCGTGGCTGAGCAACGTGTTGCGCGACAGGCGACTGAGTTGCTCGTCTTGCAGAGACACGTTGCACAGCGCGCCAAGGCCGGTGTTCACGCCGTAGGCGCGTTCACCGCTGGCGACGATGCGCTGCACGATGGCTTGCGCATTGTCGATGCGCGCCCAGGCGCTTCCCGAGAGCGCCAAGGTGGCGCCGTGGCGGGCGACGGCGGTGACGTCCTGCCAGGTGACGGGGGCATCGCCGATGATGATCTGTTCTGCTCGCGACATGAGTGCAGCCGTCCTTAAAGGGTCGCCACGCGGCGCTGGACGAAACGGTCAACGTATTCGTCGGCGGGCGAGTAGAGGATTTCTTTCGGGGTGCCGACCTGGATCAACCGGCCATCCTTGAGAATGGCGATGCGGTTGCCGATGCGTACGGCTTCATCGAGGTCATGGGTGATGAACACGATGGTCTTGTGCAGCGTGGCTTGCAGCTCCAGCAACTGGTCCTGCATTTCGGCGCGGATCAGCGGGTCGAGGGCGCTGAAGGCTTCGTCCATCAGGATGATGTCGGTGTCGGCGGCCAATGCCCGGGCCAGGCCCACGCGCTGGCGCATGCCGCCCGAGAGCTGGTGTGGGTATTTCTTCTCGTAGCCTTTCAAGCCTACGGTGTTGATCCAGTGCTGCGCGCGCTCGCTGCACTGCGCCTTGCTCTCGCCGCGAATCGCCAGGCCGTAGGCGACGTTGTCGATCACGGTCTTGTGCGGCAACAGGCCGAAGCTCTGGAACACCATGCTGATCTTGCGCCGACGGAAGTTGCGCAGGGCGTCCATGTCGTACGTCAGGATGTTCTCGCCATCCACCAGAATCTCGCCGCTGGTCGGGTCGATCAGGCGGTTGAAGTGGCGCACGAGTGTGGATTTGCCCGAGCCGGACAGGCCCATGATCACGAAGATTTCGCCGCTGCCAATCGACAGCGACAAGTCATTCACGCCTACCACGCAACCGGTCTGGGCCAGCACCTGGTCCTTGGTCTGCTTCTGGCGAACCATGTCCAGCGCTTCGGAGGCGCGATTGCCGAAGATTTTGTAGACGTTCTTGACGACGATTTTATTCGGTTCAGTGCTCATCACTTGCTCGCCTCATGCCGTGGACGGCCATAGGCCTGCGTGATGCGGTCGATCACGACCGCCAGGATGACGATGGCCAAGCCCGCTTCCAGGCCGCGCCCGACGTTGAGGGTCTGAATGCCCACCAGCACGTCTTCGCCCAGACCTCGGGCGCCGATCATCGAGGCGATCACCACCATCGACAGGGCCATCATGGTGGTCTGGTTGATCCCGGCCATGATGCTTGGCAGGGCCAGCGGCAATTGCACGCCGAACAGTTGCTGCCAGCGGTTGGCGCCGAATGCGTTGATCGCTTCCATGACCTCGCCGTCAACCTGACGAATGCCCAGATCGGTCAGACGAATCAGCGGTGGCGCGGCGTAGATGACGGTGGCGAAGATCGCCGGAACCTTGCCCAGCCCGAACAGCATCAGCACCGGAATCAGGTACACGAAGCTGGGCATGGTCTGCATGATGTCGAGCAAGGGCATCAGCACCGAACGCAGGCGATTGCTGCGCGCCGAGAGAATGCCCAGCGGCACGCCGATCAGCACCGAAATGAAGGTGGCCACCAGCATCAGCGCGAGGGTCTGCATCAGCTTGTCCCACAGGCCGACCGCGCCAACCAGGAACAGCAGACCGACCACGACCGCCGTGGTGGTGATTTTGCGCGTGGCGTGCCAGGCAATCAGACCGACGATGGCCAGCAACACCCACCAGGGCGCGACACGCAGCAGGCCTTCGAGTTTGACGATGGCCCACAGCAGCGTGTCGGAGATGTGCCGGAACACGTCGCCATAGTTGGTGACCAGTTTATCGACCCAGTCGTTGACCCAGTCGGCGATGGAGAACGTGAAGCTTTCGGGGAACATATTCTTGTCTCGATCTGTTAGGTGGTGCTTGGCCGTTGTCAGGTACAGCACCGCTCTTGTAAGTGCCGGCTTGCTGACGAATACGGTGGGTCAGATGCATTAAATGTCGAATGACTCGCCGCTTTCGCCACCAAGGCGGCTCCCACACTGTTCTTCAGCCCTCAGCCTTACAACGAAGCCTCTACCTTCTTCGCCGCATCCTCGCTGACCCACTGGTGCCAGACCTCAGGATGTTCCTTGAGGAAGATCTTCGCCAGTTTTGGCGACTCGATACGATCCTTGGTCATGCGCGCCAGGTTCTGGTTCAGCAGGTCAATCGGAATGTTGACCTTTTCCATGACAGCCACCAGCTCGGGCGCCTGTTCGTTGAAGGCTTTGGAGACGCCGACCTTGATGGTAATGGTCTTGTTCACGCCCGCTTTCTCTTCCAGACGCACCATGTCGACCTGGCCCATCAATGGCGTTGGCGACCAGTAATACGCCAGGATCGGCTCGCCGCGTTTGTAGCTCGACAGAATCGCCGCATCCAGCGCCGGGCCGGTGCCGGGGCGGAAGTTGGTGAATTTGTCTTCCAGACCATAGCTCTTCAGCATTTCGCTGTTTTCCAGCTCGCAGGTCCAACCCGCCGGGCAGTTGTAGAAACGGCCTTTGCCGGGCTCTTCGGCGTCCTTGAACAGCGCTGCGTATTTGCCCAGATCAGCAATCGATTTCAGGTCCGGGGCCTTGGCTTCCAGTTTGCGCTTGGCGTCCCCTTCGATCACGTAGCGCGGCACGTACCAGCCTTCTTCCGCGCCTTTAACCGGGGCGCCAACGCCGACCACTTTGCCCGCCGCTTCAGCCTTGTTCCAAACCTCGCTACGGCCCACCCACTCCTCAGCGAAAATCTGAATGTCGTTGGTGCTCAGGGCGTTTTCCATGGTGATGGAGTTGCCTGGCAGGCTGTCCACTTCGCAGCCATAGCCCTTGTTCAGCACCACTTGCAGAACGTTGGTCAGCAGCATCGCGCTTTCCCAGTTCAGACCGGCGAATTTCACCGGCTTGCCGGATTCGCACCAACCCGCCGCCTGACTGGCGCCGCTGGCGAGCAGACCTGCGGTCAGCAATGTCGGAAGCAGGGCTTTTTTAATTCTCATTGGGTAACGCTCCTGGTCTTGAATGGGCGAGTCTCAACGGCTGGCTGCTCGGTCGGCAGAATGAGGCGGTCGGCGATTTTGCCGGGCCATTTTTTCGCAGCCACGTAATACAGCGCAGCGGGTACGACCAGGCCGAGGATCCACGAGATGTCGGTGTCATCGAGGCTGGCGACCAGTGGGCCGGTGTAAAAGTGGGTGGAGATGAACGGCATCTGGATCAGCACGCCGATGATGTAAACGGTGATGCCGACGGCATTCCAGCGGCCATAACGGCCATTGGGGTCGGACAGCGCCGGGATGTCGTAACGCTCTTTGGTGATGCAGTAGAAATCCACCAGGTTGATCGCGCTCCACGGCGTGAAGAACGCCAGCAGGAACAGGATGAACGCCGAGAAGTCCTTGAGGAACGAGTCTTTGCCCGCCAAGGCCAGCGCAGTGGCGATGCCGACCATCGCGAAGATGTAGGCCAGGCGCAGCGCGCTGGAAATGTGTCGGTTGCCCTTGAAACCACTGACGATGGTGGCCATCGACATGAAGCTGCCGTAGGCGTTGAGCGTGGTCACCGTGACCTTGCCGAAAGCGATGCTGAAATACAGCGCTGCCGCGACGGCGCCGGTGCCGCCCAGGCTGACGATGAACTGCACTTCGTGGTGGGCGAAGCTCTTGCCCGCCAGTGCCGCGGCGAACACGCCGAACACCATCGACACCTGCGCACCGATCACCGCGCCCAGGCCCACAGCCCAGAACGTTTTGCTCGCCGAGGTGCTGCGCGGCAGGTAGCGCGAGTAGTCCGCCACGTAAGGGCCGAACGCGATCTGCCACGATGCCGACAGGGAGATCGCCAGCAGGAAGCTGCTCAGCGAGAAGTGTTTGTTGCCCAGCAGCGCGCCGATGTCGTTGCCTGCCAGCAACGCGCCGAACAGATAAACGAAGGCGATCACGCCGATGATGCTGGCGGCCCGGCCGATCATGTGGATGACCCGGTAGCCGAAAATGGTCAGGATCACGATGGCAGCGGCGAACAGCACGATGCCTTGCCAGTCCGGGACCTGAATCAGTTGCGCGACGGCTTGCCCGGCCAGCAGCGAGCCGCTGGCGGAGAAACCGATATACATCAGGCACACCAGCAGCAACGGGATCACCGCCCCGTAGACACCGAATTGCACCCGGCTGGAAATCATCTGCGGCAGGCCCAGTTTCGGCCCTTGCGCGGCGTGCAGCGCCATCACGCCACCGCCCAGCACCTGGCCGACGAACAGGCCGATCAACGACCAGAACACATCGCCGCCCAACACCACGGCCAAGGCCCCGGTGACGATAGCGGTGATTTGCAGGTTGGCACCCAGCCACAGAGTGAATTGACTGAACAGACGACCATGTCTTTCCGCGTCAGGGATGTAGTCGATCGAACGCCTTTCGATCACGGAAGCCTTTGCAGCTTGATCATCTGGAACAGCCATCTCAAACATTCCCCTAAAGCGAGTGTTGGATCACGCGGTACTCCCTGTAGGAGTGAGCTTGCTCTGGGCGGCATTCCGACGATTGCGTCTGGTCATTTGTTGCAATGGGGCCTGACACACCGCTATCGCGAGCAAGCTCACTCCTACAAGAGCGTGCTTTTACTTATTGATCATCGGCAGGTTCAGGCCCTGCTCTTTGGCGCAGTCGATGGCGATCTGGTAACCGGCATCGGCATGACGCATGACGCCGGTGGCCGGGTCGTTGTGCAGCACGCGGGCGATGCGCTCGGCGGCTTCATCGGTGCCGTCACAGACGATCACCATGCCCGAGTGCTGCGAGAAGCCCATGCCCACGCCGCCACCGTGGTGCAGCGAGACCCAGGTCGCGCCGCTGGCGGTGTTGAGCAGGGCGTTGAGCAGCGGCCAATCGGACACGGCATCGGAGCCGTCCTGCATCGATTCGGTTTCGCGGTTCGGGCTGGAAACGGAGCCAGAGTCCAGGTGGTCACGACCGATCACCACCGGCGCCGACAGCTCGCCACGACGGACCATTTCGTTGAACGCCAGACCCAGCTTGGCGCGCTGGCCCAGGCCTACCCAGCAAATACGTGCTGGCAGACCCTGGAAGCTGATGCGCTCGCGGGCCATGTCCAGCCAGTTGTGCAGGTGGGCGTCGTCCGGGATCAGTTCTTTGACCTTGGCGTCGGTCTTGTAGATGTCTTCCGGGTTGCCCGACAGCGCAACCCAGCGGAACGGGCCGATGCCTCGGCAGAACAGCGGGCGAATGTAGGCGGGTACGAAGCCCGGGAAGTCGAACGCGTTGTTCACGCCTTCTTCCTTGGCCATCTGGCGGATGTTGTTGCCGTAGTCGAAGGTCGGGATGCCTTGTTTCTGGAACGCCAGCATCGCTTCGACGTGCTCGGCCATGGACTGCTTGGCGGCCTTGACCACGGCAGCAGGCTCGGTGATTGCTCGGTCGCGGTACTGCTCCCACGTCCAGCCTTTTGGCAGGTAGCCATTGAGCGGATCGTGGGCGCTGGTCTGGTCTGTGACCATGTCCGGGCGCACACCACGGCGAACCAGTTCCGGCAGGATTTCAGCGGCGTTACCCAGCAGCGCGACAGAGATCGCTTTGCCTTCGGCGGTGTACTGGGCGATGCGAGCCAGCGCATCGTCCAGGTCAGTGGCCTGTTCGTCGACGTAACGGCTCTTCAAGCGGAAGTCGATGCGGCTCTGCTGGCATTCGATGTTCAGCGAGCAGGCACCGGCCAGTGTTGCAGCCAGTGGCTGTGCGCCGCCCATGCCGCCCAAACCAGCGGTCAGGACCCAGCGGCCTTTCAGGTTGCCGTCGTAGTGCTGGCGACCGGCTTCGACGAAGGTTTCGTAAGTGCCCTGAACGATGCCCTGGCTGCCGATGTAGATCCAGCTGCCTGCGGTCATTTGGCCGTACATGGCCAGCCCCTTGGCGTCCAGTTCGTTGAAGTGTTCCCAGTTGGCCCAGTGTGGCACCAGGTTGGAGTTGGCGATCAGCACGCGGGGGGCGTTGCTGTGGGTCTTGAACACACCGACCGGCTTGCCGGATTGCACCAGCAGGGTCTCGTCGTCGTTCAGGTTGCGCAGGCTTTCGACGATCTTGTCGTAGCACTCCCAGTTACGCGCAGCGCGACCGATACCGCCGTAGACCACCAGTTCGTTCGGGTTCTCGGCGACTTCCGGGTCCAGGTTGTTCATCAGCATGCGCAGCGGCGCTTCGGTCAGCCAGCTCTTGGCGGTCAGTTCAGTGCCACGGGCGGCGCGGATTTCCACGTCGCGGCGTTTGGTCCATTGCTGGGCTGGGGTTTTGTTGTCAGTCGTCACGTCAAAATCCTCGATGATCAATCCGGCCCAGGCACTGGGCTGACGGTGCCTGTGTCGAGCAGGCGGAATATGGGTGTGGCAGATCAGGCGCTGCTGGCGGTGAATCGCAGCGGTGCACTGACTGTAGTCATTCATACTCATATTTACTTGTACATACAAGCATATGCAACCAAGAGGCCAACTCGCCAGGCAGGAGTCGAGAAAGGCTGGAGACCCTTGCCGTGTCTGGCGTTGAGTGGTTTTGAGCGGAGGGGGAGGAAAGACGAGTGGTCGTTACGAAAGGACAGGATTTGTTACTTTTGGGTGCGAGCGCCCCGTTACGGTGCGCTCGGTAACACGCGTGATCGAATGATCACCCGGCCTTAATGGCGTGCCCAATGAACTGAATCGGCCCGCTGGGTTTGTTGGTGGGCGAGCCACCGGCCTTTTCCAGCGACAGTTCGAATAGCTGATTGGGTTGCAGAGGCGGCAAGCGATCCGTTGGCACTTTCAATGTCTGCCCCGGCGAGACCAGGCCCAGAGAAATCGGCCCTTGCCAGTCATCGGCCTGGGTCCAGAACTGCAGCACTTTGCCAATGGGCACATCGATCTCATCCACCGGAACCAATTGAATGCCGCGCATGTTGCTGGCCTGAATCACCCAGCCGGGGGTGTGGTTTTCGGGCGTCGAGAGCACGGCCAGATAAGCAGGCGCGGCCGGTGCGGGCACCTGGCCCATGAGTTGAGTGGTCAGGATCACCGACGCCGCCAACCCCATGCCTGCCAGACCTCGCCATAACCCGGCGTTATCCCACCACTGAATCCGGCGCTTTTTGCGCGCGGCGTGTTTGGGCTTCAGTCCGCCGATATTGCGTTCGATGCGATTCCACAGACGTGATGACGGTGTTTGGGGTTCGGCCATCTCCGTGAGGGTCAGCAATCGCGAGCGCCAGCCCTCGATGGCTTTGCGCAGCGCCGGGTCATGGGCCAGGCGCTCCTGCACCTCGGCTCGTTGGTCAGCCGTCAATGTGCCCAGTACGTACTCGCCGGCCAGGGTCTGGACGTCGAGATCAGGAATCTTGTCTTGTTTTTCACTCATCCAAAACACTCCCGCAGCGCAGTAGGGCCGCGCTTGATACAGGCGTTCACCGTGCCCGACGGCGCACCAGAGGTGTGTGCGATTGAGCATTGAGAATAACCGCCGATGCAGGCTTGAAACACACTGTTACGACGCACGGGAGACGCTTTTTTTTTATCGATCCGACCGGTCTCGTCAAAAAATGATCAATCGAGGTCGAGACGCTCCGTCTCAGCCCTCACGCGAATAGACCCGGTGCTCGACTTCTCTGGCGTTGCACGCGATACCCAAGACTCAATTCCTTTCTTGAGGACACTGCCATGAGTCTTGCTGGAAAAGTTGCGCTGGTCACCGGCGCGGGTCAGGGAATCGGCCGGGCGATTGCCCTGCGCCTGGCCCGTGACGGTGCGGATATCGCGCTGGTGGACATTAACTCGCAAAAGATCGAACAGGTCGCCGCCGAGGTGGTGGCGCTGGGGCGCAAGGCGACGACGTTCGTGGCCGACGTGTCGAAGCTGGACCAGGTGACGGCCTCGGTCGAACATGCCGAATCGCATCTGGGCGGTTTCGACATCATGGTCAACAACGCCGGGATCGCGCAGATTGCAGCGCTTTTGGAAGTGAAGCCCGAAGAGGTCGACCGGGTGCTGAACATCAACGTGCAGGGCGTGATCTGGGGCATTCAGGCGGCGGGCAAAAAGCTCAAGGCGTTGAACAAACGCGGCAAGATCATCAATGCCTGTTCGATTGCCGGGCATGAAGGGTTCGCGTTGCTGGGCGTCTACAGCGCGACCAAGTTCGCGGTGCGAGCGCTGACCCAAAGTGCTGCCAAGGAACTGGCCAGTTTTGGTATCACCGTCAATTCGTATTGCCCCGGCGTGGTCGGCACCGACATGTGGGTTGAGATCGACAAACGCATGGCCGAGATCACCGGCGCACCAGTGGGCGCGACTTATAAGCAGTACGTGGATGGCATTGCGTTGGGCCGGGCGGAAACGCCGGATGACGTGGCCGGGTTTGTGTCGTACCTGGCAGGGCCGGATGCCGATTACATGACCGGGCAATCGCCGATGATTGATGGTGGGCTGGTGTATCGCTGATCTTTCTGACGACACCGGAATTCTGTAGGCCTTCGCTTGCTCGCGATAGCAATGTGTCAGCCATAAAAATGAACCTGACACACCCCATCGCGAGCAAGCTCACTCCTACAGGTTTTGTATTGCAAGTCAGCTCAAGGAGCGGTCAGGCATTACGCCGTTTACCCGGCATTTCGATCCCATGCTCATTCACCCGCCGATACAACGTCGCCCGTGAAATCCCCAACGAGCGCGCCGCATCCCCCGGCTTCCAGCGATGGCGAATCAGCGCATCAAGCAACAACTGCCGTTGCGGGCTGGTGGCCGGTTCTTCCGATGTCGTTTGAGGCTGGTCCCCTCGAATCTCCAGCGGCAGATCACCCACCTGAATCGTCGCCCCTTCACACACCGCGCAGGCATAACCCAGTACATGCCGCAGTTGCCGCACGTTACCCGGCCAGGCGAAACCGAGCATCAATTCCAACGCCTGCGCACTGATGCCAATCGCGCCGCCGCTGTTGTGGGCGTGTTCGTCGAGCAGATGGTTGAGCAGTGCGAGCTTGTCCGTGCGATCCCGCAGCGGCGGCAGTTGAAACCGGGCACAGCCCAGACGGAAATACAGGTCCTCACGAAACGTCCCTTCCGCGACCATCGCCGCCAGATCCCGGTGCGTGGCACAGACCACCTGAATGTCGACTTTCTGCCGCACCGAAGCCCCCAGCGGCGCGACTTCACCTTCGGCCATCACCCGTAGCAATCGGGTTTGCAGGCCCAACGGCATGTCGCCGATTTCGTCGAGAAACAGCGTGCCACCGTCTGCCTGCAACAGCAGGCCTTTCATGCCTTTGCTTGAGGCCCCGGTGAACGCGCCTGCCGTGTAGCCGAACAACTCGCTCTCGATCAGGCTCTCAGGAATCGCCGCACAATTGAGGGCAACGAACGGCCCCGCATGACGAGCGCTGTGTTCGTGCAACTGCCGTGCAAAGACTTCTTTGCCCGCGCCGGTTTCGCCCTGAATCAGCACCGGCAGATTGCGGTCTTTAACCCGCACTGCCAGCCGCAGGTTTTCTTCGATACGCGGATCAATCTTCGCGCTGTCGTCGACCTGTTTTGCGACCTGCAAGCGACGGGACCGCTGACGAGGTGCACTGAGTCGAGCCTGCAACGCACTCGACTCCCCCCGCCATTGCAGTTGCCGGGCCGAGTCTTCGCTCAACGCATGAAGCGCGTCGAGGTCGAACACTTCGCCGATATGTTCAGGCAAATGCCCCAGGCGCAAACGCAATGCCTGCCGCGCCTTGCTGTTCAGCGCCTGAAGCCGCCCGTCGTTGTCCCAGGCCAGCAGCAGGTCGGGTTGGCTGTCGACGTAACCCGGCGTGCTGTGCGCCCGCAAAATCCAGTGACCTTGAGCGCTGTGCATGAAAAACGCGTTCTCGATGGTCTTCGCGCTCTGCAACACCATTTGCTGCACCAATGCCTGACTGCGCCGGTCATCCGGGGATTGCAGCGCCGAAGCGTCCATTACCCCAAGCAACTGGCCTTGCGGATCGAAGATTGGCGCGGCCGAGCAGGTCAGACCGATGAACGCGGCGCGAAAGTGATCGCGTTTGTGCACGGTCACTGCACTGTGGCTGGTGAGCACCGTCGCCACACCGCAGGTGCCTTCTTCGGATTCCGACCAGCAGGTGCCCAGATACAACCCCGCCTTGCGGCAATCGCTACGAATGTTGGTGTCGACCCGATAATCGATGGTCTGGCCGAGGGCGTCGGTGAGCATCACGCAGTAATCGGCGTGGCGTACGCGGGAGTGGATTTGTGTCACCTCCTCGCTGGCCACGCGCATGAACAGTTCCGCGCGTTCGCGGCATTCCTTGAGCAAGGTGTGGGAAAGAATACGCGGCCCCTGCAAGGAGCCGGGGTCCAGATGATGCTGGGCCATGGAGCGGCACCAGGAATCGAAAATCAGCGGCGGGACAGGCGCCTGGGTTTGACGATCGGCATTGCGCACCACGCGGCTGACACAGTCGACGTGGGCTCGGGAGTTCACGGCCAGCATTGATGCCTCCGGTTCTCGAACTTTTGTTGTTATGCCGACCATTAAGCGCCCATCGAACGCCCCCGACAAGCGCGGCCCGACAAAGGCCCTGAGTGAGACGGAGCGTCTCAAACCCGATGATCCGCACCTCGCAGCCTGAAACGCAGCGTCTCAATCGAGACGGTTTATGCCGTGGGGTTTTATCGCATTGGCCGCTCTAGGACAGTGCTTTGCGTCAATTGGAAGAGGTTTGGCACCTCGCTTGCTCTACCCGTATCAGCGGGGCACACCCGCCTTTCGTGTGTCGAGACAACCTGGAGAACAACAAGATGTCCACCCACCTGGCTACTGATCAATTGCTTCATGCCTACAAGGTCATGCGCACCATCCGTGATTTCGAAGAACGCCTGCACGTGGAATTTGCCACGGGCGAGATCCCCGGTTTCGTTCACTTGTATGCCGGGGAAGAGGCCAGTGCCGCGGGCGTCATGGCGCACCTGACGGACGATGACTGCATCGCTTCCAACCACCGCGGCCACGGCCATTGCATCGCCAAGGGCGTTGACGTGTACGGGATGATGGCCGAGATCTACGGCAAGAAAACCGGCGTCTGTGGCGGTAAGGGCGGCTCGATGCACATCGCCGATCTGGAAAAAGGCATGCTCGGCGCCAACGGCATCGTCGGCGCGGGGGCGCCACTGGCCGCAGGGGCTGCGTTGGCCTCCAAGCTCAAAGGAAGCCAAGGCGTGTCGGTCGCGTTTTTTGGTGACGGCGGCTCCAACGAAGGCGCGGTATTCGAGGCCATGAACCTGGCGTCGATCATGAACCTGCCGTGCATCTTCGTGGCCGAGAACAACGGCTACGCCGAGGCCACGGCCTCCAGTTGGTCGGTGGCGTGCAAAGACATCGCCGAGCGTGCCCCCGGTTTTGGCATGCCGGGTGTGATCGTCGACGGTCATGATTTCTTCGCGGTGTACGACGCCGCAGGCGCGGCCATCGAGCGTGCACTCTCGGGTTCAGGCCCGACGCTGATCGAGGTCAAACTCAGCCGCTATTACGGCCACTTCGAAGGCGATGCCCAGACCTATCGCGGCAACAACGAAGTGAAAAATGTGCGCGACAGCAATGACTGTCTGGTCCGTTTCCGTGAGCGCTGCGCCTCTGAAGGGCTGCTGGATTCCGCCCAATTCAACCTGATCGACAGCGAAGTCGAGCAATTGATTGACGACGCCGTGCGTCTGGCCAAGTCCGACCCCAAACCTCAAGAAGCCGACCTGCTCAGCGACGTTTACGTGGCCTATCGCTAAGCGTTCCGTCATTCCCACCACAAAAAGAACAACGACCGTGGAGACTCATCATGGCTAGAAAAATCAGTTATCAGCAGGCGATCAACGAAGCGCTGGCGCAGGAAATGCGCCGCGACAAGAGCGTGTTCATCATCGGCCAGGACGTGTCCGGCGGCACCGGCGCACCCGGCCAGCAAGACGCGTGGGGCGGTGTGCTCGGCGTCACCAAAGGGCTTTATCCCGAATTCCCCGACCGTGTGCTCGATGCGCCGTTGTCTGAAATTGGCTACGTCGGTGCTGCCGTGGGTGCTGCGACGCAAGGCATGCGCCCGGTGTGCGAGTTGATGTTCAACGACTTCCTCGGCTGCTGTCTGGACCAACTGCTCAACCAGGCCGCGAAATTCCGCTACATGTTCGGCGGCAAGGCCGTCACGCCGCTGGTGATCCGCGCCATGTACGGCGCAGGACTTCGCGCGGCAGCCCAGCATTCGCAAATGCTCACCTCGATGTGGACCCACATCCCGGGGCTGAAAGTGGCCTGTCCTTCGACGCCTTATGACGCCAAAGGCATGCTGTTGCAGGCGATTCGCGACAACGACCCAGTGATATTCCTCGAACATAAAATGCTCTACAGCCTGCAAGGCGAAGTGCCGGAAGAGCTGTATTGCGTGCCATTCGGCGAGGCGAATTTCGTTCGCGAGGGCGACGATGTGACCCTCGTGACCTACGGGCGCATGGTGCATATCGCGATGGACGCCGCCGCCAGCCTGGCCAGGAAAGGCATCGACTGCGAAGTGCTGGACCTGCGCACCACAAGCCCCTTGGACGAAGACAGCATTCTGGAAAGCGTCGAGAAAACCGGGCGCCTTGTGGTGATCGACGAGTCCAACCCGCGTTGCTCGGTGGCTACCGACATCAGCGCGCTGGTCGCACAAAAAGCCTTCAGTTCGTTGCGTGCGCCGATTGAAATGGTCACCGCGCCGCACACGCCGGTGCCGTTCTCTGACGCGCTGGAAGACCTTTACATCCCCAACGCCGCGAAGATCGAGGCGGCGGTGATGAAGATTGCCGACAAGAGGAAGGTCGCATGAGCCAGATTCACACCCTGACGATGCCCAAATGGGGCCTGTCGATGACCGAAGGGCGCGTCGACACCTGGCTCAAACAAGAGGGCGACCGCGTCGAAAAGGGCGAGGAAGTGCTGGACGTCGAGACTGACAAGATTTCCAGCAGCGTCGAAGCGCCGTTTTCTGGTGTGTTGCGGCGCGTTCTGGCCAACCCCGACGAAACCTTGCCAGTGGGCGCGCTGCTGGCCATCGTGGTCGAGGGCGAGGCCAGCGATCAGGACATCGAAGCGGTGATCGAGCAGTTCCAGGCCGATTTCGTGCCCGGCGGCGACGAGGCCGAGGATTCAGGGCCGAGCGCACAAAAAGTCGAGATCGGCGGGCGCTTGTTGCGTTACCTCGACATGGGCGAGGGCGGTGCGCCGCTGGTGCTGATTCATGGTTTCGGCGGTGACCTGAACAACTGGCTGTTCAACCATCCCGTTCTGGCTGCGAATCGGCGGGTGATCGCGCTGGATTTGCCGGGCCATGGAGAGTCCGGCAAAACCCTGAAAACAGGCGACCTGGATGAACTGAGCCACAGCGTGTTGGGCTTGCTCGATCATCTGGACATCGGCAAGGCGCATCTGGCGGGGCATTCGATGGGCGGCGCGGTGTCGCTGAACATCGCGCGTCTGGCGCCGGGACGCGTGGCCTCATTGGTGCTCATCGCCAGCGCGGGGCTGGGCAAGGAGATCAACGGCGAGTACCTGCAAGGCTTCGTCGATGCCAACAACCGCAACGCGCTCAAGCCTCAACTGGTGCAGTTGTTCAGTGATCCGGGGCTGGTGAACCGGCAGATGCTGGAAGACATGCTCAAGTTCAAGCGGCTGGAGGGTGTCGATGGGGCGCTGCGGCAATTGGTCGGCACGGTCTTCGCGGGCGGCGCGCAGACGACGGATTTGCGTGGGGTTGTCGTGCAGCAGCCGACGTTGGTGATCTGGGGTGCTGACGACGCGATCATCCCGGCGAGCCATGCGCAGGGGCTGGAGGCGCAAGTCGAAGTGCTGCCGGGGCAAGGGCACATGGTGCAGATGGAGGCGGCAGAGCGGGTGAATCAGTTGATCGAGGCGTTCCTGAAAACCTGATGCGTATTACAAATATGGTCGGCTTGCTGCCGATTTAAATTTTTAATACGCCACATCCCTGTAGCAGTCCGGCTTGCCGGCGGAGGCGTCATCAAAATTGCTACCGCCGGCAAGCCGTGCTGCTACAAAAGACCGCGCGTGTCAGTAAGCGGCGAGTTTGCTGCGCAGGAGGAAAATCCCGGCCAGCGCCGACAAAACCGACCCCATCAACACCCCAACCTTCACCTCATCAATCAAATGCGCCGCGCCCGGAAACGCCAGGTTGCCGATGAACAGGCTCATCGTGAAACCAATCCCGCACAGCAGCGCAACGCCGTACATCTGCGTCCAGTTGCTGCCTTCGGGCAAGTTCGCCAAGCCCGCGCGAATGGCCAATACCGCTGCGATGAACACGCCAATCTGTTTGCCCAGAAACAACCCAAGCGCCACACCCAGAGGCACCGGGTCTACCAGATTGCCCAGGGAAATCCCCGAGAGCGACACCCCCGCATTGGCAAACCCGAACACCGGCACAACGCCAAACGCGACCCAGTAATGCAGTTTTTCTTCGAGGAACAGCAGCGGCGAGCGGGCTTCTTCTTGTCGCGTGCCAAGCGGAACACACAGCGCCAGTGCTACACCGGCCAACGTCGCGTGGACGCCGGATTGCAGCACAAAGAACCACAGCAGCAGGCCCAGCAGCAGATACGGCAACAGCCGCTGCACACCCATGCGGTTCATGATCATCAGCACCGCCAGCGTCGCGAAGGAGGCACCAAGCATCGGCAGGTTCAGGCCCGAGCTGTAGAACAACGCAATGATGGTCACGGCGCCCAAGTCATCGAGAATCGCCAAGGCCGCGAGGAAGACTTTCAGTGATGTCGGTACGCGCTTGCCCAGCAATGACAGCACGCCAAGTGCGAAGGCGATGTCGGTGGCCGCCGGAATCGCCCAACCGCTGAGGGTTTCGGCGTTGCCGGTGTTGATGCCAACGTAAATCAGCGCCGGAACCAGCATTCCGCCTGCCGCCGCGAAACCGGGCAGGGCGCGTTGGCCCCAACTGGCGAGGCCACCCGCAAGCACCTCGCGTTTGATTTCCAGCCCGACCATCAAAAAGAAAATCGCCATCAGGCCGTCGTTGACCCATAACTCAACCGATAACCCACCCCAGACGCTGTGCAATGCGGCGAAGTAGAAGGAGGCCATGGGCGAGTTGGCGACGATGATCGCCGCCAGCGCCGCGCCCATCAGTACGATGCCGCCAGCGGATTCCGAAGCGAGAAAACTGGCTAGAATCGCGAGGGCGCGTGGGGATTGTTTGTTTGGGTTGAACGGGGTCATGCGCGTCCTTGTATTAGATGAAGAGCGCTGAATTTGTGGGAGCCGGCTTGCTGGCGAGAGCGTTGGGTTTGATCCGAATGGGTCACTGACAGACCGCTTTCGCCAGCAAGCCGGCTCCCACAGGCGCGTAGCGTTCAGCCTTGAATTGCGGTCAGTTCAATCACGCAAATCCGACTCGCCCGCGGCGCATACAGAACGACCTCCAGCAACGCGCCTTCAGCGTTATCCAGTTGCAGGCAGTCGTGCTTTTCCAGCAACTGCGGCGGATGCGCACCGACGTTGGCGGCCATCTGCTCGGCAGCGCTGAACACCATAAACACATTCGCGGAACTGAAAAAGCGCTGAGGCTGCAACACATCAATCCACTGTAAGCGCGCGCGGAAGCGCTTCGGCGAGTAGATCAGGTTGAAGTCGCGGATCGGCCCGTCCAGCAAGGTGCACGACACGGTGCTGTCGCCGCTGAAGGCAAACGGGTCGGACGGCAACAATGGCTCGCTGTCCTGCCCGTCGATGTTCAGCGTCATGCCCGCGCCCTGCAGCACGGTGATGATGCGCAGGTAACCGGCGAACACCGAAAAACCACCGGACTCACCAATGTCGGCAATCGACAGCCGCCAGCCAAAACCGTCCAGCCCTTCGCCTGTGTCGCGAGTGATTTCCTCGGTGCTGCCGCCGCCGTTTTTCCACGGCATGCGCGGGTAATTGGCAGCGCGCAGAACAGTCAGTTGGGTCATTTGCTGAATCGTCCTTCCAGGCTATGGCGTGAACCGGGATGAATCAGGCGGGCGGCGGTCACCGGGGTACGGCCCGACCAAGTGCGACGGCGGATCATCAAACACGGCTCGCCTTTCTCGATTTGCAGCAACTTGCATTCGTCCGGTGTGGCGAGAATCGCTTCGACCACGTGCTCGCCTTCGGTGAGCGGCGCCACTTGGTTGAGGTAGGCGTAAGGCGTCTGTTTGGTGAAATCCTGTTGCAGATAGTCGGGGGCGACCGCTGCGTTGACGAAACGGTCTTCGATTTGCACGGGAATGCCGTTCTCGAAATGCACAATCAGCGAATGGAACACCCGCTGGCCTTCGCGCATCTCCAATGCCAGCGCGCGTTCGGAGCCTGCGGCCTCTTCGCAAAGGGTGATCACCTGACAGGTGTGGGTGTGACCGCGAGAGGCGATTTCATCCGCGATGTTATGCACTTCGAACAGCGCGGACTGGGTCTTGGGTTCAGCGACGAACGTGCCGACGCCTTGCATGCGCACGAGCAGGCCTTCGGCGGTCATCTCACGCAGGGCGCGGTTGATGGTCATGCGGCTGAAGCCCAGTTGAGTCACCAGCTCGCTTTCGGACGGCACGCGGTGATGCGGCGGCCAGGTTCCGTTCTGAATCTGCTGGGTGATCATCTGCTTCACCCGGGCGTAGAGCGGCGCCGGACTGTCACCCATCTGGGCGGCCAGCGGAGAATTGGCAGGCGGAGTCGGCACAGAAAAATCCTTGTGATGACGAAAACAGTGGGTGAAGAAGCTGTAAACAGCGCCCACGCTAACCATTTACGTGAGTGCCGACAAGCTTGCCGCAGTTTACCGGGCAGGCAAACGTCTGTATATGTATAGACAATTTAACGCGAGGGGTGCGAAGCAATGTCCGTTTTCTTTGCCGAACGGGCGTTATTGCCTGCGGGCTGGGCCAATAACGTGCGTTTTGAAGTTGGCGTTGATGGTTTTTTGACCAAAGTCCAGGCCAACGCCGAGCGTCAGGGCGCTGAACTGATCAACGGTCCGGTGGTGCCGGGCATGCCGAATCTGCACTCCCACGCATTTCAAAGAGCGATGGCTGGGTTGGCCGAAGTGGCGGGCAACCCCAATGACAGCTTCTGGACCTGGCGCGACTTGATGTATCGCCTGGTCGGCCAGATCAGCCCTGAGCAACTGGGCGTCATCGCGCGTCAGCTCTATATCGAAATGCTCAAAGGCGGTTTCACCTCGGTCGCTGAATTTCATTACGTGCATCAGGATACGGCGGGCAAATCCTACGCCAACCCTGCGGAACTGGCGTTGCAGGTCAGCCAGGCGGCCAGTTCCGTCGGGATCGGCATGACCTTGCTGCCCGTGCTCTACACCCATTCCGGCTTTGGTGGCTTGGCGCCGAACGACGGTCAGCGTCGGTTCATCAACAGCACCGATAGCTATCTGGACCTGCAAGCGCGCCTCAAGCCTGTCATCCGTGCTCAACCGGCTCAGGCGCTGGGCCTGTGTTTCCACTCGCTGCGCGCTGTGACGCCGCAGCAGATCAGCGATGTTCTGGCGGCCAGCGACACGCAATGTCCCTTGCACATTCACATCGCCGAGCAGCAGAAGGAGGTCGACGACTGCCTGGCCTGGAGTGGCCGTCGCCCGTTGCAATGGCTGTATGAAAACGTTGAGGTCGATGAGCGCTGGTGCCTCGTACACGCGACCCACGCAGAGGCGGATGAAGTGGCAACGATGGCGAAAAGTCGGGCTGTGGCCGGTTTGTGCCTGACCACTGAAGCGAACCTCGGTGACGGCATTTTTCCCGCAGTGGATTACATCGCTCAAGGCGGGCGTTGGGGCATTGGTTCGGACAGCCATGTGTCGCTGAGCGTCGTCGAGGAACTGCGCTGGTTGGAATACGGCCAGCGTTTGCGTGATCAACGGCGCAGCCGGTTGTACCGCGCTGATCAGCCAATGGTGGGTCGCACGCTGTACGACGCCGCGCTGATCGGCGGGGTGCAGGCGATGGGGCAACCGGTCGGAGCGCTGGAAGTGGGCAAGCGTGCGGATTGGCTGGTGCTGGATGGCAACGATCCGTATCTGGCCACCGCTTCGGGCGACGCGATCCTAAACCGCTGGTTGTTCGCCGGGGGGGATCGTCAGGTGCGAGAGGTGATGGTCAACGGTCGCTGGGTGATTCGTGACGGGCGGCATGCCGATGAAGAGGAAAGCCGCCAGGCGTTTGCGCAGGTGTTGCGGGCGTTGTTGGGGTAATCCGAGATTAAAATGCGATCCCTTGTGGGAGCCGGCTTGCTGGCGAATGCGGAGTGTCAGACAACCTTGAAGTGTCTGATCTTGCGCGTTCGCCAGCAAGCCGGCTCCTACAGGGGGCATGTGCGTCAGTCACTCACCTTCGCAATTTTGGAGTCCTCAACCCGCCAGATCAGCTTGGTTGTGTCATACCCCTGCTGCTGCGCCTTCATCAGCATCTCGTTGCGCACTGATTCGGACACATGGGCGGTGCGCGACAGCAGCCACAGGTACTTGTGATTCGGGTTGCCGACCAGCGCCTGTTTGTAATCGTCGCTGACGTACAGCACCCAGTAATTGCCCTTGGCGGCACCCGGTACCAGCCGCGAGAACCAGTTGTCGAACACCACCCACAGCTTGTCGGTCTTGCCTTCAACCTGTGGCGACGCCGTGCCGGTCGCTTCTTCCCACTTGCCTTCCAGCGTACGGCAGCGATTGGTCACCGCGATATTGCCGTCGTCCTTGAGCTTGTAATGAGCCTCGGATTGCGCGCAGTTGCGCTGGAAGAACATCGGCAGGCGCGCCAGTTCATACCAGGTGCCTTGATAACGCTTCAAATCCACGCGGTCGACAGTGCGTGGGGCCATGGACTCGCCCGGAGGTGTGCTCGCGCAGGCGCTCAACCAGAGCGTTGCCAGCATTGCAGCGGCCAGACGCATCATTCGGGGGATGTTCATTTCAGGCCCTGACCCGAGTACAGCACGACCTTGTCAGCCGCGTATTGAACGCTGATGAATGTCTTCTGATCACCCCACGTGCAACTCGTCATCCCCAGCGCGCCCGAGCACTCGGTCGGGCTGCCCAGCAACTTTTCGATCTCGGCCTTGGGCATGCCCGCCGAGATTTTCGAGTAGTTTTCCTGATTGATCTTGCTGCACGCGGCCAGCAGCACGCAGAACGACAACAACGCAAGAGAGCGCAAAGACATGGATGAAGCTCCTGAATCGAGAGGGGGCAGCGTCATCACTGACGTCATGCCGAAAGCTTAGAAGAGAAAAGGTGGGTCTGGTTCCGTGGTGTTCTAATTAACGTCGCTTTCAGTTCTTGAAGTGAATAGCGAGTTGGGCTGGAATGCGATCCGCTTTGGATTCTGCTCGGAGGGCGTAGGAGCGCAGCTTGCTCGCGATCTGCCGGGAACCGGTAGTAAAATCAGGCCCCTCAGTTTTATCAGGCAGACTGACTATGGATGCTGCCGCTTTGGTCGGAGCCGACCCCGGGCAGAATCAGACTAGATTTCCAGTCAAAAGAAATGATGCTTATAAATCAGTTAAAGGAGGGCGCATGTCTTCGCCTCAAAAACCAAATACAGAGGCGCTGATGAAAATACTCGCGTTGGGGCACGTCGAGATAGCGGCCGGGAAGTTTCAAAGCGTTGAGGAGGTTTTTGACGAAATAGAGCGAGAAGGGTTCAAAACCGCGACCCAGGCCCCTTCAGAAACTCTACTTCTTCAGCCGTAGATTCCCGCCCCAACACCTCATTGCGATGCACAAACCGACCAAATCGCTCGATCACCACGCGATGTTTTTTCGCGTAGTCCAGCGTCTGTTTGAAGTAATCGAGTTCAGTCGGCGGCAGCAGGGGAAGCAGGGCAGCGAAGCGTTCGACCGCTTCGTCCTGTGCGCCAAGGTTTTCAGTGTGTTCCAGCACCAGATAAATGAAGGTGCGTTGCAGCGGCGTCAGCGCCAGATCGCGTTCCAGTTTCAGGCCATGTTTGACCAGTGCCTGGGCGCGCTCGTCGCCAGCGTAGGATTTGGGGGTGTCGCGGAAGATCATGCGCGGCAGTTGGTCGAGCAGGAGCACCAGTGCCAGCCAGCCCTTGGGCGTTGCGCTCCATTCGGTCAGGCCGCCTTGCAGCGCGAGATCAACCAGGCCGCCGAAGCGATGCAGCGCATCGGCGTCCTGTGATTTCTTTTTGCCGAACCAGAGAGCGTTTTTCTCCCTGACTGCCTCGGTCGGTGATTCGGCAGAACCGAACCACCAGTCAAGCAGCGGCAGCCAAGGCTCCCGCACAGGTTCAGGCCTTGTGGTACGACGTGGCGCGTTCCACTTCTTCCTTCGAGCCAAGGAACACCGCAACGCGCTGGTGCAGGCCTTCAGGCTGGATGTCGAGGATGCGCTCGTGGCCGTTGGTGGACGCGCCGCCTGCCTGTTCGACCAGGAAGGACATCGGGTTGGCTTCGTACATCAAGCGCAGTTTGCCCGGCTTGGAAGGCTCGCGGGCGTCACGTGGGTACATGAACAGACCGCCACGGGTCAGGATGCGGTGCACGTCAGCGACCATCGCGGCCACCCAGCGCATGTTGTAGTTCTTCTTCAGCGGACCTTCTTCACCGGCCAGCAGTTCATCGACGTAACGCTTGACCGGGGCTTCCCAGTGGCGTTCGTTGGACATGTTGATGGCGAATTCCTGGGTCGATTCAGGAATCTTGATGTCTTCGTGGCTCAGCACGAAGCTGCCCATTTCGCGGTCCAGGGTGAAGCCCTTGACGCCGTCGCCCAGGGTCAGCACCAGCATGGTCTGCGGGCCGTAGATCGCATAACCGGCGGCGACCTGTTTGCTGCCCGGCTGAAGGAAGGCTTTTTCGTTCAGCGCCTCGTTCTGGCTCAGGTATTCGTTCGGGCAACGCAGTACCGAGAAGATGGTGCCGACCGGGGCGTTGATGTCGATGTTGGACGAGCCGTCGAGTGGGTCGAAGACCAGCAGGTAGGCGCCTTTCGGGTATTTGCCGGGGATCTGATAGGCGTTGTCCATTTCTTCGGACGCCATGCCTGCCAGGTGACCGCCCCATTCGTTGGCTTCCAGCAGGATTTCGTTGGACATCACGTCCAGTTTCTTCTGCACTTCGCCTTGTACGTTCTCGGTGCCCATGCTGCCCAGGACGCCGCCCAGGGCGCCTTTGGAAACCGCGTGGCTGATTTCCTTGCACGCACGCGCCACCACTTCGATAAGGAAGCGCAGATCGGCAGGAGTGTTGTTGCTGCGGGTCTGCTCAATCAGATAGCGACTCAGGGTAGTGCGGGACATGGAGAGCTCCGAAGAAGGGGGGGGATAAAAACGCGCACAGTTTAGCGTGTGTGGCGACCGAATACTGCCTGTCAGACCGGTTTCGTAGTGATTGAGTTCACGGGCTACATGAATCTAGCCGGTCAAACGTGACAAGTTGAGGCGCCCGATCCTGTTTTTCTGGAAGCAGGATCGGTTCAGCTTCACCGTTTGCCGCTCGACGCGCGCAACGTGCCGATCGCCATCCAGCCGAGGAAAATCACCCCCAGCACTAACACGGCCCATAAGCCGATGCGCTTCCAGTCCGGCCCGGTAGCGACCGGCACAGGAGGCGCGGGGATGGCGACCGGGGTGGTGCTCAATTTGGCGCTGCCCAGCGACGCGAGCTTGTCCGGGGTGAGGCCCGGCACCAGCGTATTCAATGGCAGGGCGGCGCCTTTGATCGTTGCGTTGCCGATGGCCAGGCTGTAAGGCGGGGCGCCACGGGCCAGAAACACCAGTTGTGTGGCGCGCACGGCGAAACTCAGTTTCGGCACCTCGTTGCCCAGACCGCCGCCGCGATCATCGACTTCCAGCTTCAACTGCTGAACGACATTGCCCGGCAGTTCCATTTCGTCCTGCACCACGTCCTGGCCATTTTGCGTCAGGCGATACAACAGGCCGCTGTCGATCGTCTGCCAAGGCGCATTGCTGTCGTGGCGCGCATACAGCGTGACCGGCGCGAGGCTATTGGGTTGGGTAATGGCGATCTTCATGCGCTCCAGCGGCAGGGCCACGGGCAATTGCCAGACGTAAACGCCGGGCTTTTCGACACTGCCCGCAATGCCCGGCGACCAACTCAACGGCATGACGCCGGGGCGGGTGCTGACCAGTTGCGCGGAGGTCAGCGTCGGTGCCGATTGTGGGTTGGTCCACAGCAGACGCAGATAGCGGGCGTTGCGGCCGGGGAGCGTCACGACACGCTGTTCGACCAACTCGTCGGCGAACGACAGCCGGGCAACCTGGCCTTCACCCCAGCGTTTCCAGTGTTGAAGATCGTCGCTGGCTTCGACACTGAAACGCTGGAAGCCTTCGCGCTCGCTGTTCCAGTCGAGAATCAGTTGGTCCAGTGGCGCGTTGATCGCGCTGGTGTCGAGCAGCCAGCCGCGCAGAATCTCCTCGCCCGCCTCCATGTCGCCTTGAGGTTGCACCTCCACCAGCGTGCCGGTGGTGCTGCGTTCGACGCGGATTTTCGGCTCGGCGTCTTTTGCGTCGTCATCGTTGTAGAGCGGGAACCACTTCACGTCGACCGGGGTTTCCTCTTCTTCCCGCTGCGGTTCGCCCAGCGTCAACGCGTAGGGCTGCGCCTGGCCATCGGCGTTGAACACGCGAATGTCGTTGAGCGTGCTCTGGCGAGCATTCAGTTGCGCAGCCAGCGGCAGTTCAAGGCGATACCACGGGCCTTCGCCGCTGATCGTCAACGGCGTGTGGCTGGCGAAATCATCAGGCAGGTCTTCGGCCTGACTGAGCAATGGGGCCAACAACAGCGCGCCGAATACAGCGGCCTTGGCGAGAGACTGACGGCTCAACAATGGGCTCCTGACGTTCATGGCGTGGCCGAATCGGAAGGCGCTGAGTCAGAAGATGTCTGGCTGCGTGTAGGGCCTTTCGGTGGTAGTGGTGCGAAATATCCCACCACAAGCAGCAGAATGCCAACGCCGATAAACGAGATGATTCGCTCCAGCCCGCCCCGATTGCTCAGCTCGACGAAGAACAGCTTGGCGACCACGATGCCGATCAACACCGCGCCTACGATCCACAGATCGCGTCGAACGCGCAGATGCCCGCCGATCATCAGCGCCAGCGCTGTCAGCGTCCAGACGATGGACAGCCCGGCCTGAACCCGCATCGATTCGAACAGCGCGTCGGTGTGCCAGGCCACGCCCGCCCAGTGATGGGCACTACGCATGACCATTGCGGTGATCAGCGCGAACAGGGACGCGCCCGCGATCACCAGCGCGGCTTTACGGGCGTATTCAGAACTGACACCCAGTTGAGGCAGTTGCTGACGCGTCCAGTTGAAGATCCCGGCCATTGCGATCAACAACCCCAGCTCCAGCGGGTTGATCAACGGCAGGTACGGCAGTGGATTGGCCGCGCCCTCGCTGAACCCGTTGGCCATCCAGAACCACGCCAGCATCAACGCTGCCAACGGAGCAGCGGCCCAGACGCGGTATTCGCGAGGGCAGGCACTGAGTGGCCATGGCCACTGGCGCGACGAGGTCATGGCCAGCAAATACAGGCTCGGCACCAACGCCCAACCCAGCCAGCGCCACGCGTTGTACGACTCGGACAGCACCAACAGGCCGTAACGCAATTCCAGCGACAGCACGCCGATGATCAACCAGCAACCGAGCACGTGAGCGGCACTGCGCAGGCGCGGCAGCAGCATTTCGTCCAGACGCTTCAGTGAAATCAGGTGCGCAGCGAACACCGCAAGCCAGCCCAGCCAGCCGCCATTGGCAGCCGGGTGGTAATAGGGGTCGAACAACATCAGGCCCAGCAGGACGAAACTGGCCGGGGTCAGCAGCGTGCACAGTTGCGCCAGTCCGGCCCAATGAAGGCGCAAGGCCGTAATCATCCACAGGCCAACGCTGACCGCGCCCAGTGCCAGCAGCGTCGGGATCTCCCGTACGCCCGAGACGTAATGGGTGCTGACGCAAAGCGCCACTGACCACCACATCACGCCCCAGATCAAAAGCAACGGTTGCAGCGCCCGTTTGCTGAATGTCAGGCGCAATGTGCCGATGCGTTCCACGGTGAATGCGCTGATCAACGCCGCCAGCGAAAGGATCAATGGCGTCCAGAAGTCGCCGTGGTTGAAGCTGGGTGAGTACCACCTGCCAACGATCCCCAGAAACGCGAAACCGGCGCCGAGTTGCAACAACAGGCCAAAGAAACGCGCCAGCAAACGGTTCTGGCGCATTCCCAGCCAGAACACCGCTGCGCCCTCGACGGCCCAGGCGACGGTGGTCCATTGCGCACTCAGGCCCAGAGGAATGGCCAGCGTCGCGAACACCACGCCCAGCGACAGGCAGGTCTCGACCAGCAACACCACGCGACCGGGGGCTCTCCCCGCAAGCAATCGTGCGATGCCTATATAAAGGAGGCCCATGACCAGCGCACTGAACGCGGCGCCAAACTCGATGTGTTGCACGATGGCGTATTGCAGACCAAAGCCTGCGATGGGCGTGCCGAACAGCAGGCTGCCATCGACGTAATGGCTCTGCCTGGCCGACCAGCGCAACATCGCCTCGCGGCTGTCGTTCTCAGGGCCGGTGGCGTGTTCCTGCAATTTACGCCGGGCGAACAACAAGCCGATGGCCAGGTACATCAGGAAGAACAGGATCAGGAACGGCTCGGTGCTCCAGAACAGTTCTGGGGTGTAAGCCTTCAAGCCCCACGCTGAGCCAATGCCGAACGTGCCGACGAAGCCGATCAGGTTCAGTGGGCGCCAAGCCTTGAACCAGGCGATGGCGAAGATTCCGGCATTGAGCAGGGCGAAATAGCTGAACAGCGCGACATGGCTGCCTTCGCCGGTTGACGTCAGCAATGGCGCCGCAAAACCGCCCAGCGCGGCCACACAGGCCAGCGCCAGCGAGTTTTGTGTCAACGCGAGAATCGCCGAGAACACGGTTACTGCGACCAAAAGCCCGAACGCCATGCCGGGAGCGAGCAGGGTGTGGACTTTCATTGCAGCGAAGACCGTCAGGTACAACACCGCGACCCCCGTGCCTTGCAGCATCAGGGCGAAGGATTCGTTGCGCTGGCGCAGCCACCAGCCCAATCCCAACAGCGCGAGCGCGGCCACTGCGACCCCGGCGTAACGCGCCTCGATGGGTACGACCATGCCCTCGGTGGCGTAGCGCAGCAGAAACGCCAGACCGAGAAACAGCAGCACCACGCCGACGCGCAACACCGTGTTGCCGCCCAACAGCCAGTCTTTCGCGTGGCCCAGAGCGTTGTCGAGCAGGTTGGGTTCGGCGGGGGCGTGAGAGTGAGCAGGGGCGGGCGTCTCGGGTGCGCGGCGCCATTCTGAGTCTGCCGTGGTCTGCGGGGTGACCGACTCCAGGTCTGGGAGGTCCCAGATCAATTCGGGGCCGGTGTCGGCAACCGGCTCCACGACCAGCGGAGTCGGGGCGCGAGCGTCAGGCAACTGCGCCGCGGCGGAGTCCAGATGGCTGAGGCGTTCTTGCAGGGCTTGCAGGTCGAGGCGGGTCCTGGCCAGCTCGGCTTTGTGCTCGTTGGTTTGGCGAGACAGTGATGACAGGCGAAAACTCAGCCCCAACGCCAGCCCGATGACCGCACCAACGGCCCCGCCCAGCAGCGACTCATCCAGCACCGCACCGAAGAACAGGCCCACCAGCAAAAGAATCCATTGCACGCGACGACATTCCATTTAGCCGCAGGACGGCGATGGCGAGGAGTATATCGGGGGATGCAGAAGAGGAAACATTTTGTGTCAGCGTGCGAGAACCAGGTCTCGCACAAACCATCGGGTCCTGTAGGAGTGAGCTTGCTCGCGATAGGTCATCACATCCAACGCATGGGGTGACTGACACATTGAATCGTCTGGACGCGGCCCAGACCAAGCTCACTCCTACAGGTTTTGCGTCGGTCGGGCGTTTACGTTAATCCAACGCCTGCCAGATCTCGTTCGCGTACTCGCGAATGGTCCGGTCTGAAGAGAACCAACCCATACGCGCGGTATTGAGCACTGCCGAGCGCCACCATTCCTTGCTGTCGTGCCAACGCTGTTCGACTCGGGCCTGAGCCGCCCAGTACGACTCGAAGTCAGCACACACGAAGAAACGGTCATAGTTGATCAATTGCTCGATCAACCCGGCATAGCGGTACGGATCATCCGGCGAGAACACCCCGCCACGAATCGCCTGCAACACATCGTTCAGCCGCGCTGACGAGGCAATGTCGCCATGGGCGTTGAACTCACCGGCATGTTTGCGCGCTTCGACTTCTTGCGAGGTCATGCCGAAGATGAACATGTGTTCCAGCCCGACCTGCTCGCTCATTTCCACGTTGGCACCGTCCAGTGTGCCGATGGTCAGCGCTCCATTGAGGCCGAACTTCATGTTACTGGTGCCCGAGGCTTCAAGCCCTGCCGTGGAAATCTGCTCCGACAGGTCGGCAGCGGGGATGATGCTTTCCGCCAGGCTGACGTTGTAATTAGGCAGAAACACGACCTTCAGGCGACCGCGCAGGGTCGGATCGTTGTTCACCGTACGGGCGATGTCGTTCGCAAGTTTGATGATCAATTTGGCCGAGTGATAACTGGCCGCCGCCTTACCGGCGAAGATCTTCACCCGTGGCACCCAATCGGTGCTCGGGTCAGCGCGCATGGCCTGATACAAGGCCACGGTGTGGAGCAGGTTCAGCAGTTGACGTTTGTACTCGTGAATCCGCTTCACCTGTACGTCGAACAGCGCTTCAGGGTTGAGCGTGATACCCAGACGCTCCTGAACGATGGCGGCCAGCGCCCTTTTACGGTGCAGGCGCTGCGCTGCGAATTCTTTCTGGAAGGCAGGCTTGTCAGCCAGCGGCTCCAGTTTCAGCAGCGCCGTTTCATGGTTATCGAGCACCTGCTCGCCCAGTTCCTTGACCAGCATCCCGGTCAGTTGCGGGTTGGACTGGAACAGCCAGCGGCGGAAGGTGATGCCGTTGGTTTTGTTGTTGATGCGCTCCGGATAGAGCTTGTGCAGTTGCGCGAATACGGTCTTGCGCATCAGTTGGGTGTGCAGCGCCGAGACGCCGTTGACGCTGTGAGAACCAAGGAATGCCAGGTTGCCCATGCGCACGCGGCGGCCGTTGTCTTCTTCGATCAGCGACACCGCGCGCAAGAGGCCGAACAGGTCCGGATCATCCTTGTGATCGACGCGTACGGTGTCGATGTGCTGGGCGTTGATCATGTAAATGATCTGCATGTGGCGCGGCAGCATGCGCTCCATCAGGCCCACCGACCAAGTTTCCAGCGCTTCGGGCAACAGCGTGTGGTTGGTGTAAGCGAGGGTGCCGACGGTGATGCGCCAGGCTTCGTCCCACTCCACGTCGTAGAGGTCGATGAGGATGCGCATCAGCTCCGCCACGGCAATCGACGGGTGCGTGTCGTTCATCTGGATGGCCGCGTGTTCCGGCAGGCTGTTGATGGTGTAGCCCATATTCTTGTGGCGACGCAGCAAATCTTGCAGCGAGGCCGAGACGAAGAAGTATTCCTGGCGCAGGCGCAGTTCCTGGCCCGCTTCGGTGCTGTCGTTGGGGTACAACACGCGGGAGATACTCTCCGCGCGCACGACTTCCGCCACGGCACCGACATGGTCACCGGCGTTGAAACGCTCCAGGTGCAGGTCTTCAACGGCACGGGCGCGCCACAGACGCAGGGTGTTCACCGCCTTGCCGCGCCAGCCCACGACGGGGGTGTCATAGGCAATCGCGCGGACGGTTTCGCCCGCATTCCAGACTTGGCGGGTTTCACCCGAGGCATCGAGTACCGCATTGCCAGCGGCGTCGAGCACCGGTTGCACGCTGCCGCCAAAGCCGATCTGGTAAATCACTTCCGGGCGTTCGAACTCCCACGGGTTGCCGAAATCCAGCCAGTTTTCGGTTTGCTCCTGCTGCCAGCCGTCGACGATGGCCTGACGGAACAAACCGTGTTCATAACGAATGCCGTAGCCATGACCGGCGATGCCCAACGTGGACATGCTTTCCATGAAGCACGCCGCCAGACGCCCAAGACCGCCGTTGCCCAGTGCGGCATCGGGTTCCAGGGTGCGGATTTTCTCAAGGTCCACATCCAGGCTTTTCAATGCCTCACGGGCGGTTTCCAGAATGCCCAGGTTGCTCAGGCTGTCGAACATCAGACGCCCGATCAGGAATTCGAGCGAGAGGTAGTAAACCCGCTTCTTCTCCTGCTTGTAGATGTAGCGGGTGTGCTTCATCCACTTCTCGGCCATCTTGTCACGGGTCGCCAGCGCGATGGCCATGAACCAGTCATGGTCGAACGCGTGGGCGGCATCTTTACCGACGGCGAATTCGAGTTTGGTCAGTACAGCTTCACGAAAGGCTGCCACTTCAGCGTCACGAACGTTGGGTTCCGGAGACATCGGGTACGACCTCAAGTTGGTTGGACGATTAAATGGGGTTGTTTGACTGTAGGGGGTGTCGCCGGTTATTTCCTGTCATCTGAATGAAAATTCCGGCAGCACGACCCACGGTTCGACTCAGGTGAGGCGCTCTGGTTCGGCGGTGTTTCGGATTGTCAGACACGTTATGAACGCTTGCATTGATCGTTCCAGTTTTGTGCATGACTCATATTGTGGGAGCCGGCTTGCTGGCGAATGCAGGGTGTCAGACGACATGTTCATGTCTGACTCCGCGTATTCGCCAGCAAGCCGGCTCCCACAGAAAACAGCAGGTTCATGCGCCAATATGATCATTTACCGTTTCGGGTTTATGATGCCCACGGCAGATAGATAGAAGCCCCTGAATTGGACTTTTGGAGCACCTATGCAGACCTTGTACCCGCAGATCAAACCCTACGCCCGGCACGATCTGGCAGTGGAAGAGCCTCATGTGCTGTACGTCGATGAAAGCGGCTCGCCGGAAGGTTTGCCGGTGGTGTTCATCCACGGCGGGCCGGGTGCGGGATGCGATGCCCAGAGCCGTCGCTACTTCGATCCGAATCTGTACCGCATCATCACTTTCGATCAGCGCGGCTGTGGTCGCTCCACCCCCCATGCCAGCCTGGAAAACAACACCACCTGGCATCTGGTGGAAGACCTTGAGCGCATTCGCAAGCATCTGGGTATCGACAAATGGGTGCTGTTCGGCGGCTCTTGGGGTTCGACCCTTTCATTGGCCTATGCCCAGACTCACCCTGATCGCGTGCATGCACTGATTCTGCGCGGCATCTTTTTGTGCCGTCCGCAGGAGATCAAGTGGTTCTATCAGGAAGGCGCGAGCCGCCTGTTCCCGGATTATTGGCAAGATTACCTGGCGCCGATCCCGCTGGACGAGCGCGGCGACTTGCTGAGTGCGTTTCACAAACGTCTGGTGGGCAGCGATCAGATCGCACAGATGCACGCCGCCAAGGCGTGGTCGACCTGGGAAGGTCGCACCGCCACGCTGCGTCCGAACCCGCTGGTGGTCGACCGTTTCTCCGAGCCGCAGCGCGCGCTGTCCATCGCCCGCATCGAATGCCATTACTTCACCAACAACGCCTTCCTTGAAGAAAACCAACTGATTCGCGACATGCCCAAAATCGCGCATCTGCCGGGGATCATCGTGCACGGCCGCTATGACGTGATCTGTCCGCTGGATAACGCCTGGGAACTGCATCAGGCCTGGCCGAACAGTGAGCTGCAGGTGATTCGCGATGCGGGGCATGCGGCGTCGGAGCCTGGGATCACCGATGCCTTGGTGCGCGCGGCCTCGCAAGTGGCGCGGCGTTTGCTCGACTTGCCGCCGGAAGAGGCGTAACAAAAGAGTCAGGCGCTACGCGGTCGAAAACTGTGGGAGCCGGCTTGCTGGCGAATGCGGTGTGTCAGCCACCGGAAATGTGTCTGGCCCGGCGCATTCGCCAGCAAGCCGGCTCCCACACAGATTGTGTTGAACCAGAAAATGGGTGGAAGGCTTCAATGAAAGGTTTGCTCCAACGCGTGCGCGCTGCACGCGTCGATGTTGCGGGCGAGACTGTGGGCGCCATCGATCAAGGCTTGCTGGTGCTGGTCGGCGTCGAGCCTCAAGACACTCGCGCCAGCGCCGAAAAAATGCTGCACAAGCTGCTTAACTATCGGGTGTTCAGCGACGATGACGGCAAGATGAACCTGTCGTTGAGTGATGTCGGCGGTGGTTTGCTGCTGGTTTCGCAGTTCACTTTGGCGGCGGACACCCGCAGTGGCATGCGGCCCAGCTTCTCCAAAGCCGCGCCGCCCGCGGTGGGTGCCGAATTGTTTGACTATTTGCTGGAAAAGGCTAAAACCTCGCACAAGACGGTCGCTGCGGGCCAATTTGGTGCGGATATGCAGGTGCATTTAGTAAATGATGGCCCTGTGACATTTTTGCTGGAGACGTAAAACCCGCAGTTTGTCTGTCATACCCGAATTTATTAGGCAAAAAGCCATAAATACTTTGTTTCCCCTGATGCGTTGTCACGCGCGCTGCTAGATAATCGCGCGCTACAAGACGAGCGATTGCCCGTCAAATCAGTAAAAACGCAGATTGGTCCGAAATCGTTTGGGGAATCATTGGCCCCATTCGGAGTCGGAACAATGCTCGCCAACCCGGCATGTGATGGCTGGCCGTTGGTTTCTTCATCTGTTTTTCGGCGAGGGTTGCTCGTGATTGTTAGTCCATGTAATGCACCAAAGACCCCTGGAAAGCGCCTGCGAAGCGCTTTGTTGGCCGGGTCGGCTTTGTTCTGTCTGTTCGGCGCCAGCCAACTCTGGGCGTTCGATCTGGACGACGTGGCGACAAAGGCCAAAGAGTTGGCCGGACAGAAATTCGTAGCCCCGAAAAGCAACCTGCCTGCAGAATTCCGCGACATGAAGTTTGCGGACTACCAGAAGATCCGCTTCCTGCAAGACAAAGCCGAGTGGGCTGCTGACCGAACTCCGTTCAAGATCTCGTTCTATCATCAGGGCATGCACTTCGACACGCCGGTGAAAATCAACGAAGTCACCGCGACCACCGTCAACGAAATCAAGTACGACCCTGCGCGTTTCGATTTCGGCGGCATGAAGTTCGACGCCAAAGCCACCGAAAACCTCGGCTGGGCCGGTTTCCGTGTCACCTATCCGATCAACAAGGATGACAAGCAGGACGAGATCATGACCATGCTGGGCGCGAGCTACTTCCGCGTCATCGGTAAAGGTCAGGTTTATGGCTTGTCTGCCCGTGGTATGGCCATCGACACCGCGATGTCGTCGGGTGAAGAATTTCCTCGCTTCACCGAGTTCTGGATCGAGAAGCCAAATCCCGATGAACAGCATCTGGTGATCTTCGCGCTGCTGGACTCTCCGCGCGCCACTGGCGCCTACAAGCTGATCCTGCGTCCGGGTACCAACACGCTGGTCGACGTTCAGTCGCGCATGTTCCTGCGTGAGAAAGTCGGCAAGCTGGGCGTTGCGCCGCTGACCAGCATGTACCTGTTCGGCGCCAACCAGCCGTCGAAAGTCCTCAACTACCGTCGCGAACTGCACGACTCCAACGGTCTGTCGATTCAGGCCGCCAATGGCGAGTGGATCTGGCGTCCGCTGAACAACCCGAAACACTTGGCTGTCAGCAGTTTCTCGGTCGAGAACCCGCGTGGTTTCGGTCTGTTGCAACGTGGCCGCAATTTCAGCCATTACGAAGACCTGGACGACCGCTACGACAAACGTCCTAGCGCCTGGATCGAGCCAAAAGGTGACTGGGGCAAAGGCACTGTCGATCTGGTCGAGATTCCGACCGCTGACGAAACCAACGACAACATCGTTGCGTTCTGGAAGCCGGAAACCCAGCCAGAGCCAGGTCAGCCAATCGACTTCAACTACCGCCTGCACTGGACCATGGACGAAGACTCCATCCACTCGCCCGATCTGGGCTGGGTCAAGCAGACCCTGCGTTCGACCGGTGACGTGAAGCAGTCCAACCTGATCCGTCAGCCAGACGGCAGCGTGGCGTATCTGGTCGATTTCGTCGGCCCGACCTTGGCCAAACTGGGTGAAGACCCGGCGATTCGCAGCCAGGTCACCACCGACGACAACACCGATCTGGTGGAAAATAACCTGCGCTACAACCCGGTCACCAAAGGCTGGCGCCTGACGTTGCGCCTGAAGGTCAAGGACACCAACAAGAACGTGGAACTGCGCGCGTACCTGCTGCGTGAAACCCCGGTCGAGCCTGGTAAGGAACCTGCGATCATCACTGCTGACAAAGCAGACAAGAAGCCTGAGAAAAAAGCCGAGGCGAAAGCCGTTGCGGCAGCCCCGGCACCGAAGGATGAGAAGGCCGAAATCGTCAAGACCGACGCCCTGAAGGCCGGTGACGCCAAAGACCCGAAAGATGCCAAGGTCGCCAAAGCGGACGCGAAAGACGCGAAGGCCGATGCTAAAGACGCCAAAGCTGACGCCGCCAAACCAGCCGACGCCGTGAAGGTCGCCGAAGCCAAGTCTGACGAGGCTTCTCGTCCTGAAGCCGCTCTGGGCGATGCCGCCAAGGCGAACAAAGGCAGTAAAGAAACCGCGCAGCCAGCGAAAGAGGCTGCCTCCACCCAGCAGGGCCCGGCCATGAATCAACAGATTCTGACCGAGACCTGGAGCTACCAGTTGCCAGCCGATGAGTAATTCACAAGCCGTGCCTGAGTCTCTGAACGAGTACCTTGCACATTTGCCAATGAGCGACGAGCAGCGGGCGGAACTTGCCAGCTGCACCTCGTTTGCTGAGCTGCATGAACGCCTTTCGGCACAGACCGTCGCTGATCCTGCCGAGGCCGCCCAGGCTTCGGTGGGGCGTCGTCTGACCCTGACCACCGCTGACGAGCTGCACGAAGCTGAAATGCTGGCTGTGGACGCCAGCGGTCGTGTCTGCCTGAAAGCCACGCCCCCGATTCGCCGTACCAAAGTCGTGCCCGAGCCGTGGCGGACCAACATCCTGCACCGCGCCTGGCGTCGGATGACCGGGAAATCCAACCCGCCTCCGCCGAGTCACGACGATTTGCCGCGCGACTTGCCCAAGTCCCGCTGGCGTACGGTGGGTTCGATCCGCCGCTACATCCTGCTGATCCTCATGCTGGGCCAGACCATCGTGGCGGGCTTCTACATGAAGGGCATCCTGCCGTATCAAGGCTGGTCGCTGGTGTCGTTCGACGAAATCAGCCATCAAACCCTGTGGCAGACCGCCGTTCAGGTGATGCCATATGCGCTGCAGACCACCATCCTGCTGATGTTCGGGATTTTGTTCTGCTGGGTGTCGGCTGGTTTCTGGACCGCACTGATGGGCTTCCTCGAACTGCTCACTGGTCGCGACAAGTACCGCATCTCCGGTGCCAGCGCCGGTAACGAGCCGATTGAACCCGGTGCCCGCACTGCGTTGGTGATGCCGATTTGTAACGAAGACGTACCGCGTGTATTCGCGGGCCTGCGTGCAACCTTTGAATCGGTGGCTGCCACCGGTGATCTGGATCGCTTCGATTTCTTCGTGCTCAGCGACACCAACGAAACCGACATTGCTGTTGCCGAGCAACAGGCGTGGCTGGACGTGTGCCGCGAGACCGGTGGTTTCGGCAAGATTTTCTACCGCCGTCGTCGCCGTCGCGTAAAACGCAAAAGCGGCAACCTGGACGACTTCTGCCGTCGCTGGGGCGGTGACTACCGCTACATGGTCGTGCTCGACGCTGACTCCGTCATGAGCGGTGAGTGCCTGACCAGCCTGGTGCGCTTGATGGAAGCGACCCCGGACGCCGGTATCATCCAGACCGCGCCAAAAGCGTCGGGCATGGACACCCTGTATGCGCGCATGCAGCAGTTCGCTACCCGTGTGTATGGCCCGCTGTTCACCGCCGGCCTGCACTTCTGGCAGTTGGGTGAATCCCACTACTGGGGGCACAACGCGATCATCCGCATGAAGCCGTTCATCGAGCACTGCGCCTTGGCGCCGCTGCCCGGTAAAGGCGCGTTCGCCGGTGCGATCCTGTCCCACGACTTCGTTGAAGCTGCGCTGATGCGCCGTGCCGGTTGGGGCGTGTGGATTGCCTACGACTTGCCGGGCAGCTACGAAGAGCTGCCGCCGAACCTGCTGGACGAACTCAAGCGTGACCGTCGCTGGTGCCACGGTAACCTGATGAACTTCCGTCTGTTCTTGGTCAAAGGCATGCACCCGGTACACCGTGCGGTGTTCCTGACTGGCGTGATGTCGTACCTGTCGGCGCCGTTGTGGTTCCTGTTCCTGGTATTGTCGACAGCGCTGCTGGCGGTCAACACGTTGATGGAGCCGACCTACTTCCTGGAGCCGCGTCAGCTGTATCCGCTGTGGCCACAATGGCACCCGGAAAAAGCCGTCGCGCTGTTCTCGACCACTATCGTGCTGCTGTTCCTGCCGAAATTGCTCAGCATCATCCTGATCTGGGCGCAGGGCGCGAAGGGCTACGGTGGCCGGATCAAGGTCACACTGTCGATGCTCATGGAAATGCTGTTCTCCATGCTGCTGGCGCCAGTGCGGATGATTTTCCACACCCGTTTCGTACTCGCCGCGTTCCTCGGTTGGGCTGCGACCTGGAACTCGCCACAACGTGACGACGATTCCACGCCATGGAGCGAAGCGGTCAAGCGTCACGGTCCACAGACACTGCTGGGCTTTGCCTGGGCCGCTCTGGTGGCCTGGCTGAACCCAAGCTTCCTTTGGTGGCTGGCGCCTATCGTCGGTTCGCTGGTGCTGTCGATTCCGGTGTCGGTGATTTCCAGCCGCACTAACCTGGGCCTGAAAGCCAAGGACGACAGCTACTTCCTGATTCCGGAAGAGCACACGCCGCCGCAAGAACTGCTTTCCACCGACCAATACACCCACGAAAACCGCTGGCATGCGCTGCATGACGGTTTCGTGCGTGCCGTGGTCGACCCACAACAGAACGCATTGGCCTGCGCCTTGGCGACCTCGCGTCACCGTGAGGCTGAGCCGATCGAATGGATGCGTGTCGAGCGCGTGCGCCATGCCATCAAGGGCGGCCCTGAGCACCTGAACAACAACGAGCGCCTGCAATTGCTGAGCGATCCTGTTGCGCTGGCGCGGCTGCACGAGTTGGTCTGGGCTGAAGGCAACGAGGCCTGGCTGGAAGCGTGGCGCGCGTCGGTCAAGGCCGATCCACATGCGCCGTTGCTGCCATTGCAGCCTGCGACCCATGTGAATGCGCCGTCGTTGGCCAATGCCTGAGTGATCGCGCTGTACGCAAAACGCCGCTGAAGAGCAATCTTCGGCGGCGTTTTTGTTTCTGAATGCAATGCAGTACCTGTGGGGGATAATCCGCCGCCTCGGCGCCACACCCTGTGGGAGCCGAGGCGGGTTATCTCCCACCGGGTTAATAGCGTTCGCCTTCAACCCACTCGAAATCTCCCCACCATCTCCTGCAACTGCATCCCTAACCGCGCCAGTTCCACGCTGGACGCGGCGGTCTGTTCGCTCGCCGCCGCGGTTTGCTCCGATACGTCACGCACGGCGAGCACGCTACGATTGATCTGCTCGGCCACCACGCTTTGTTCCTCGCCTGCCGTGGCGATCTGCTGGTTCATGTTCTGAATGGTCGAAACGGTCCGGGTGATGTGCTCAAGGGCGGCCCCTGCACGGCGACTCAAATCCACACTGCGATCCGTCAGGCTGCGGCTGGCGTCCAGCGTGCTGACCACTTGCTGTGTTCCGCCTTGCAGCGCGGCGATCAGCACCTGAATCTCTTCGGTTGATTCCTGTGTTCGCAACGCCAGGCTGCGGACCTCATCGGCCACCACCGCAAAACCACGTCCGGCCTCTCCGGCCCGCGCGGCCTCGATGGCGGCATTTAGCGCCAGCAGGTTGGTTTGCTCCGAAACGGACCGAATCACATCGAGTACGCCGCCGATCTTGTCGCTTTCCAGCTTCAGTTGGCCCATCGCCTGCGATGAGTTGTTGACCTCGACCGCCAGCCTTTCGATCTGGCAAATCGCCTCGGCCACCACTTTGTCACCCTCGCGAGCCCGCTGATCGGCCTGTTGCGCGGCCTCGCTGGCTTCCTCGGCGTTACGCGCGACCTCCAGGACGGTCGAGGTCATCTGGTTCATCGCCGTGGCGACCTGATCGGTTTCCTGTTTTTGACTGTTCACGCCTGCGCTGGTCTGCCCGGTGACCGCCGACAATTGCTCGGCAGCGCTGGCAATCTGCGTGATCCCGTCGCTCAGGCCCACGATCAGGCTACGCAGCCGTACCGTCATGTCCTGCATGCTCTGTTGCAAGGTGCCCATCTCGTCCTGACGCCGAACATTGAGGTCTTTGCTCAAATCCCCATTGGCAATGCGGGCAGCAACGCTCAGCGTTTCACGCAGCGGCACGATGATCTGCCGCGTGATCAGCCAGGCAGCCAGTATGCCAAGCAGGATCGCCAGCCCGGCCACGCCGCTGAGGGTCTTGCGAGACTGGTCGGCTTCGCTGTCGCGCCGTTTGGCCTGCAACTCCATGATCTCGGTGGTGGACGACAGCAAGTTATCACCCATCGTCTCCATGGATTCCTGCGCGGCCTCCGCCTTCGTTTGCAGTACCTTCAATTGATTCAACTGGGCACGGTAATCCTCAAGGGCCTTTTGCGCACTGAGCAGAATGGACGCGTTAGTGGCTGAAGGGCTGGCCATGATTTCTGCGACTTCGCGCAACGCATTGTCGATCTCGCCGACTGCAGCCATCTCAAAGGTGTCGGACCCTGTATAGAGGTAGGCCTGCGTGTTGTAGCGAGCCGTTTGCAGGTTTCGGCGTAATTGCAGGATGTTGGTGAACTCGTCGAGTTGTTCCTGGTTTCCCTGCTCTTCACTGACGGCCTTCATGACATCCGCTTCGACTTTATCCACAGCGGAAATGACCGTGTCGGACAGCCCTCCCATCTGTTTGCGTGAATCATCACGGGCCTGTAGCAATTGGCCGAGGCTGGAAAAGGCCGCTTCCAACGCACTGACCGTTTCGCTTTGTTTGTTGAGCTTTTGAATGATGTCGGCGGGGTAGTCCTCGCCTCTCAAGAGGCTCAGATGTGCTTCGATGCCGTTGATTCGCTGTGAGACTGCGCTGGCACTTTCAGTCGTGTTCTCGATGCGGAAAATAATACGTTCGGCGCGCAGGTCCTTGGTCAGCGCGTTGAGCTGCGCGATGGCGCTCATCGATTCCGAGCGTTCGATCATGGTGTCCAGGCCATGCCAGCCCGTCAGCGTGATGACCAGCGTGAGCAACAGCACCAGGCCAAAACCCAGCGACAGTTTGAGTTTGACGCTGGTGTTGGCCAGCGCCGTGTTGATTCCCTGCAACATGGTGCATCTCCTGCGAATGGGCGATAAACGCGCATCGGCAGGAGGTACGGGAACGTGACCTGATGAAGTCGTAGGATATTTCTGAAGCGAACGCGAGGGTGAAGCGGGTCACATCCTGTGAAGCCTATTCGCCAGCAAGCCGGTTCCCACAGGTTTGGGGTCGAACACAATGCCCACGTTCGACGCGAGTTTTTGTGGGAGCCGGCTTGCTGGCGAATGCGGTTTGTCAGTGACCTCAATGTGGCGGGCAGATCGCTTTTGTCCGCCAACGCCCCAAGCCAGAAGGATGCGCAGAAGCAGTGGTTAAACTCTGAACTTACCCACCAGCCCCTGCAAATGCGTACCCAACCGCGCCAGCTCAACGCTGGATGCCGCCGTCTCCTCGCTGGCCGCCGACGTCTGTTCTGAAACATCTCGGACGTTGAGCACGCTGCGGTTGATCTCCTCGGCGGTCGCACTCTGTTGTTCTGCGGCAGCGGCAATCTGTTGGTTCATGGCCTGAATCGCTGACACGGTCTGGGTAATATTTTCCAGCGCGCCGCCCGCCCGTCGGGTGAGTTCGACGCTGCTGCTGGTCAATTCTCGGCTGTTGTCCATGATCGCTGCGACCTGCTGCGTACCATTTTGCAGACCGGCAATCAGCTCTTCGATTTCCTCCGTGGACTTCTGCGTACGCTGCGCCAGACTGCGTACCTCGTCGGCCACCACCGCAAAGCCACGTCCGGCTTCCCCAGCCCGCGCCGCTTCGATGGCGGCGTTAAGGGCCAGCAGATTGGTCTGCTGGGCGACGGACTTGATCACGTCCAGCACGCTACCGATCTTGTCGCTCTCGCGTTTGAGTTCACCCATCGCCTCAGTGGAATGTCCTACCTCGGTGGCCAGGCGTTCGATCTGGGCAATCGCCTCGCTCACCACCTTGTCACCCTCGCGGGCCTGCTGATCGGCTGCTACAGCGGCTTCTGAGGCCTCCTCGGCGTTACGCGCGACTTCCTGAACGGTGGCGGTCATTTGGTGCATGGCCGTGGCGACCTGATCGGTCTCGACCTTCTGGCTGTTGACCCCGGCGCTGGTCTGTTCGGTCACGGCGGACAGCTCTTCGGCGGCGCTGGCGATTTGCGTCACGCTGTCGCTGATGCCACCGATCAGGCTCCGCAGGCTGACGGTCATGCGTTGAATGCCACTTTGCAGTTGGCCCAGTTCGTCGCGACGGCCCAATGTCAGGTCATGGGTCAAGTCGCCGGAGGCCACACGATCCACCGCCAGGAGGGTATGTTTGAGCGGCAACGTGATCTGGCGAGTGATAGCCCAGGCGGCAAGCACACCAAGAAACAGCGCCACGATGGTCGCCAGGCCCAGCATCGACTGCGCCTGTTGACTGTCAGCATCGCGTTTGGCGTTCTGCGAAGTGGTCAGTTTGTCGCTGAGATCGAGCAACTGCTGGCCTAGCGCAGCCATTTTGTCCAACGCCTGACGGCTGGTCTGTTGCGCATCGCGGTATTGCCCGACCGCCACGCCGTAGCCTTTCAGCGCCAGATTGGCTTTTTGCAATTGAGGAATGTATTGCGACGAGACATCACCGGCCAGTGTGTTCACGCCGATGATGGCTTCGTCGATGGCGGCGGTGGCGTTTTTCTCGAAATCCGGGTTGCCGCTGAAGGTATAGCCACGCACTTGAAAGCGGGCTTGCTGGATCAACTTGCTCACACCCACTGCGCTGTTGAATTGCAGGATGTTGTCATGCTGGATCAGCGCTTCTTCGATCTTGTTGACCTCATTGACCGCCGCATCAGCGGTGTTGCCCAGATTGGCCCGAGCGGCTTCGCGGACCTGGATGGCTTTGGTCATGTCATCGAAGGTACGTCGGTAGTCCGTGGCGGCCTGGGTCTGGGCGTCCAGCAGTTTGAGGTCGTCGGCCCCGGAAATTCGGGCATGAGCGGTCTTGAGGTCGCCATCGAGTTTGTCCAGCGCGGTCATGACCGCCCTCGCGGTGTCGGCGTTGGACTGACTCTCATACGCCATGCGCGCAGCGCGCAACTCCATGGTCTGTTCGCTGATCTGCGAAATGTTCGCCAGCTTGTCACCCCGCTCGATCAGCGACGAAACGCTCGACCAGCCGGTGGCCATAATGATCAGCGTGAGCAACAGCACCAGGCCGAACCCGATGGTGAGTTTGCGGCTGACACTGATGTTTCCGAGGTATTGGGCAGCCCAGCGGTACATGATGATTCCTTGCGCATTATTTTTATGGACGCAAGGTTATCGGCGCGGATGCACCGTTCTGAAGCGCCCTGCGCAGGGCATATCGGCCAAGTTGGGAACGCAATCCGCATCTGACCGAAGGCCGTAGAAGCGTGGCTAGCTGGCGAAGGTGTCAGGTCAAACACATTGATGGTGGCTGACACGTCACTTTCGCCACCAGGGCGGCTCCCACAGGGTTGACGTGAGGCTGCTATTGAAAGAAATCAGAACAACCGGGCGAGGAGGGCGGTGACGGCGGTTTCCACGCGCAGGATGCGTTCGCCAAGCTGCACCGGGTTTAGGCCCGAAGCACGCAGCAGGTCGATTTCGTAGGGGATCCAGCCGCCTTCGGGGCCGATGGCCAAGGTCACTGGTTCAGTGACCGCACGCGGACAGGCGGGAAAGTCACCGGGATGGCCGACCAACCCCAACGTCCCGTCAACGATCGCAGGTAAGCGGTCTTCAACGAACGGCTTGAAGCGCTTTTCGATGATGATCTCCGGCAGCACACTGTCTCGCGCCTGTTCAAGCCCGAGAATCAGATGCTCGCGGATCGACGCAGGCGTTAGAAAAGGGGTCTGCCAGAAGCTTTTCTCGACGCGGTAGCTATTGACCAAAATGACCTTGGGCACGCCCATGGTGGCGACGGTCTGAAACACTCGGCGCAGCATCTTCGGGCGGGGCAGGGCGAGGACCAGCGTCAGCGGCAGCTTGGCCGGAGGCTTGCGGTCGAAGCTGACCGACAGCTCCGCTTCGCGCGTTTCCAGCCTCAGCAGTTCAGCGCTGCCCAGCAACCCGTTCACACGCCCCACGCGAAGGCTGTCGCCAACTTCCGAGCGATGCACCTCTTGCATGTGCTTGAGGCGGCGGTCGCGCAGAATCACGCGATCCGCCGAGATGAAATCAGCGTCTTCGAGCAGCAGCAGGTTCACGGTTGGGTCGCTGGTGGCTGGTCTTGCTTGTCGGTCTGCTCGTCGTCTTCATGGTCACCGCGTTTGGTCACCATCGAGCTGCACAAGACGCCGATCTCGAACAGCAGCCACATCGGCACCGCCAGCAGTGTCTGCGAGAAGATGTCCGGTGGGGTCAGGATCATGCCGACCACAAAACAGCCGATGATTACGTAAGGGCGGATTTTTTTCAGGTACTTCACGTCGACGATGCCGATCCACACGAGCAGCACGACGGCCACCGGAATCTCGAACGCCACGCCGAAGGCCAGGAACAGGGTCATGACGAAATCCAGATAACTGGAGATGTCCGTCATCATTGACACTCCCTCCGGAGTCACGCTGGCGAAGAAGTGGAAAATCAGCGGGAACACCAGAAAGTACGCAAAGGCCATCCCGGCATAGAACAGGATGATGCTGGAGATCAGCAGCGGTACGGCCACGCGTTTTTCGTGTTTGTACAGGCCCGGCGCGATGAAGCCCCAGATCTGATAGAGAATCACCGGCATCGCCAGAAACAGCGCGACCATCATCGTCAGCTTGAACGGCGTCAGGAACGGAGAGGCCACATCGGTGGCGATCATCGTCGCGCCTTCCGGCAAGAACTTGCGCAACGGCGCCGAGACGAAGGTGTAGATCTTCTGCGTGAAGTAGAACAGCGCGCCGAAGATCAGAAAGATCGCCAACACGCAGCGCAACAGGCGCGAGCGCAGCTCAGTCAGGTGCGAGACCAGCGGCATTTGCTGGTCGTTTTCCGGGATATCGCTCATGGGGCTCTGGGAGGCTGTGTCGAATCGTTGGCAGAAGGCGTGCCTGGCGCGGTGGCGGCCTGTGTGGTGTCCGGGGCGGGCTCAGCCGTGGCGGGGGCAGCTTCAGGCGTGAGCGAGGGCTTCTCGACCATGATGACCTGCTCCGAAGCTGCCAGCGTACCTGCAGGCGCGTGCTCGGCATGCGGGGCAGGCTGCACGACCGGCGGCACTGCAGGTTGCTGCGGCTGCATGATTTTGCGCGCTTCTTCTTCCAGCGAAAGAATGTGCTCGTTGTGCAACTGACGGCGAATCTCGTCAGCGCCGATTTCGCGCTCAACTTCCTGTTTGATCGCGTTGAAGCTGCGTTTCAGGCGCCCGACCCACAGCCCGGCAGTGCGCGCGGCCCCTGGCAGACGCTCGGGACCCAGCACCAGCAGGGCCACGAGACCCACCAGCAGCAGTTCAGAGAAGCTGATACCAAACATGCGTCACGACCTAGTCTTTGCGGATGGGGTCTTCGACTTTCTGCGCGGTGGCGTCGATGGTGTGCGGCTGATGCAGCGGCTGGCCCTGAGGCGGCTGCGCAGTCGGCTGTGGCTGAACCGGTGGTTGCTCGGCCGGTTTCTCGTCGTCGTTCATGGCCTTGCGGAAGCCCTTGATCGACTCGCCCACATCGGTGCCCAGGTTTTTCAGTTTCTTGGTGCCGAAGACCAGTACGACGACGACCAGGATGACGATCCAGTGTTTCCAGTCAAAAATGCCCATGGCAGGTTCCTCACAAGAAATTCGGGGGCTTGGCAGCCCGGTATTTATTTCGCCGAGCGCGCGGCTTTTTCGGCGTGGCCGGACAACCCGAAACGGCGGTCCAGTTCATCGAGTACGGCCTGTGGATGCTGGCCCAGTGCTGCAAGCATGACCATGCTATGGAACCACAGATCGGCGGTTTCGTAGATGACATCGCTGCAGTCACCACTGACAGCGGCGTCCTTGGCGGCGATGATGGTTTCGACCGACTCTTCGCCGACCTTCTCCAGAATCTTGTTCAACCCCTTGTGATAGAGGCTGGCGACGTAGGAAGTGTCGGCAGCCGCGCCTTTGCGCTCTTCGAGCACTTGCGCCAGGCGAGACAGGGTATCGCTCATGTTCAGTGTCCTGCGTGATAAATGGCGTCCGGGTCTTTGAGCACCGGGTCCACGGTTTTCCAGCTTGCGTCTTCATAGACGCGGTAGAAGCAGCTTTCGCGGCCGGTGTGGCAGGCGATGCCACCCATCTGCTCGACCATCATGATGACGACGTCGGCGTCGCAGTCCAGGCGCAGCTCATGCAGCTTCTGCACGTGGCCCGATTCTTCGCCTTTGCGCCACAATTTGCCACGGGAACGCGACCAGTAGATGGCGCGGTTCTCCTGAGCGGTCAGGCTCAGGGCTTCGCGGTTCATCCAGGCCATCATCAGGACGCGACCGGTCTTGTGGTCCTGCGCAATGGCAGGCACCAAACCGTCACTGTCCCACTTAACCTCGTCCAGCCAGTCTTTCATCGTCGGCTCCGGCCGCTCTGTAAAGGGGGTTAGTGTGCCAGCGGGTGGCGCCGATGGCTATCGGCGAACGACCAGATAGAGCCCTGACGCCAACATTAACAAGGCAGGCCAGGCACTCATCGTGATCAATTCGTCACCGGATTGAGTATGGGCAATCGCCAGCACCACGCCACCGGCCAGCAAGCCCGCGCCGATCAGGCGCAGCGCCCAATGGTCGCCTTTGTGCGAGTAAGGCGGTTGCGGGTCGGCCGCATGAGGCTGTGACAGACGCTCCAGCAGATCGCGAGTCATGTTGGCCAGGTGCGGGATCTGCTCGACCTGAGATTGCAGGTTGCCGATCAGCGTCCTGGGGCTGACGCGCTCGCGCATCCAGCGCTCCAGAAACGGCTGGGCAGTGGTCCACAGGTCCAGCTCCGGGTATAACTGACGACCCAGACCCTCGATATTGAGCAGCGTTTTTTGCAGCAGCACCAGTTGTGGCTGAACTTCCATGTTGAAGCGGCGGGCGGTCTGGAACAGGCGCATCAGCACTTGGCCAAAGGAAATGTCCTTGAGCGGCTTCTCGAAAATCGGCTCGCACACGGTGCGGATCGCGGCCTCGAATTCGTTGAGCTTGGTCTCGGCAGGCACCCAGCCCGAGTCGATGTGCAACTGGGCCACGCGGCGGTAGTCGCGCTTGAAGAAGGCAAACAGGTTACGCGCCAGATAGTCCTGATCTTCCGGGGTCAGGCTGCCGACGATGCCGCAGTCGATGGCAATGTATTGCGGGTCCCACGGCGAAACCGTGCTGACGAAGATGTTGCCCGGATGCATGTCCGCGTGGAAGAAGCTGTCGCGGAACACTTGGGTGAAGAACAGCTCCACACCGCGCTCAGCGAGCTTTTTCATGTCGGTGCGCTGATCGGCCAAGGTCGCCAGGTCGGTGACCTGCACGCCGTAGATGCGCTCCATCACCAGCACTTTCGGGCGGCACCAGTCCCAGTAGACCTGGGGCACGTAGAGCATGGTCGAGCCTTCGAAATTGCGGCGAAGCTGGCTGGAGTTGGCCGCTTCGCGCAACAGGTCGAGTTCGTCGTAGATGGTCTTTTCGTAGTCGGCGACCACGTCCACCGGGTGCAGCAAACGGGCGTCCGCCGACACTCGTTCAGCAATTCGAGCGAGGATGAACAGCCACGCCAGGTCAGAACCGATCACCGGTTTCAAGCCCGGGCGAACCACTTTGACGACCACTTCCTCGCCAGTTTTCAGGCGTGCCGCGTGAACTTGAGCGACAGAGGCAGAGGCCAGAGGCTCGACGTCAAAGCGGCTGAACACGTCGTTGATCTTCGCGCCCAGTTGCGACTCGATCAGCGCGATAGCTTTCTCGGATTCGAACGGCGGCACCCGATCCTGAAGTAGCATCAGTTCATCGGCGATGTCTTCGGGCAACAGGTCGCGACGGGTCGACAGCAATTGACCGAACTTGATGAAAATCGGCCCCAGGTCCTGTAGTGCAAGGCGCAAGCGCGCGCCTCGGCTCAGTTCGCTCGGACGTCGAGGAATCCAGCGCCAAGGCAGCACGAAGCGCACGGCGAGCAACCACCACGGCAGAGGCAGGGCGAACAACAGGTCATCGAGGCGGTAACGGATTACGACACGCTGGATGCGAAACAGGCGGCGGACGGCAAGCAGGCTCATGCGTTATCGCTGGACTTGAGGGAGTGGGCCAGACGCTCGAAGCGGGCTTCGAGGCGTTCCAGGTCTTGTTTGGTCTGATCCAGTTCGGCGAAGCGGGCTTCGGCCTCGCGTTTGCCGACCAAGGTGCGTGATTCTTCGGCCAGGTACTCGGCCAGGTTGTGGCCAAGGCTGGAAAATCCGTCGCGGGTCCAGCGTGCGTCGCGGCGCAGATGACCACCGATCAGCGACGTGGCGACCGGGCCGAGCCAGCGTTGCAGCTCGTATTCCCAGTCCAGATCCAGGTCCTGCAACACGCCCGTCAGTTCCAGCAGCACGGCGCTTTCACCGTCCAGCTCGACTTCGGGGCCGTGCAGCACGGCGTTCTTGTCGCGGCTTAGCGCCAGACGCACCAGGCTCGCAGCGGGCGCACGCAGCGTCACATCAGCACCGGCTTCCCAGCGCGTGGCCAGCATCAGCCCCTCGTCGCTGGGCAGGATGTACAGGTGAAACATCGGGCTGGTGCACTCGACCGCAATCACCTTGCCACTGAGCCGATCAAGGCGTGGCAAGGCTGTGCTGTCCATTTGCAGCACACGATTGATACCGTGCTCGACGCTGGCGAGCAAGCCACTGATCAGCATCAGGGCTTGATACCGCGGTGCAGCGCGACGATGCCGGAGGTCATGTTGTGGTAGGTCACGCGGTCGAAACCGGCGTCCACCATCATCGACTTCAGGGTTTCCTGATCAGGGTGCATGCGGATCGATTCGGCCAGATAGCGATAGCTTTCCGAGTCGTTGGTGATCAGCTTGCCCGCCAGCGGCATGAAGGCGAACGAGTAGGCGTCATAGACCTTGGACATAACCTTGTTGGTCGGCTTGGAGAACTCCAGCACCAACAGACGGCCGCCCGGCTTGAGCACGCGCAGCATGGAACGAATGGCATCGTCCTTGTGGGTCACGTTGCGCAGACCGAAGGCGATGGTCACGCAGTCGAAGTAGTTGTCCGGGAACGGCAGCTTTTCAGCGTCGGCCTGGACGAACTTGATGTTGCCGGCCACACCGCGATCGAGCAGGCGGTCACGACCAACCTTGAGCATCGATTCGTTGATATCGGCGAGAACGACCTCACCGGTCGGGCCAACCAGGTGAGAAAACTTCTTCGCCAGATCGCCCGTGCCGCCCGCGATGTCGAGCACGCGGTTGCCGGTGCGTACGCCGGACAGCTCGATGGTGAAGCGCTTCCAGAGGCGGTGCATGCCACCGGACAACACGTCGTTCATCAGGTCGTACTTGGCTGCAACGGAGTGGAAAACCTCGGCGACTTTCTCGGCCTTCTGGCTTTCCGCTACGGTTTTGTAGCCGAAGTGAGTGGTGGGTTCGGCATCGCTGCCTTTGCGCGGATCGTTCATATCGCTGTCACCGGAATAAAGTGCGGCCATTCTAATCGCCGGGGCTGGCTTTGTCTTGACAAGGCTCACCGTGAACAGTTTCTTCATCGAATGCCGCTGGTATAGTGGCCCGACGATTTACCCGATGAAGGAGCCTGTCCATGGCCCGCATTACCGTTGAACGCCCGCACGCGCTGGGCAAGGAAAAGGCCCGCGAGAAGGCTGAGTTGCTGGCGGAAAAACTGGGCGACAAATATGGTATCGCGCACAGTTGGGAGGGCGACACAGTGTCGCTGGACGGCAAGGGAGCCAAGGGCACCGTGCAGGTCGAAGAGGCGCTCGTGCGCGTCAACATCGAGCTGAATTTCTTCTTGTCGGCGATGAGCAGCACGATTGAATCCGAGATCGAGCGGCAGTTGGATAAAGCCCTGAACGCCTGACACTCACCCTTGTGGGAGCCGGCTTGCTGGCGAAGGCGGTGTGTCAGTTTCCGTTTATTTAATTGATCCACTGCATTCGCCAGCAAGCCGGCTCCCACGGCCTTCGGCCAGACGCAGATATTCGCCCACCCAACCTAGGGTGAGCTTTCTAATTTTTCTCTCTACTTTGTGCCCATGCCCCCTTTTGCGGGGTGGTTCCTCCTATCCCTTTCGAGCGTGAGGTGCACCATGGCCAAAGTTACCCTGAAGAAGAAAATCGAAGCCGAAGACACCAAGGTGTTTTCGGAGGTGCGGCTGTACGCCCGCAAGATCTGGCTCGCTGGCCTGGGCGCCTACGTCAAGGCGGGGCAGGAAGGCGCCGAGTACGTCAAAGAGCTGATCAAGACCGGCGAGCAGACCGAGAAGAAAGCCAAGAAACTCATCGATGAGAAAGTCGAGGCGGCCAACAGCGAGATCGATTCGGTCAAAGGCGACGTGAAGGGTGAAGTCACCAAGGTCAAAGGCCGTGTGGAAGTACAGCTCGACAAAATCGAAAGCGCCTTCGACCGTCGCGTGGCCAGTGCCTTGAATCGCATCGGCATTCCGTCTAAACATGATGTTGAGACACTCTCTGCTAAGCTCGATGAGCTGACGGCATTGCTCGAACGTGTCGCGCGTAAACAATAAGGAGAGCGGGATGGCTGGCAAGAAGAAAACCGAAAAAGAAGGCAGCTCCTGGATTGGTGAAGTGGAGAAATACTCCCGCCAAATCTGGCTGGCTGGTTTAGGCGCTTACTCGAAGATCAGCAATGACGGCAGTAAGCTTTTCGAATCGTTGGTCAAAGACGGCGAAAAAGCCGAGAAGGAAACCAAGGCGACAGTGGGCAAGACTGTTGACACGGCCAAGGCGACGACCAAATCCCGTGTCGGGGACGTGAAAGATCTGGCGTTGGGCAAATGGGGCGAGCTGGAAGGTGCGTTCGATAAACGCCTCAACAGCGCTATCTCTCGCCTGGGCGTGCCGAGTCGCAACGAAGTCAAGGCTCTGCACAGCAAGGTCGATCTGCTGACCAAGCAAATCGAAAAGCTGACCGGTGCGTCGGTCACACCTGTTTCGAAAACTGCAGCGGCCAAGCCTGCTGCAAAACCGGCGGCGAAAACCACTGCCAAGCCACTGGCCAAAGCGGCTGCCAAGCCTGTCGCCAAGGCCGCCAGCGCTGCGGCGAGCAAAACCGCAGCGGCCAAACCAGCGGTGGCCAAGGCGGCAGCGAAACCCGTAGCGGCCGCCTCCAAAGCAGCGGCTTCCACGGCAGCCAAGGCGAAAACCGTTGCGGCGAAGCCAGCCGCCAAACCTGCACCGAAGGCCGCTGCGAAGCCTGCAGCAGCGAAACCGGCCGCCAAGCCAGCAGCGGCCAAACCTGCTGCCGCGAAGAAACCGACTGCCGCGAAAAAGCCAGCCGCACCGAAGCCCGCGGCAGCCGCCAAACCGGCCGCTGCACCGGCTCCAGCGCCAGCAGCGAGCGCAGCGCCGTCCACTCCGGCACCGTCTGCGCCAGCAGCACCGTCGACCCCCTCTACTCCGTCGTCCTGACATCCATCGGCTTCTGGCCGGAGGCCGTAGGAGCGCAGCTTGGTCTGGGCTGCACTCGGACGATCTGGCGCAAAGCGGCAGCAAAAGCAAAATCAGAGAGCGCGGTAGACCTGAACTACCGCGCTCTCTGATTTCAGGATTGCTACGCAACCCATCGCGGGCAAGCCACGCTCCTAAGTCCTTCGGGTAGAATCAAAAGCCTCGAGAGTTGCACCGCCACGTCCTGTGGGCAGAACAACAGCCGATCTCAGTCTTCCAAATAGTGCAACGCCAGTCGCTCGGCTGCATGCCGGGCGCCGGGTTTCAGGTGCGGCGCGACCAGCATCATGATCTGGTAAACCACTACACGGGTCTCACCTTCACGATCAAGGATGCGCTGGTAATCCAGCGAGAACAGCAGCGTCATGGTGATCTGCTCCACCAGTTGCCCTAGCGCCTGAGTGTCACTGGTGACCTGTCCTTCGGTTTTCAAACGGGCCAGGAGCGAGGCGAGGGTGCGCTTGATCGAGTTGAGCAGGTTGCGAATCCCTCGGGCGAGTTTCGGCAGGCGGCTGGCGAGGTTCGACAGGTCCTGAAACAGAAACCGATAGTGGGACAAACGCTCGACTATCAGGTGCAGGAACAGCCAGTAATCCTCGGCCTCCAGGCGAGCATCGGCGGGTGGGTCGAGCAGCGGGGCGAGTTCGACCTGGAAGCGCTCGAACAACGCCATTACCAACGGCTCCTTGCCGTGAAAGTGGTAGTAGAGATTGCCGGGGCTGATCTCCAGCTCGTTGGCGATTTCAAGCGTTGAAACGTTGGGTTCGCCCTGCTGGTTGAACAGCAGCAGGGCGCATTCGAGTATGCGGTCGCGGGTTTTCATCCAGTCTTCTTGATTCAGGTTTACGGACTGTAGGAGCGGTGCTTTCATCGGACGCGCACATACGTCCCAGGCGCCGCCTCCATCGGTGGGTAATTCTGGTTGCCCAGCGTGGTCAGGGTTTCCCGCTGAGTACCGGAACGCTCTTGAACCCAGCTCAACCAGCTCGGCCACCAACTGCCATCGGTGCGGTGGGCGTCGTAGTACCAGGCGCGGGGGTCGCTGCTCAGTTTGCCGTTCTCGACGAAGTTGGCTTTCGGGTTTCCGGGCGGATTGAGGATGCTTTGCACATGACCGCTATTGGACAGCAGGAAGCGCCGTTCGCCGCCCAGCAGCAATGTCGAGCGATACACCACGTCCCAGGGCGTGATGTGGTCATTGATTCCGGCCACGCTGAAACTGTCCACCGTGACTTTCTGAAGATCGATGGGCGTACCGCAGACCTCCAGCCCGCCAGGATGGGTCAGCGGGTTGTACTTGAAGAAGTCCAGCAGATCACCATGCAAGGCGGCAGGCAGGCGCGTGCTGTCGTTGTTCCAGTAAAGAATGTCGAACGGCGGTGGCGCCTTGCCGAGCAGGTAGTTGTTGACCCAGTAGGTCCAGATCAGGTCATTGGGGCGCATCCAGGCGAAGACCTTGGCCATGTCGCGTCCATCCAGAACGCCTTTTTGATAAGAGCGCCGTTTGGCGGCCTCAAGGGTCTGCTCGTCGATGAACAGCGTCGCAGGGCTTTCGATCTGGCTGTCCAGCAGGCTGACCAAATAGGTCGCGCTGGCAACTCGGCGCATCTGCCGTTTAGCTTGTAAATGACCTTGCAAGGCTGCGATCGTAAGGCCACCCGCGCAGGCCCCCACTAGATTGACCTCGCGTGCTCCAGTGATTGCACGGCACACGTTCATCGCTTCTTCGACCGCCTCCACGTAGCTGGACAATCCCCATTCCCGGTGGCGCACGTCAGGATTACGCCAACTGATGATGAACGTCTGCAAGCCGTTTTTCAGGGCGTATTGGACGAAGCTGTTGGTGGGGCTCAGGTCGAAGATGTAGAACTTGTTGATCTGCGGCGGCACGATCAGCAGCGGGCGCGCATACTGCTTTTCGCTCATGGGCGAGTACTGGATCAACTCCAGCAGCTCGTTGCGAAACACCACCGCGCCGGGCGTGACGGCCAGCGTGCGGCCAATCTCGAAGGCATCTTTGGTGGTCTGGCTGGGCAGGCCGTTGTTGTGCATGAAGTCGTCGAGCATATGGCTCAAGCCCTTCACCACGCTGGTGCCACCTGAGTTGAACAACTCTTTGACGGCCAACGGGTTGAGCAGGGTGTTGGTGGGCGACAGCGCGTCGTTGAGCAAGGCAAAGATGAACTGCGCGCGGGAGCGGTCATCTTCGCTAAGGCTGCTGTTGTCGATCCACTCGCGCACCTGATGCTGACAGCTCAGATAGGCCTGCAAGCCACGGCGGTAAAGCGGGTTGTGCGTCCAGGTCGGGTCGTTGAAACGGGTGTCCTGCGGGTGCGGCTGATGGGGCGCGTCGCCGAGCATCACTTTGCCCAACTGACCGCCCAGCGCCAGTGCGTGACGCGCGGTGTAAACCGGGTGCTTGAGGCCTTGCAGCGCCACGTTGCGCAGAGTCGAAAACAGGTCGCGACCTCGCAGGCCAGTGATCGCGCTCTGTGCATTGATGTAGGTGGCGGGCGTCGGGTAGCTATTTTTCGCCGGTTTGTCTCGCATGGGTCAACACTCCTTCGTCATGCCATAAAGCAAAAACACCTGCACGCCATGCGTAAGTCGCCATGGTGCGCCGCTCTGCGTCCGGGCAATCCCGCCCGATGACGCAGTCAGTGAAGCGACTTCTTGTTTTGAAACGAACTCCTGCCGGTTCCAGCGCGATCCTTGGGTCAGCGCACGGTGGGTGCGGGCTGCGGATGCATGACAGCGCGTTGCCGTTCTTGCTGGAGGAACTTCATGATGATGGGCGCAACGGCTTCGGCGCGGGTAATCAAAAACAAATGCCCATCGTCGATTATGTGTAGCTGGGCATTGGGGATACGCCAGGCCAGCAGTCGCATATTGATCAGTGGAATCAATGGGTCGTCATCGCCGGCCAGCACCAGCGTGGGCTGGCGGATCTTGTGCAGCCAGTGAATGCTGGTCCAGCCCATGCCTGCGAACAGTTGCCAGTAATAGCCCAGTTTCCCGGACGAACGGACCTTCGCCGCATGATTGGCGGCCAGGTGCCGATCACGCCGAAACGCGCCACCGTAGATGTCCGGGGCGATGCGAATCACATGAGACGGCTGGATGTAGCGACGCGGGCTGGCCATCATCCACAGCACTTTCGGCTTGCCGGGGACCATGACCGCGCCGGCTGAGGTGGCCGCCAGCACGAGTTTTTTGCAGCGTTCGGGGTAATCGTGGGCGAACTGCTGAGCCAGCGCGCCGCCCCACGACACGCCAATGGCGTTGACCTGGCCGTAATCGAGATAATCGAGCATCCGCGCCGCAAGTTTGGCCAGACCGGGAAAGCGATAGGGGCGACTGGGCGTCGACGAGCCGCCGACACCGGGGACGTCGAAGGCGATGACTTCAAGGTCCGGGTCCAGCGCATCGACGAAGGGGAACACCAACTCAAGGTTGGCACCGATGCCATTGAAGATCAGCAACGGCGTGAGATGCCCCTTGCCGGGGCGCACGGCGGTGCGGATGTTATGGCCATCCAGATCGATGGTGCGAAATACGAACGGTTGCGGCATGCGCGAAGCCCTGTTGGTTAAACGCCGGTTACTGCTGTCCTGCGCGTCTTCCGGTCCTGAAACCGCGTGGGCGGTTTCCGTGTGTTCGATGCTTGCTGCAACTCTTTATTCCAGGTCGGGTGCTATCTCCTGTGGCAGTCCGGCTTGCCGGCGGCGGCGATTTAAAGATTGTCACCGTCGGCAAGCGGAGGGCCGCCCGGCCGTGCTGCTACAGGGGATGTGTCCTGGTCGACATCGTCAATCAACGCTCATGCACATACGTCCCCGGTGAAGCCTCGCCCGCCGGATAAGCCTTGTTACCCAGTGCAGCGGGGGATTTTTTCGGTTTGCCAGAGCGCTCGCCCAGCCAAGCCTGCCAGTGCAGCCACCAGGAATCGGTGTGCTTGCTCGCATCTTCCTGCCAGCGGCTGGACTCTTCCGGCAGTTCCGGGTTGGTCATGTAACGCGCCTTCGGGTTGCCCGGCGGGTTCAGGATGCTCTGGATGTGCCCGCTGTTGGACAGTACGAATTCAGTCTTGCCGCCGAACAGCCGCGCCGATTTGTAGCACGACACCCAAGGTGTGATGTGGTCGTTGGTGCCCGCAAGACAGAAGATGTCACTTTTGACCTGCTTCAAGTCGATGGGCGTGCCGCAGACCTCCAGCGCGTTCGGGCGAACCAGCGGATTGTTCTTGAACATCTCGATCAAGTCACCATGAAACGCCGCGGGCAGACGGGTGGTGTCGTTGTTCCAGAACAGGATGTCGAACACCGGCGGTTCGTTGCCCAGCAGGTAGTTGTTGACCCAGTAATTCCAGATCAGATCGTTGGGGCGCATCCAGGCGAAGACCTTGGCCATGTCTTTGCCCTCAAGCACACCTGCCTGATACGAATGACGCTTGGCCGACTCCAGCGTCTGCTCGTCGACGAACAGCGCAACCTGAGTGTCGAGTGTGGTGTCGAGCACGCTCACCAGCAGGGTCAGGGCGTTGACTTTCTGCTCACCCAGCGCGGCGTAATGGCCCAGCAGCGCGGTGCAGGTTATTCCGCCGGAGCACGCGCCAAGCATGTTCACGTCCTTGCTGCCGGTGATCTTGCAGACCACATCCACCGCTTCCTTCACGGCATCGATGTACGTCGACAGGCCCCATTCGCGCTGCGCTTTGGTCGGATTGCGCCAACTGATGATGAAGGTCTGCACGTTGTTGCGCAGGCAGAAGCGCGCCAGGCTTTTATCCTGGCTGAGGTCGAAAACGTAGAATTTGTTGATCTGCGGTGGCACTACCAATAGTGGGCGCTCATGGACTTGTTCGGTGATCGGCTTGTACTGGATCAGTTCCAGCAGGTCATTGCGAAAGACCACGGCGCCTTCAGTGGTGCCCAGGTTTTTGCCAACCTCGAAGGCGTCCATATTGACCTGGCTCGGCATACCGCCGTTGTTCACCAGATCCTTGGCCAGATGCGACAGGCCGTCGAGAATGCTCTTGCCACCGGTTTCGAAGAAGCGCTTGATCGCCGCCGGGTTGGCCGCGCCATTGGTAGGCGACATCGCTTCGGTCAGCAGATTGATCACGAAGTGGCCGCGGCTGGTGTCTTGTTCGGAGAGGCTGCTGTCTTCGATCCAGTCGTGCAGTTCCTTGCGCCAGGCCAGGTACGTCTGCAAGTAGCGACGGTACAGCGGGTTCTGGCTCCAGGCCGGATCGACGAAGCGGCGGTCGTCATTGTCAGGTGTCAGTGTCGAGCGGCCCAGCAGAACGTTTTTCAATTCCAGCCCGAAATGGGCCACATGCTTGGCGCTGTGAAAGGGTTGTTTGATGGCTTGGGTCAATACCATGCGTGCCGTGGTGAGCAAATCCTTGCGCCTCAGGCCTACGACGGGATTCAGACCCAGGGTGTGTTCAGAGGCTTGACGCGGCAGATCATCATTACTCTTGTTACTCATCTACGACGCTCCATTGTCCTGAGACGAGCGCTGGTGTCCCTGTGGTAAGAAGCGACACAGGCAAACGCCAGCACTGCTCTCGGGTGACCGATGATTAACACAACGGGTGTGACCGCTCCTGCACGGCGCCGGATTTTGGATGGCGCTACATGGGGCTGCTGCGAGCACACCGACAGGCTTCTGCAAAAAACTCCGATGCAGAGAACTTGCCAGAACCATTGGTTACGCGAGATTCATAAAAATCGCAAGCAGGGCCAGTCATTGACCGCTGCGCGGAGCATTGAAGCAGATCGAATTAGAAAGCGCGTCCTAAAACGGCGAGTGGCGTTCCAGAGCGGCGGGTCACAGCATCAGTCGAATGACTTGCTCGGAAGGGTCGCGAGATTTGCCAGCGGCTTTCAGTTCGGCCAGATAATCGTCCCACAGCGACGCCTGACGCAGTGCCAGTTGTTCCAGGTACTCCCAAGTGAACAATCCGCTGTCATGGCCGTCGTCGAAGGTCAGTTTTAGTGCGTACTGACCTGCCGGTTCTATCTTGCTCAGCCCGACGCCCAGCTTGCCGAATTGCAGAATCGGCTTGCCATGGCCCTGCACCTCGGCGGAAGGCGAATGCACGCGCAAGAATTCGGCAGGCAGGTGATATTCCTCCTCCGGACCGTACTTCAGCGTGAGGATTTTCGAGGCTTTGTGGAGTTGGATGGCGGTGGGCATTCTGGACATGGGATTTAACGCCGTGCACTGAACATCGTGGGAGCCGCCGGGGTGGCGTACGACCTTGCTGGCGAAAGCGTCGGGTCAGACACCTTTGTGGTGACTGATTTATTGCATTCGCCAGCAAGCCGGCTCCCACACGTGATGTTGCGAATTTACAGGATGTAGCGCGACAAATCTTCGTCTTTGGCCAACTCGCCCAAATGGCTGTTGACGTACTCGGCGTCGATCTTGATCGTCGAGGTGTCCTCGGCGCTGCCCAGGTCGCCGGCACTGAACGACACCTCTTCGAGCAGACGCTCCAGCAGCGTGTGCAGGCGGCGTGCGCCAATGTTCTCGGTCTTCTCGTTCACCTGCCATGCGATTTCGGCCAGACGCTTGATGCCGTCCGGCTGAAACTCGATGTTCAGGCCTTCGGTCTTCAACAACTCGCGGTATTGCTCGGTCAGCGAGGCGTGAGGCTCGCTCAGGATGCGCTCGAAGTCCTCTGGGGTCAGGGCCTTCAGCTCGACACGAATTGGCAGACGGCCTTGCAGTTCAGGCACCAGATCGCTTGGCTTGCTCAGGTGGAACGCACCCGAGGCGATGAACAAAATGTGGTCAGTCTTGACCATGCCCAGTTTGGTGTTGACGGTGCAGCCTTCGATCAGCGGCAGCAGGTCGCGCTGTACGCCTTCACGGGACACATCAGCACCCCCGACGTTGCCACGCTTGGCGACTTTGTCGATCTCGTCGATGAACACGATGCCGTGCTGTTCAACCGCTTCCAGTGCCTTGCCTTTCAGTTCTTCGTCATTGACCAGACGGCTCGCTTCTTCGTCGCGGACCATCTTCAGCGCGTCTTTGACCTTAAGCTTGCGAGCCTTCTTTTTGCCCTTGCCCATGTTGGCAAACAGGCTTTGCAACTGGTTAGTCATCTCTTCCATGCCCGGAGGCGCGGAGATGTCGACGCCGGCCATTTCGGCGACTTCGATCTCGATTTCCTTGTCGTCCAACTGACCTTCGCGCAGGCGCTTGCGGAATAGTTGGCGAGTGTTGGAGTCGCTCGGTGCGGCTTCTTCATTGAAGCCACGAGCAGGCGGCAGCAGTGCATCGAGAATGCGCTCTTCGGCGGCGTCTTCGGCGCGATGACGTACCTTGGTCATTTCCTGTTCGCGCAGCAGCTTCATCGCCGCGTCAGCCAGATCCCGGATGATCGACTCGACGTCACGGCCGACATAACCGACTTCGGTGAATTTGGTCGCTTCCACTTTCAGGAACGGCGCGTTGGCGAGCTTGGCCAGACGACGGGCGATTTCGGTCTTGCCAACGCCGGTCGGGCCGATCATCAGAATGTTTTTCGGGGTGACTTCGACGCGCAGCTCTTCAGGCAACTGCATCCGGCGCCAGCGGTTACGCAGCGCGATGGCGACGGCGCGTTTGGCATCGTCCTGGCCGATGATATGGCGGTTGAGTTCGTGGACGATTTCACGGGGAGTCATGGACATGGTTTTCAACGGTCCTCTGTGACGAATGAATCCGGCAGCCGCGATGACTTGCGGCTCCTGCCGGGTTTATTCGGCGAGGTCCTGCTCCTCAATGGTGATGTGGTGGTTGGTGAACACGCAGATGTCGCCCGCGATGTGCAGTGCGGTTTCGGCGATTTCACGCGCCGACAATTCGGTTTTCAGCAGCAGGGCGCGTGCAGCGGCCTGAGCGAAGGCACCACCGGAACCCATGGCGATCAAGCCATCTTCAGGCTCAACGACGTCACCGTTGCCGGTGATGATCAGGGAAGCGTCTTTGTTGGCGACGGCGAGCATGGCTTCAAGACGGCTCAGGGAGCGGTCGGTACGCCAGTCTTTGGCCAGCTCTACGGCGGCGCGTACCAAATGGCCCTGGTGTTTTTCAAGTTGGGCTTCGAAGCGTTCGAACAGGGTGAAGGCGTCGGCAGTGGCGCCTGCGAAACCGGCGATCACTTCGCCACGGTAAAGGCGACGGACCTTCTTGGCGTTACCTTTCATGACGGTGTTACCCAGAGAAACCTGGCCGTCACCCGCCATGACGACTTTGCCTTGGCGGCGAACTGAAACGATGGTGGTCAAGGGGAGAGTCTCCACGCTGTGGGGCGAAAATGCCCTGATGGAAACTCATATGGGGGTGGGGTCGGGTATTTCAACCGTGGGGGATGAATGGTGGGGCGGAGCACTTTGCGCGATCCGGGCCTTGTGGGAGCCGGCTTGCTGGCGAATGCGGTGGGCCAGTCATGAAAGTGTTGACTGACACCCTGCCTCCGCCAGCAAGCCGGCTCCCACAAGGGAACTGTATCTGTCCTACCGCGCCTGGCGCTGTTGCAACAAAAGGTTACTGAATCCGCCGCTCGCCAGTTGTTTCTGTGCGGTCGTCAGTTGTTCGCGGTTGCTGAACGGACCAACCATCACGCGATACCAGGTCTCATCCTTCACCGTGCCTGACTCAACCGTCGCCGACTGGCCCAGCAGAATGATCTGCGCACGCACCTTTTCAGCGTCTGCCTGTTTACGGAACGAACCCGCCTGCATGACGAACGTCGTCACCGGCGCAGGCTTCGCAACCGGTGGCGCGGGTGGCGGCGTCAGGCCGCTAAGGGCCGCTTGAGCACGCGCGGTGTCGATCTTCGCGGCCTGCTCAGGCGTGACCGGCGTCGTTGGTGTTGCCACGGACGGCGGGGTTTTCTCCGGCACGGCTTCGTTCGGCACGATCACTTCCGATTCCGGCAGCAGCGTGTAGAAGTCGTATTTCGGCTTCACCGGCGCCGTGGGGCTTGGCGGCGTCTTGTTCGCTTCTGCGATCTTCGCGGCCTTGGCCTCGGCCTTGGTGCGCTTGATGTCATCGCCGCCACCGGGCTCCAGTTTCATCAGGAAAACGATGAAGGCGCCGACGGACAGGCCGATCGCCAGCCACAGCCATCCCGGAATCGGCTTCTTTGCGGGCGCCTCATACCGGCTGGCGCCACGCTTGGGAGCAGGTTTCTTTTTGACGGCCAAGTTACATACGCTCCAGAGTTTCCAGACCCAGCAGTTGCAGGCCTTGCTTGAGGGTGCGACCGGTCAGGTGCGCGAGGCGCAGACGGCTTTGCTGTTGCTCGGGGTTTTCCGCGTTCAGGATCGGGCAGTTCTCGTAGAAACTGGAGAACAGTCCGGCCAGATCGTACAGGTAGGCGCACAGCACGTGCGGCGTGCCTTTTTCGGCAACGTTGTTCAGGGTTTCGCCGAATTGCGCCAGGCGGGCGGCCAGGTCCTGCTCCTGCGGGGCATCGAGAATGATCTGGCCTTTGCTTTCATCGAAGGCTTCGCCCAGCTTGCGGAACACGCCGACCACGCGAGTGTAGGCGTACAGCAGGTACGGCGCGGTGTTGCCTTCGAAGCTCAGCATCTGGTCGAAGTTGAAGCTATAGTCGCTGGCGCGGTGCTTGGACAGATCGGCGTATTTCACCGCACTGATGCCCACCGCCTTGGCGATGGTGCGCAGCTCCTCTTCGGCGACGTCCGGATTCTTCTCTTTGACCAGTGCGTAGGCACGCTCTTCGGCCTCGTCCAGCAGGTCGACCAGCTTGACGGTGCCGCCATCGCGAGTCTTGAACGGACGTCCATCGGCGCCGTTCATGGTGCCGAAGCCCATGTGCTCCATGTGCATGCCGTTGGTGACGAAACCGGCGCGCAGCGCTACGGCGAACACCTGGTTGAAGTGCAGGGCCTGCCGCTGGTCGACGAAATACAGGGCACGATCAGCTTTCAGTACGTTGCTGCGATAGCGCACGGCTGCCAGGTCGGTGGTGGCATACAGGTAGCCGCCATCGGCCTTTTGCACGATGACCGGCAGCGGATCGCCTTCGGCATTCTTGAACTCGTCGAGGAATACGCACTGGGCGCCGTTACTTTCGACCAGCAGACCGGCTTTCTTCAGGTCTGCGACGACATTGGCCAGATCATCGTTGTAGGCGCTTTCGCCCATGACGTCGTTCGGTGTCAGTTTGACGTTCAGGCGCTCGTACACTTCCTGACAGTGCGAGAGGGAGATGTCCTTGAAGCGGGTCCACAGTTTCAGACATTCCGGGTCGCCCGCTTGCAGCTTGACCACCAGACCGCGCGCACGCTCGGCGAATTCTTCGGATTCATCGAAGCGGCCTTTGGCAGCCCGGTAAAAGTTTTCCAGGTCAGACAGTTCGTCGCTGGTGGCCGGAGTTTCCTGCAAATACGCCAGCAGCATACCGAACTGGGTGCCCCAGTCGCCGACGTGGTTCTGGCGGATGACGGTGTCGCCGAGGAATTCGAGAACGCTGGCCACGCCGTCGCCAATGATGGTCGAGCGCAGGTGGCCCACGTGCATCTCTTTGGCCAGGTTCGGCGCGGACAGGTCGACCACCACGCGCTGGGCAGGACCATTTTTGCGCACCGACAGGGTGGTGTCCGCCAGGGCTGCGTCGAGGCGCGAGGCCAGGGCCTGGGTGTTCTGGAAGAAATTGAGGAAGCCTGGACCGGCGATGTCGACCTTGCTGATCTGCTCGTCACCAGGCAGCGCAGCGACAATTTTCTCGGCCAGATCCCGCGGCTTCATGCCCGCAGGCTTGGCCAGCATCATGGCGATGTTGCTGGCGAAGTCGCCGTTTTTCTTGTCCTTGGCGTTTTCCACCTGAATCGCCGGTGTCAGCCCTTCCGGCAAGACGCCTTCGGTGACGAGTTGGCTCAGAGCTTGTTGGATCAGCAGGCGAATGGTGTCTTTCATGAGGCTCTCTTTCGACCGCAAGCGCGGCAGCGCTTCGATGCGCGGGTGGAAAAACTGGGCATTATCCGTTGCCGGAGCCACCTTGCCAACCGCGTTGGATGTGCGGTTGTGAATCTTCACACTAGACGTTCCTACAGGGAGGGGGCGTCGCTCGTTAATAGAGATCGACTGGGTCCACGTCCAGCGACCACCGTACCGCACGCCCGCTGGGCAGGCTTTCCAGGATCAGCAACCAGCTTGCCAGCAACTTGTGCAGTGGTGCTCGCGCATTGGCCTGCACCAGCAATTGAGCGCGGTAGCGGCCCGCTCGACGTTCCATCGGAGCCGGAACCGGGCCTAACAGTTCAATGCCGCCCAGCGACATGTCCTTTAATAGCTGTTCCGCATTCGCACAGGCTTCGTCCAGAAAACCCTCAGCCTGGCCCGGTTTGTGGGCTTCGGCGCGCAAAAGCGCAAGGTGCGAAAACGGTGGCAGACCCGCTGCCCGTCGCTCGCTCAGGGCCTGTTCGGCAAACGCAAAGTAGCCTTGTTCGGTTAACTGAATCAGTAAAGGGTGCTCGGCCAGATGGGTCTGAATGATCACCTTGCCCGGCTCTTCGGCGCGCCCCGCGCGCCCAGCAACCTGCACGATCAGCTGTGCCATGCGCTCGCTGGCGCGGAAATCGCCGGAAAACAACCCGCCGTCGGCGTCGAGGATCGACACCAGCGTCACTCTTGGGAAATGGTGCCCTTTGGCGAGCATCTGCGTGCCGACCAGAATGCACGGATGGCCTTTCTGGATGGTGGCGAACAGTTGATTCATTGCGTCTTTGCGCGAGGTGCTGTCCCGGTCGACGCGCAACACGGGGTAGTCGGGGAACAGAATCGCCAGACGCTCTTCCGCGCGTTCGGTCCCTGCGCCGACCGGGCGCAGATCGACCTTTCCACAGGCCGGGCAATTGCGTGGCATCCGTTCGACGTTGCCGCAATGGTGGCAGCGCAACTCACCGTAACGCTGATGAACGGTCATGCGCGCATCGCATCGGCTGCATTCCGAGAGCCAGCCACAGTCGTGGCAAAGCAACGTCGGCGCAAAACCTCGACGATTGAGGAAGACCAGAACTTGCTGCCCGGCTGCCAGCGTTTGTCCGATGGCTTGCTGCATCGGGCCGGAGATGCCGCTGTCCAGCGGGCGACTCTTGACGTCCAGTCGTAGGAAACGGGGCGGTTGCGCGCCGCCCGCGCGTTGGTTCATGCGCAGAAGGGCATAGCGGCCGGTGTAGGCATTGTGCAGGCTTTCCAGCGACGGTGTGGCCGAGCCCAGCACAATCGGGATGTCCTCCTGCCGAGCGCGCACCAGCGCCAGATCCCGGGCGTGGTAGCGCAGGCCTTCCTGCTGTTTATAGGAGCCGTCGTGCTCTTCATCGATGATGATCAGGCCCGGATTCTTCATCGGTGTGAACAGCGCCGAGCGGGTGCCGATGATGATGTCCGCTTCGCCATCACGCGCTGCCAGCCAGGCGTCCAGACGATCCCGGTCGTTGACCGCCGAATGCAGCAGGGCGATGCGAGCGTTGAAACGTTGCTCGAAGCGCGCGAGGGTCTGCGGGCCGAGATTGATTTCCGGGATCAGAACCAGCGCCTGTTTACCGGCTTCCAGCGTCTCGCGGATCAGTTGCAGGTAAACCTCGGTCTTGCCGCTGCCGGTCACGCCCGCCAGCAGTGACGCATGAAAACCGCCAAAGCCGGAACGCACGGCTTCGTAAGCCGCGCGTTGTTCGGTGTTGAGCGGTAATTCCGGTTGGGCCAGCCAGTGTTCATGGCGCTCCAGCGGAGCATGGCCGCGTACTTCGACTGTCACCAGCGCCTTGGCCAGTAGCAGGTTCAGGCTGTCACGGTTCAGGTTCAGCTTACTCAGCAACTGATGAGCAACGCCGTGAGGGTGTTGCGCCAGTGTTTTGAGCGCTTCTTTCTGTTTGGGTGCGCGGGCGATACGCGGATCGTCGACGCTGGCGCCCGGCGCGATCTGCCAGAAACGCTCTTGCCGCGCCTCGGCAGGCTCGCCCTGACGCAGCAGTACCGGCAGCGCCCAGCTCAACGTGTCGCCGAGGCTGTGTTGGTAGTACTGGGCCGTCCACAGGCAGAGTTTGAACAGCGCCGGCGGCAGCGGCGATTCAGCGTCCAGCAAGGCAATGGCGGGTTTTAGCTTGTCGGCGGGGACTTCACTGTGATCCGTGATCTCCACCAGCACACCGATCATCTCCCGGCGGCCGAACGGGACTCGCAAGCGCATGCCGGGCTGCAATGAGTTCCCCGCTACGCCAGCGGGGGCGCGATAGTCGAACAGTCGACGCAGCGGCGAGGGCAGAGCGAGGCGCAGAATGGCGTCGGGCACGCGGGGGTTTTCCTGTTACGGGGTATGACTGGGGCGCGATCTTAGCAGACGGCCGGTGTAAACGTTCCCTTGCGTGGTTTGCGTTGTCTGTTAATATGCGCGGCCTAATTCCGTGCGGTATTCAACAATGGTGTTGGATGGCGGCACGATAGCCTGAGGAAATATCCATGAAAGCTGATATCCATCCAGTTTACGAAGCCGTTGACGCAACCTGCAGCTGTGGCAACGTCATCAAAACCCGTTCCACCCTGGCCAAGCCTCTGAGCCTGGACGTGTGCAACGAGTGCCACCCGTTCTACACCGGTAAGCAAAAGACTCTGGACGCAGGTGGTCGTGTTGACCGCTTCAAATCGCGTTTCGGTGCTTTCGGCGCTGCTAAAGCGAAGTAAGAATGGCGAATCTGGACCGCTCTTCGAGCTACTCCAGGCTGTTCAAAAAGGCGTCCCTTGTGGGCGCCTTTTTTATGCCTGCGATTTGGCTTTCTACCGCCCAGGCTCTTTGCCCGGCGCCTGCCTCCCTGCCGACAGCGCAGGTTCAACGCGTCGTCGACGGCGATACCTTGCGCCTGAGCGATGGACGCAGTGTGCGCATGATTGGACTCAATGCGCCAGAAACTGGCAAAAAAGGTCAATCCGCGCAGCCGTTTGCCGAGGCCGCGAAGCGTCGCTTGCAAGCCTTGGTCGATGAAAGTGATGGGCAGGTCAGTTTGCGGGTCGGCGAACAGGCTGCCGATCACTATGGGCGCACGCTCGCTAACGTTTATGGCCGTAATGGCGCCAACCTTGAGGCGCAATTGCTCTCGGAAGGGTTGGGCTATCTGGTGGCGGTGGCGCCGAATGTGGCGCTGGTCGGCTGCCAACAGGCCGCAGAAAACACAGCGCGTCAGGCCGGATTGGGGCTGTGGCGCACCTCGCCGGTTCAGTCGCCCGATCAGATCAGCACGGGCGGATTTGCAGTGGTTTCAGGCCGGGTCACGGATGTGCAGCGCAATGGCGGTGGCATCTGGATCGAATTTGGCGATGCGCTGGTGCTAAGGATTGCACCCAATCTTGTCGGGCAATTCGACAGTGCGGTATTGCAACGTCTGAAAGGTCAACAAATTGAGGCCCGGGGCTGGGTCGTTGATCGTTCTCGCAGAGGTGGGCTGAAATCGGGCCAGGCACGCTGGATGATGCCGATCACTCATCAGGCCATGTTGAATACAAAATAAGTATCTAATTGTGAACATTTAAGTCTGGTAATTGTTTTCACTGTAGGCCTTGTATTCCGCGGCTCTACGCTGAAAGTCGTAGATGCGACCCCTTGACACCGGTGACCCGGCAGTCTTGTTAGGACTTTCTGACTTGCGTATGCTCGTCGGTCCGTCTGTCCAACAGCAAAAAAGCGGAATGCCCCCATGTCAGATTTGAAAACTGCCGCGCTCGAATACCACGCTAACCCTCGCCCTGGGAAACTGAGCGTAGAACTCACCAAAGCCACCGCGACTGCTCGCGATCTGTCGCTGGCGTACAGCCCAGGCGTCGCCGAGCCGGTGCGTGAAATCGGCCGTGACCCAGAGCTGGCTTATAAATACACCGGCAAAGGCAACCTGGTGGCTGTCATTTCCGATGGCACCGCGATCCTTGGCCTGGGTAACCTAGGCCCTCTGGCTTCCAAGCCGGTCATGGAAGGCAAAGGTGTTCTGTTCAAGCGCTTCGCCGGTATCGACGTGTTCGACATCGAAGTCGATTCGGAAAGCCCGCAAGCCTTCATCGACACCGTCAAGCGCATTTCCATCACCTTCGGCGGCATCAATCTGGAAGACATCAAGGCACCTGAGTGCTTCGAGATCGAAAAGGCGCTGATCGAACAGTGCGACATCCCGGTTTTCCACGATGACCAGCACGGCACCGCGATCGTGACCGCCGCTGGCATGATCAACGCGCTGGAAATTGCTGGCAAAACCCTGGAAGAGGCGAAGATCGTCTGCCTGGGTGCTGGTGCGGCCGCTATCTCCTGCATGAAGTTGCTGGTGAGCATGGGCGCGAAAATCGAAAACATCTTCATGATCGATCGTAACGGCGTGGTTCACTCCGGCCGTACCGATCTGAACCAGTACAAGGCGCAGTTCGCTCACGCGACCGACAAGCGCACTCTGGCCGACGCGCTGGATGGCGCTGACGTGTTCGTGGGTCTGTCTGGTCCGAACCTGCTGAGCGCGGAAGGCCTGAAGTCCATGGCGGCCAACCCGATCGTGTTCGCTTGCTCGAACCCGGACCCGGAAATCTCGCCAGAGCTGGCTCACGCCACTCGCAGCGACGTGATCATGGCCACCGGTCGTTCCGACTACCCGAACCAGGTCAACAACGTACTGGGCTTCCCGTTCATCTTCCGTGGTGCTCTGGACGTTCGCGCCAAGCGCATCAACGAAGAAATGAAGATCGCCGCTGCCAACGCTCTGCGTGAACTGGCCAAACTGCCGGTTCCGAAGGAAGTCAGCGATGCTTACGGTGGCGTGAAGCTGGAATTCGGCCGTGAGTACATCATTCCGAAGCCTCTGGATGTACGTCTACTGACCGTGGTTTCCGATGCTGTGGCCAAGGCCGCCATCGAAAGCGGAGTGGCCACCCAGCCGTATCCGAAGCACTACCCGCTGACCAGCGTGGATCAAGTGTTCAACGGTTGATCGCCGAGCGGTAAACAAAAGCCCTGCATATGCAGGGCTTTTTTGTTTGTCTCCGTAATCGTTAACTGAAATACATGCCCTGTGGGAGCCGCCTTGCTGGCAAAAACGGTATGTCAGACACCACAGCATTGAATGACTCACCGCATTCGCCAGCAAGCCGGCTACCACAGTGATGTGTGTCGAACCATGGATTCATGAACGGCGCGGAGTTTGTGGGAGCCGCCTTGGTGGCGAAGCTCCCGCAGGGTTTGCGCGGTGTCAGAACAAATCGATCGGCGCTGACTCATCCGCTGGCAGTGGGCTGCCTGGAGCGGGGCTGCCGTTCAGTTCGTTCACGCTAGGCGGTGTGTCTTCGCTCTTGAACAGTTCAAAGAACGCGCCTGCCGTACTTGGCGTGGCCGAGCGGCCGCTGACCGGGTCGATGCGCAGGCTGAGAATACCATCCGGTTCGGCCTGTTCATGGGGAGCCTTGCCCTTGAGCGCGGCGCTCATGTAGTTCATCCAGATCGGAAGTGCGACCGTACCACCGAACTCATGGCGGCCCAGGCTTTCAGGCTGATCGAAGCCTGTCCAGACCGTGGTCACGTAATCGCCGTTATAGCCGGAGAACCAGGCGTCCTTCGAGTCGTTGGTCGTACCCGTCTTGCCCGCGATGTCCGGGCGGTTCATCGCCAGCGCACGCCGACCGGTGCCGCGCTTGATCACGTCCTGCAACATGCTGTTGAGGATGTATGTGGTACGGCCATCTACGATGCGGGGGGCGACCGCAGGTGCAGGCGGCGCGCCGTTGGTATCGAGGGCGTTCTGCACCGTGTTTGCAGTCAGGGCCGGGGTTTCTGGGGCGGCATAGCTCGTTGCGTCCCCGACCAGTGCCTCATTGACTGCTTTCGGGTTCGGGTCATTGGCCGGAACGGTCGGTGGGTTGGCGACGAACAGGGTTTTGCCTTCGCGATCCTCAACCTTGTCGATCAGGTATGGGCTGACCTTGTAACCACCGTTCGCAAAGGTGCTCCAGCCGCTGACGATTTCCATCGGCGTCAGGGTTGCAGTGCCCAGTGCCAGTGACAGGTTCGGCGGCAAGTCCTGCTTGTTGAAGCCAAATCGCGTGATGTAGTTGATCGCGGTGTTGACCCCCAGGCTTTGCAGGAGGCGGATCGACACCAGGTTGCGCGACTTGTACAGCGCTTCGCGCAGGCGGATCGGGCCGAGGAAGGTGCCGGTGTCGTTCTTCGGACGCCAGACCTTGTCCACGGCTTCGTCGACGAACACGATCGGTGCGTCGTTCACCAGGCTGGCGGCGGTGTAGCCGTTATCCAGCGCTGCGGAGTACAGGAACGGCTTGAAGCTGGAGCCCGGCTGACGCTTGGCCTGCATGGCGCGGTTGTAGTTGCTCTGCTCGAAGGCAAAACCGCCGACCAGCGCCCGAATCGCACCGTTGTGCGGATCGAGCGAGACCAGCGCGCTCTGAGCTTGCGGGATCTGGCTGAACTTCAGTGAGTTGTCCGGTTGACGCTGCACGCGCACCAGATCGCCGACGTGGGCGACGTCCGATGGCTGCTTCGGATTCGGGCCGACACTGTTGGTGTTCAAGAAGGCCTTCGCCCATTTCATGCTGTCCCACGACACGGTCTCTTCTTTCTCGCCGTTGCGGGTCAGGACGCGAATGCCGTTCTTGTCGACCTGGCTGACGATGGCCGGCTCAAGGCCACTGATCGGGCGCTGCTTGGTCAGTTCCTGAACCCAGGCATCGTGGGTCAGGCCGGGGAAACGGCTTTCCGGGCCGCGATAGCCATGGCGCTGGTCGTATTCGATCAGACCGTCTGTGACCGCTTTGTTCGCATCTTCCTGAAGATTGCTTGGCACGGTGGTGGTGACACGGAAGCCTTCTGTGTAGGCTTCGCTGCCGTAGCGCCCGACCATCTCGGCGCGGGCCATTTCGGCGATGTACGGCGCATTCACTTCAGGGCTCTGAACGTGATAGCTGGCGTTGATCGGCTCGGCGAGGGCGGTCTGGTACGTGTTCTGGTCGATTTTGCCCAGTTTGAACATGCGACCCAGAATCCAGTCGCGACGCTCTTTGGCGCGCACCGGGTTGGCCAGTGGGTTGAATCGTGACGGTGCCTTCGGCAGGCCGGCGATCATCGCCATCTGGGCAACGCTCAGGTCGCGAATGGATTTGCCATAGTAAACCTGTGCGGCGGCCTCGATGCCGTATGCCCGGTTGCCCAGGTAGATCTTGTTGACGTAAAGCTCAAGAATTTCGTCTTTGGTGAGTTGGCGCTCGATTTGCAAGGCCAGGAGAATCTCGGTGGTTTTCCTTGAGAAGCTACGCTCGCTGGTCAGGAAATAGTTCTTGGCGACCTGCATGGTGATGGTCGAGCCGCCGGACTGAATGTGACCGCTCTTGACCAGCTGGCTGGCGGCGCGCATCAGGCTGCTGGGGTCGACGCCGTAGTGGTTTGCGAAGTTGTCGTCTTCGGCAGACAGCAGGGCGCTGATGAAATTGGGCGGAATTTCGGCGAAACGGATAGGAGAACGGCGCATTTCGCCAAACTCTGCAATCAGCTTGCCGTCGCTGCTGAACACGCGCAGCGGAATCTGCAATTGGATGTTGCGCAGCGCATCGACCGAGGGCAGATTTGGCGACAGATAGAGGAATGCGCCGCTCAGGCCGAGCAACAGGCCGCAGACGATAGCGACAAGGGACCACCAGAAAAACTTCAGCAGGCGTATCAAGGCTTTTGGATTTCCAGAAAAAAGAATGGGTTAAGCGCAGGCATTTACAAATGAACACGCCTTGAAGCTTTGCAACACGAAAAAAACGCTCGGCATTATAAGCATTTTTCGTCGTCGAGCGTTATTTGCGCTACTGTCAAGGCTGTCGGCTGTGTTGTTGGACAAAAAAATATCCGTAAGTGACGGAAACGCATAGGGAATCGGTTGTGTTCGAACTCTTCAGTAAGAAGGCCAATACCCTTCTAGGGATCGATATAAGCTCCACCTCGGTAAAGCTTCTTGAATTGAGTCGTTCCGGTGCCCGCTACAAGGTCGAGTCTTACGCGGTCGAGCCGCTGCCGCCCAATGCAGTGGTCGAGAAAAACATCGCCGAACTGGAAGGAGTCGGCAATGCATTGACGCGCGTGCTGACCAAGGCCAAGACCAACGTCAAAATCGCGGCGGTTGCCGTGGCGGGGTCGGCGGTCATCACCAAGACCATCGAGATGGACGCCGGGCTTTCCGATGACGAGATGGAAAACCAGCTCAAGATCGAAGCCGACCAATACATCCCTTATCCGCTGGAAGAAGTCGCCATCGATTTCGAAGTGCAAGGCTATTCGGCTCGTAACCCTGAGCGCGTGGAAGTCTTGCTCGCCGCCTGCCGCAAGGAAAACGTCGAAGTGCGCGAGGCAGCGCTCGCACTGGCCAATCTCACGGCCCGCGTCGTCGACGTTGAAGCCTATGCCCTTGAGCGCTCGTTCGGCCTGCTGTCTGCCCAGTTGGGGCAGGGGCACGATCAACTGACGGTGGCGGTGATCGACATCGGCGCCACCATGACCACCCTGAGCGTGCTGCACAACAGCCGCATCATCTACACCCGCGAGCAATTGTTCGGCGGACGTCAATTGACGGAAGAAATCCAGCGCCGCTATGGCCTGTCTCAAGGCGAAGCCGGTCTTGCGAAGAAACAGGGCGGTTTGCCGGACGACTACACCCTCGAAGTGTTGCAGCCGTTCAAGGACGCCGTGGTTCAGCAGGTCTCCCGATCCTTGCAGTTCTTCTTTGCCGCCGGTCAGTACAACCGTGTCGACTACATCATGCTGGCGGGTGGAACGGCGTCCATCGCAGGGCTTGATCGCTTGATCCAGGAGCGTCTCGGAACGCCCACCATGGTCGCCAACCCTTTCGCCGATATGGCGCTGAGTGCCAAGGTCAACGCCGGTGCGCTGGCCAGTGACGCCCCTGCATTGATGATCGCCTGTGGTCTGGCGTTGAGGAGCTTCGACTGATGGCACGGATCAACTTACTTCCCTGGCGTGAACAACTGCGCGAAGAGCGCAAGAAGCGCTTTCTGCTGTCGCTGGCGGGCGTGCTGGTAGCAGGTGTCGGTGCGATCTTCCTGGCTGATCAATACCTGAGCAGCGCGATCAATCACCAGAACGCGCGTAACCAGTTCATCAAGACCGAAATTGTCCAGCTCGATGCCCGGATCAAAGAGATCAGCGAGCTAAAGGCGCGGCGCAAACAACTGCTGGAGCGGATGAAGATCATTCAGGACTTGCAGGGCAACCGCCCGATCATCGGCAGGATTTTCGATCAACTGGCCCGCACGCTGCCCGATGGCGTGTATTTCAATGAAGTGAAGATGACCGACAAGCTGATCAGCATTTCCGGGGCAGCCGAATCGAACAACCGTGTATCGGATCTGCTGCGCAATCTGGAAGCGTCTGACTGGCTGGAGTCGCCCAGTCTGACGGAGGTGAAGGCCAACAGTGCAGCCGGTTCGGCGGATCAGTCCAACTCGTTCCAGTTGACCGTACGTCAGACGCAACCTGCGGTTGATCCGGTCGAGAAGGGGGGCAAGCCATGAATGTGAATGAATGGCTGGACAGCCTGCGCAAGATCGACATCAACGACCTGGACGTCAACAATCTGGGCTCATGGCCTGCCGCTGCCAAGACCATCGTGGGCGCCTTGTTGCTGGTGTTGGTGTTAGCGGGCGGATACTTTTTCTACATTCAGGACATGCAAACGCAGCTGGATCAGGCGCGTAATGACGAAAATGCGTTGAAGGAGCAGTTCTCTACCAAGGCGTTTCAGGCGGCGAACCTGCCGGCCTACAAAGCGCAGATGGTCGAGATGGAAAACACCTTCGGTGCGTTGTTACGCCAACTGCCGAGTGACACTGAAGTCCCCGGCCTGCTGGAAGACATCACCCGGACCGGGCTGGGCAGCGGGCTGGAGTTCGAGGAAATCAAGCTGTTGCCGGAGGCAGCCCAGCAGTTCTATATCGAATTGCCCATCCAGATCACGGTGACAGGCGGCTATCACGATCTGGCGACCTTCGTCAGCGGTGTTGCCAGCCTGCCGCGTATCGTCACGTTGCACGATTTCGAAATCAAACCGGTGGACGCCAAGTCCCCTGGAAAGCTGCGCATGAGCATTCTCGCCAAGACCTATCGCTACAACGACAAGGGGCTTTCAACCACTGATAACAAAGGACAGGCGAAATGAGGGCCGTGCATTGGTTGTGCATGGGCGTCACGTTGGTGGCCCTGGCCGGTTGTGACAGTTCCAGCGAGTTCGACGATCTGAAGCAGTTCATGGCGCAAGTGCGGGCGCGCCCGGCCGGTGCCATCGAGCCTATGCCCAAGTTCAGGCCGTATGAGGCGTTCACCTATGCAGCGGCGAGCCTGCGTAGCCCGTTTCAGCCGCCGATCAAGGTCGATCTGGTCAATCGCCAGAAAGGTTCGCGTCTGGTGCAGCCCGATCCGACCCGGGTCAAACAGTTCCTGGAAGGCTTTAATATCGACGGCTTCGAAATGGTCGGTACGTTGAGCAACGAAACCGGGATGTTTGCACTGTTACGCGGTGCCGGTGGGGTTCATCGGGTCAAGGTGGGTGACTATCTGGGGCGCAATGACGGCCGCATCGTGTCGATCACCGAATCGGCCGTGCAGGTGATAGAAATCGTTCCAGATGGAGAGGGAGCCTGGCTTGAGCGGCCGCGCAGCATTTCCCTGAAAGAACGCTCATGAAGACGAACAGCAAGCGATACACCTTCGAATTGGCACAGTGGTGGAATGTGAACATGACCAGGATTCTTTCGATTATCGGCGTATCGCTATGGATGGCGATGCTTTCACCGATTCTCCAGGCGGCCAATCTCAAGACACTCGATGTGGCCGCATTGCCGGGAGATCGGGTCGAGTTGAAACTGTCCTTCGACGGTCCGGTGGCGGCGCCGCGGGGCTACACCACCGAGCAACCGGCGCGCATTGCACTGGATTTGCCGGGTGTGACCAGCCAGTTGGGCACTAAGAGCCGTGACCTTGGCACCGGGAATGCGCGCAGCGTCGTAGTCGTCGAGGCCAAGGATCGCACCCGTGTGATCATCAACCTGACGACGCTGGCGCCATACAGTTCGCGTGTGGAAGGTAACAATTTGTTCGTGGTTGTGGGTCAGGGCGCGACCGCTGCCCAAGGGTCCCAGCCGAGCACTGCTAAGGGCGCGCCCCGTGTAAGCGTGCCGCCTGTTACGGCGAACGGTGGGCAGGCCAAACCTGCTGCGCGCTCGTATGCGCCCGGGCCAAGATCGGTGCGTAACGTCGACTTCCAGCGCGGCGAGCTGGGCGAAGGCAACGTGGTCATCGAGTTGAGCGATCCGACCATCGCGCCGGACATCCAGGAGCAGGGCGGCAAGATTCGTGTCGATTTCGCCAATACTCAGCTACCTGATCCTCTGCGTGTTCGTCTGGACGTGAAAGATTTCGCGACTCCTGTGCAGTTCGTCAATTCCAGCGTCACGGGCAACAAAACCAGCATCTCCATCGAGCCGTCCGGTGCGTTCGATTACTCGGCCTACCAAACGGACAACAAGCTGACCATCAGCGTGCGTCCCTTGACTAATGAAGATGTCGCCCGTCGCAATGCCGACAAGCTGGTGTACACCGGCGAGAAACTGTCGCTGAATTTCCAGGACATCGATGTGCGTTCTGTGCTGCAACTGATCGCCGACTTCACCAACCTCAACCTGGTGGCCAGTGACACGGTTCAAGGCGGCATCACGTTGCGCCTGCAAAACGTGCCCTGGGACCAGGCACTGGATCTGGTGCTGAAAACCAAGGGCCTGGACAAGCGCAAAGTGGGTAACGTGCTGCTTGTTGCCCCGGCAGATGAAATTGCTGCTCGGGAGCGTCAGGAACTGGAGTCGCTGAAGCAGATTTCCGAATTGGCCCCGCTGCGTCGCGAATTGTTGCAAGTGAACTACGCCAAGGCTGCCGACATCGCCAAGCTGTTCCAGTCGGTGACCAGTGCCGAATCCAAGGAACAGGAGCGTGGCTCGATCACCGTGGATGAGCGCACCAACAACATCATTGCCTACCAGACACAGGATCGTCTGGACGAGTTGCGCCGTATCGTGTCCCAACTGGACATCCCGGTGCGTCAGGTGATGATCGAGGCGCGAATCGTCGAGGCCAACGTTGACTACGACAAGTCGCTGGGCGTGCGTTGGGGTGGCTCGAAAACGAGCGGTAACTTCACCACCGGCGGTAGCGGCACGGTGACCGGCGCTGGCAACACCAACGGCCCTTATGTCGATCTGGGTGTCAGCGACCCGACATCGTCCATCGGTCTGGGCTTCCTGACCAACAACACGATTCTTGACCTCGAACTGACTGCCATGGAGAAGACCGGCAACGGTGAAGTGGTTTCGCAGCCGAAAGTCGTCACCTCGGACAAGGAAACGGCGAAAATCCTGAAAGGCACTGAAGTGCCGTATCAGGAAGCGAGTTCCAGCGGTGCGACGTCGGTGTCGTTCAAGGAGGCCTCGCTCTCCCTGGAGGTGACCCCGCAGATCACGCCGGACAACCGTATCATCATGGAAGTGAAGGTCACCAAGGACGAGCCTGACTACGTCAATACCGTATTGGGCGTACCGCCGATCAAGAAAAACGAGGTCAACGCCAAGGTATTGGTTTCTGACGGAGAGACCATCGTGATCGGCGGCGTTTTCTCCAATACGCAGAATAAAGTCGTCGACAAGGTGCCCTATTTGGGCGATGTGCCGTATGTTGGCCGCCTTTTCCGGCGGGATGTGGTCACGGAATCGAAATCCGAGCTGCTGGTGTTCCTCACTCCGCGTATCATGAACAACCAGGCGATTGCTGTGAGTCGTTGATTCTGTGCGAAATTTAATACTTGTGGGGCCGATGGGGGCTGGCAAAAGCACCATCGGCCGTTTGCTGGCCAAAGAGCTGCGACTGCCGTTCAAGGATTCTGACAAGGAAATCGAACAGCGAACGGGGGCCAATATCCCGTGGATTTTCGACAAGGAAGGTGAAGCAGGCTTTCGTGAACGTGAAGCTGCCATGATTGCCGAGCTGTGCGCCTATGATGGCGTCGTGCTCGCAACGGGTGGCGGCGCGGTCATGCGTGAAGAAAACCGTCGAACTCTGCACGCGGGCGGACGGGTGGTCTATTTGCATGCGTCCGTCGAGCAGCAGGTCGGGCGTACGTCTCGTGACCGTAATCGGCCACTTTTGCGCACCGCTGACCCGGCTCGGGTCCTGCGAGACTTGTTGGCCATTCGCGATCCGCTGTACCGCGAAATCGCCGATGTCATCATCGAAACCGATGAGCGGCCACCTCGTATGGTCGTGCAGGACATTCTCGCCCTGTTGGCCGAGCTTCCCCCCCGTTAAAGCGCAGGCAGAAATGCGCTATCCTCGGCGACCATAAAAAGCAGGGTCGCCGAATGGCCCTGCGCCATGGTCCGTATCGACGCTTTCGTGTCGAACAGGCATCCAATTGTCAGAACAGTGTGGGGACACATGCAGACACTCAAGGTCGAGCTCGGCGAACGTAGCTACCCGATTCATATTGGCGAGGGCTTGCTGGATCGGCCTGAGCTGCTGACGCCGTATATCGCTGGCAAACAGGTCGCGATTGTTTCCAACAGCACCGTTGCGCCGCTGTACATCGAGCGCCTGACCAAGACACTGGCCGGTTACAACGTTCTGCCGATCGTGCTTCCCGACGGCGAAGCCTTCAAGAACTGGGAAACCCTGCAACTCATCTTCGATGCCTTGCTGACCGCTCGTCACGACCGTCGCACGACGGTGATCGCCTTGGGCGGCGGCGTCATCGGTGACATGGCCGGTTTTGCGGCTGCCTGCTATCAGCGCGGTGTCGACTTCATCCAGATTCCGACCACACTGCTGTCGCAAGTGGACTCTTCGGTGGGTGGCAAGACCGGCATCAACCATCCGCTGGGCAAAAACATGGTGGGCGCGTTCTATCAGCCCAATGCCGTGCTGATCGACACGCTGTCCCTGAGTACCCTGCCTGAACGCGAGCTGTCGGCGGGGCTGGCTGAGGTCATCAAATACGGTCTGATTTGTGACGAACCATTCCTGACATGGCTCGAAGACAATATGGACAAGCTTCGCGCACTGGATCAGGCCACCCTGACGACCGCCATTGAGCGCTCCTGTGCGGCCAAGGCTGCTGTGGTCGGTGCGGATGAGCGTGAGTCGGGCGTACGCGCGACATTGAATCTGGGCCACACCTTCGGCCACGCCATCGAAACCCACATGGGCTATGGCGTGTGGCTGCATGGCGAGGCGGTTGCGGCAGGTACGGTCATGGCGCTGGAAATGTCGGCGCGTCTGGGCTGGATCAGTGAGCAGGAACGGGATCGTGGTATTCGTCTGTTTCAGCGGGCCGGTTTGCCGGTCGTGCCGCCTGAAGACATGACGCCTGAGCATTTCCTTGAGCACATGGCGGTGGACAAGAAGGTGATCGACGGTCGTCTGCGTCTGGTGTTGTTGAGCCGTATGGGCGAGGCAGTGGTGACTGACGAATATCCAAAAGAAGTTTTACAGGCCACATTGGTTGCGGACTACCGCGCCTTGGTGGATCAGCTTAGAGGTTAATGATAAATCCATGACTAGTTTGCACGCCGATGAGGCCTTCCTCGGTCATTACCAGTTGAGTCATGACCCTTTTGCCACGCGGGTCCCCGGCTTCAAGTTCTTCCCTGCCCAGCGCAAGCCTGTACTGGGTCAGTTGCACCATCTGGCCCGTTACAGTGAGCTGCTGTTGCTGGTTACCGGCCCTCACGGTAGCGGCAAGACGCTGTTGCGTCAGGCGCTGGTGGCGAGCACCAACAAGCAGTCGGTACAAAGCGTGGTCGTTTCGGCCCGTGGCGCGGGTGATGCCTCTGGCGTGCTGCGTCAGGTGGCTCAGGCGCTGAACGTCGATCAACCGGAAATGCGCGCGATTCTTTCGCAGGTCGTGCAACTGGCCCTGACCGGTCAGGAAGTCTACGTATTGGTGGACGACGCCGAACAACTGGGCGAATCGGCACTCGAAGCGTTGTTGGGATTGGCGGCGGGCACACCGGAAGGTCGTCCGCATGTCTTCCTGTTCGGCGAGGCTTCGATTATCGATCGTCTGGATCAACTGTGCGCCGAGAGTGGTACCGAGGGAGAGCGCTTCCACGTTATCGAGCTGGCACCGTATACAGAAGAAGAAACCCGTGAGTATCTGGCGCAGCGTCTGGAAGGCGCGGGGCAAGGCATCGAGGTTTTCAGTGCCGAGCAGATCGCCGATATCCACGAGCAGTCCAATGGATGGCCGGGCGCGATCAACCAGGTCGCGCGCGACTCGATGATCGAAGCCATGATCGCCAGCCGCTCTGCGGTCAAGCGTCCAAGTATGGGGTTCAAAATGCCTAAGAAACACGTGTTGGCTTTGGGTGGGGTAGTGGCTGCTGCGGTATTGGCGGCTGTGTTGATTCCGGGGCGCGGCACGGCGCCGACTGCACCGGCCAACTCCCAGGCTCAACTGCCTCTGGGCCAGGGCCAGACGCCTGCCCAGCAATCGAACAACGGTGGCCCGGCTATCGAGTTCGCCGGTAACTCGCAGCCGATGCCGCTACCGTTGGTCGGTAATTCGCAACCTGTCATGCGCGGCCCATTGGCTGAAGCGGCGGGTTCGGGCGAAGGCGACGGCGAAGACGGCGGCCCTGCAGCCAATCAGCCGCTGCAACCGCCTACCGTGACGACCACCGCGCCACCTGCGGGTGCTGCGGCAGGCCCGGCGCCGTCCATGGCGCAGGCACAAACCCAGGTGCCAACGCCGCGTCCGGCGCCAGCACCCGCTGCACCTAAGCCTGCGCCTGCTCCAGCGGCCAAACCCGCGCCAGCACCGACTCAGGTCGCAACTGCCAAGCCTGCACCAGCACCTGCCGCCAAGCCCGCTGCCGCAGCGCCTGCGGCATCCGGTGGTGGCTGGTACGCCGGTCAGGCGCCTACGCATTTCGTGGTGCAGATTCTGGGCACAAGCTCCGAAGCCACTGCGCAGAATTACGTGAAAGAGCAGGGTGCCGAGTACCGGTACTTCAAGAAAACCCTGCAAGGCAAGCCGCTGTACGTGGTCACCTACGGCAGTTTTACCGACCGCAATGCTGCACTTGCCGCTATCAAGAACTTGCCAGCGAAGGTTCAGGCTGGTAAACCTTGGCCTCGCACTGTCGGCAGTATCCAACAGGAACTCGCTGCCGCTCGCTGATGATGTCGCGACCTTATCCGGGTCGCGCAGTTAGCTCCCCCGAAATCGCGCATGAGCGTGCTGCCAATGAGCAGCGCGCCTTGCGGTGTCTGCGTCTCAGACACCCATTGAACTTCGGGCTCTCTTTGGTCAGACTCGCAACAAAGCTCTGGCTAGCACGAGAATCGCTGTAAAACCTTTCATAAATGCGACATGAATTTTCGACGTTTCGTCGCAAAATTTGTGAGGCTTTGTGTCGGTGTGTACAATGACCTCCCTTTTGCTCCCGCAAAGCTGGCGTACGTTCAGCGTGGACGGTAAATGGTTGAATTGAAAAGAAATTTGCCTCGCCAAGAGGCAGCCTGGTGAGAATGTGTCTATGAAAGCAGGTCTGTACCAACCAGAAGAGTTCAAGGATAACTGCGGTTTCGGCTTGATTGCCCATATGCAAGGCGAACCCAGTCATCATCTGTTGCAAACGGCTATCGAAGCCCTGACCTGCATGACCCACCGCGGTGGGATCAACGCCGACGGCAAGACCGGTGACGGTTGCGGGCTGTTGATGCAAAAACCCGACACGTTCTTGCGCGCTGTCGCAAAAGAACAATTCAGCGTCGAGCTGCCGCGCCAGTATTGCGTGGGCATGGTGTTCCTGAACCAGGACGACGCCAAGGCCGAAGCTGCCCGCGAGAATATGAATCGCGAGATCCTGGCTGAAGGTCTGACCGTGATCGGCTGGCGCCAGGTGCCCATCGACACCAGCGTTCTGGGCCGTCTGGCACTGGAGCGTCTGCCGAAGATCGAGCAGGTGTTCATCGGCGGTGAAGGCCTGAGCGATCAGGAATTCGCGATCAAGCTGTTCTGTGCCCGTCGTCGCTCGTCCGTGGCCAACGCCGCCGACACCGACCACTACATCTGCAGCTTTTCGCACAAGACCATCATTTATAAAGGTCTGATGATGCCGCGTGACCTCACGGCATTCTATCCAGACCTGGGCGACGAACGTCTGCAGACCGCGATCTGCGTGTTCCACCAGCGCTTCTCGACCAACACCCTGCCGAAATGGCCGCTGGCTCAGCCATTCCGCTTCCTCGCCCATAACGGCGAGATCAACACCATTACCGGTAACCGCAACTGGGCGCAGGCCCGTCGCACCAAGTTCGCCAACGACTTGATGGTGCTGGACGAGTTGGGTCCGCTGGTCAACCGCGTGGGGTCCGACTCTTCGAGCATGGACAACATGCTGGAGTTGATGGTGACCGGCGGTATCGACCTGTTCCGTGGCGTGCGCATGCTCGTGCCGCCAGCGTGGCAGAACGTCGAGACCATGGACCCGGATCTGCGTGCGTTCTACGAATTCAACTCCATGCACATGGAGCCGTGGGACGGCCCGGCCGGTATCGTGATGACCGAAGGCCGCCATGCGGTCTGCCTGCTCGACCGTAATGGTCTGCGTCCGGCGCGCTGGGTCACTACCAAGAACGGCTACATCACCCTGGCGTCGGAAATCGGCGTGTGGAACTACACCCCGGAAGACGTCATCGCCAAAGGCCGTGTCGGGCCGGGTCAGATCTTTGCCGTGGACACCGAAACCGGCCAGATCCTCGATACCGACGCCATCGACAGCCGTCTGAAGTCGCGCCATCCCTACAAGCAATGGCTGCGCAAGCACGCGCTGCGCATTCAAGCGACCCTGGAAGACCACGACCACGGTTCGGCGTTCTATAACCAGGATCAGCTCAAGCAGTACATGAAGATGTTCCAGGTCACGTTCGAGGAACGCGATCAGGTGCTGCGTCCGTTGGGCGAGCAAGGTCAGGAAGCCGTTGGCTCCATGGGTGACGACACGCCAATGGCCGTGCTGTCGCGTCGTGTTCGCACGCCATACGACTACTTCCGTCAGCAGTTTGCGCAGGTCACCAACCCGCCGATCGACCCGCTGCGTGAAGCCATCGTCATGTCGCTGGAAGTCTGCCTCGGTGCCGAGCGCAACATCTTCCAGGAATCCCCTGAGCACGCTTCCCGCGTGATTCTCAGTTCGCCGGTCATTTCGCCTGCCAAGTGGCGTGCGCTGATGAACCTGGAGCGTGAAGGCTTTGATCGTCAGGTCATTGACCTGAACTACGACGAAAGCGTTGGCCTGGAAGCGGCCGTGCGTAACGTCGCTGATCAGGCGGAGGAGGCTGTGCGTGCCGGTCGTACCCAGATCGTGCTGAGCGACCGTCACATTGCGCCGGGCAAGCTGCCGATCCACGCCTCGCTGGCCACCGGTGCGGTGCACCACCGCCTGACCGAAAAAGGCCTGCGCTGCGACAGCAACATTCTGGTCGAGACCGCGACCGCTCGCGATCCGCATCATTTCGCCGTCCTGATTGGCTTCGGTGCTTCGGCGGTGTATCCGTTCCTGGCGTACGAGGTGCTGGGCGACCTGATCCGTACCGGCGAAGTGCTGGGCGACCTGTACGAAGTGTTCAAGAACTACCGCAAAGGCATCACCAAGGGGCTGCTCAAGATCCTGTCGAAGATGGGCATCTCGACTATCGGCTCGTACCGTGGCGCGCAGCTGTTCGAGGCCATCGGCCTGTCCGAAGAAGTCTGCGAGCTGAGCTTCCGTGGTGTGCCAAGCCGCATCAAGGGCGCGCGTTTCGTCGACATCGAAGCCGAACAGAAAGCCCTGTCCGTCGAAGCCTGGAGTCCGCGCAAGCCAATCCAGCAAGGCGGCCTGCTGAAGTTCGTCTACGGCGGCGAATACCACGCCTACAACCCTGACGTAGTGGCGACGCTGCAAGCCGCTGTGCAGCAGGGCGACTACGCCAAGTTCAAGGAATACACCGCACTGGTGGACAACCGTCCGGTGTCGATGATTCGTGACCTGTTCAAAGTCAAAGAACTCGACACACCGATGAGCATTGATGAGGTCGAGCCACTGGAAGCGATCCTCAAGCGTTTCGACTCGGCCGGTATCTCGCTGGGCGCATTGTCGCCGGAAGCTCACGAAGCACTGGCCGAGGCGATGAACCGCCTGGGCGCTCGTTCCAACTCCGGTGAGGGCGGTGAAGATCCGTCGCGTTACGGCACCATTCGTAGTTCAAAGATCAAACAGATCGCGACCGGTCGTTTCGGTGTGACGCCGGAGTATCTGGTCAACGCGGACGTGTTGCAGATCAAGGTCGCCCAAGGCGCCAAACCGGGTGAAGGCGGTCAACTGCCGGGCGGCAAGGTCAACGGCCTGATCGCCAAGCTGCGTTACGCAGTGCCGGGCGTGACCCTGATTTCGCCTCCACCACACCACGACATCTACTCGATCGAAGACTTGTCGCAGCTGATTTTCGACCTCAAGCAGGTCAACCCGTCGGCGCTGGTTTCGGTCAAGCTGGTGGCAGAAGCGGGCGTCGGCACCATTGCTGCCGGTGTAGCCAAGGCCTACGCGGACTTGATCACCATTTCCGGCTATGACGGCGGTACCGGTGCATCGCCACTGTCGTCGATCAAATACGCGGGCGCCCCGTGGGAAATCGGCTTGGCCGAAACCCACCAGACCCTGCGCGGTAACGACCTGCGCGGCAAGGTCCGGGTACAGACCGACGGCGGTCTGAAAACCGGTCTGGACGTGATCAAGGCTGCGATCCTCGGCGCCGAAAGCTTCGGCTTCGGTACTGCACCCATGATCGCGCTGGGCTGCAAATACCTGCGTATCTGCCACCTGAACAACTGCGCTACCGGTGTTGCGACTCAGAACGACAAGCTGCGCAAGGATCACTACATCGGCACCGTCGACATGGTGATCAACTTCTTCACCTACGTGGCGGAAGAAACCCGCGAATGGCTGGCCAAGCTGGGCGTGCGCTCGCTGGAAGAGCTGATCGGTCGTACCGATTTGCTGGACATCCTGCCGGGCGAGACCGAGAAGCAGCAGCACCTGGACCTGACCCCGTTGCTGGGCAGCGATCACATCCCGGCTGACAAACCTCAGTTCAGCCTGGTCGACCGCAACCCACCGTTCGACCAGGGCCTGCTGGCCGAGAAAATGGTCGAGATGGCCAAGGCGGCCATCGAGTCGAAGAGCGGCGGCGAGTACGAGCTGGATATCTGCAACTGCGACCGCTCTATTGGCGCGCGTATTTCTGGTGAAATCGCCAAGCTGCACGGCAACCAGGGCATGAAAGATGCGCCTGTGACCTTCCGCTTCAAGGGCACGGCCGGTCAGAGCTTCGGCGTGTGGAACGCCGGTGGTCTGAACATGTACCTGGAAGGCGACGCCAACGACTACGTCGGTAAGGGCATGACCGCAGGCAAATTGGTGATCGTGCCGCCAAAAGGCAGCCCGTTCAAAACCCAGGACAGCGCCATCGTCGGTAACACCTGTCTGTACGGCGCAACCGGCGGCAAGCTGTTTGCCGCAGGGACCGCAGGCGAGCGTTTCGGCGTGCGTAACTCTGGCGCTCACGCCGTTGTTGAAGGCACTGGCGACCACTGCTGCGAATACATGACCGGTGGTTTCGTCTGCGTACTGGGCAAGACCGGCTACAACTTCGGTTCCGGCATGACCGGTGGTTTCGCCTACGTGCTCGATCAGGACAATACCTTCGTTGACCGGGTCAACCACGAACTGGTTGAAATCCAGCGCATCAGCGGTGAAGCGATGGAAGCCTATCGCAGCCACCTGGAAAGCGTGCTTGCGGAATACGTGAAGGAAACCGACAGCGAATGGGGTCGTAATCTCTGGGAAAACCTGGATGACTACCTGCGCCGCTTCTGGCTGGTGAAACCAAAAGCCGCGAACCTGAAGTCGCTGTTGTCCAGCACCCGCGCTAACCCGCAATAACGCAGCCACCGCTGCAAGCTTTGAGCACAAAGCTTGCAGCGTCGTGTGCAAAACCGAATTTGATTTTCTTGCAGCTTGAAGCGTGTCGCTCGAAGCTGCCGCGAAGAGGCTCCAAATGGCTGAACGTCTGAGTAACGACTTCCAGTTCATCGATGTCGGGCGCAAAGATCCGAAGAAGAAACTGCTGCGTCAACGCAAGAAAGAGTTCGTGGAAATCTACGAACCTTTCAAACCCCAGCAATCGGCCGATCAGGCCCACCGTTGCCTGGGTTGCGGCAACCCGTACTGTGAATGGAAATGCCCTGTGCATAACTTCATTCCCAACTGGCTGAAACTGGTGTCCGAGGGCAACATCCTCGCGGCTGCCGAGCTGTCGCACCAGACCAACACCCTGCCGGAAGTCTGCGGCCGTGTGTGCCCGCAGGACCGTCTGTGTGAAGGCGCGTGCACCCTCAACGACGGTTTCGGTGCAGTGACCATCGGTTCGGTGGAGAAGTACATCACCGACACCGCGTTCGCCATGGGCTGGCGTCCGGACATGTCCCGTGTGGTGCCAACTGGCAAGCGCGTGGCAATCATTGGTGCAGGCCCGGCGGGTCTGGGCTGCGCTGACGTGCTGGTGCGCGGTGGCGTGACGCCAGTGGTGTTCGACAAGAACCCGGAAATCGGCGGTCTGCTGACCTTCGGCATCCCTGAGTTCAAGCTCGAAAAGAGCGTGCTGAGCAACCGCCGTGAAGTATTCACCGGCATGGGTATCGAATTCCGCCTGAACACCGAAGTCGGCAAGGACATCACCGTCGAGCAACTGCTGACTGAGTTCGATGCCGTATTCATGGGTATGGGCACCTACACCTACATGAAAGGCGGCTTCCCGGGCGAAGACCTGCCGGGCGTGCACGATGCGCTGGATTTCCTGATCGCCAACGTCAACCGCAACCTTGGCTTTGAAAAGTCGCCGGAAGATTTCGTCGACATGAAAGGCAAGAAGGTCGTGGTGCTGGGCGGTGGTGACACCGCGATGGATTGCAACCGTACCTCGATTCGCCAAGGCGCCAAGGCCGTCACTTGTGCCTATCGTCGTGACGAAGAAAACATGCCGGGTTCGCGCAAGGAAGTGAAAAACGCCAAAGAAGAAGGCGTGAAGTTCCTCTACAACCGCCAGCCGATCGCCATCGTGGGCGAGGACAAGGTTGAAGGCGTGAAAGTGGTCGAGACCCGTCTGGGCGAGCCTGATGCACGTGGCCGTCGCAGCCCTGAGCCGATTCCGGGTTCCGAAGAGATTATCCCGGCAGACGCTGTGGTCATCGCGTTCGGTTTCCGCCCAAGCCCGGCGCCGTGGTTCGAACAATACGGCATTGAGATGGACAGCCAGGGGCGCGTCATTGCACCAGAGCAAGGCAAGTTCAAGCATCAGACCAGCAACCCGAAAATCTTTGCCGGTGGTGACATGGTGCGCGGTTCGGACCTAGTGGTGACTGCGATCTTTGAAGGCCGTAATGCGGCTGAAGGGATTCTGGATTACCTGGGCGTCTAAGCGGCACGCACCCTTTAGCAGCAAGGCTTGCCGGCGGTTGCGGTGTGTCTGTAACAGACTGGCGCACCGCTCCCGCCGATAAGCCGTGTTGCTACATAGAAGGCGTGTCAACGCTGCGACAAATCGCCCCCATAGACAAAAGGCACGGTACTGACCGTGCCTTTTGCGTTGGTGTCTGAGAAAATGCCCGCACTTTTTTCCCGGATCCTGCCATGACTGCCCTGAAGAACGACCGTTTCCTTCGCGCCCTGCTCAAGCAACCCGTCGACGTCACCCCTGTGTGGATGATGCGCCAGGCCGGTCGCTACCTCCCGGAATACCGCGCCAGCCGCGCCAAGGCCGGGGATTTCATGAGCCTGTGCAAGAACCCGGCGTTCGCCTGTGAAGTCACTCTGCAGCCGCTCGAGCGTTACCCGCTCGACGCAGCGATCCTGTTCTCCGACATCCTCACCGTGCCGGACGCCATGGGTCTGGGGTTGTACTTCGAAACCGGCGAAGGCCCGCGCTTCAAGAAAACCGTCAGCACCGTGGCCGACATCGAAGCACTGCCCATTCCTGATGCGCAAAAGGATCTGGGTTACGTCATGGACGCGGTCAGTACCATTCGTCGTGAACTCAACGGCCGCGTGCCACTGATCGGTTTCTCCGGCAGCCCGTGGACCTTGGCGACCTACATGGTCGAAGGCGGTTCGTCCAAGGACTTCCGCAAGTCCAAGGCCATGCTCTACGACAACCCACAAGCCATGCACCTGCTGCTGGACAAGCTGGCGCAGTCGGTCACCGCGTACCTGAACGGCCAGATCCTCGCAGGCGCGCAAGCTGTGCAGATTTTCGACAGCTGGGGTGGCAGCCTCTCGGCGGCGGCCTATCAGGAGTTTTCTCTGGCGTACATGCGCAAGATCGTCAGCGGTCTGATCCGGGAACACGAAGGTCGTAAAGTCCCGGTGATCCTGTTTACAAAAGGCGGCGGCCTGTGGCTGGAAAGCATCGCCGACGCGGGCGCCGACGCACTGGGACTGGACTGGACGTGCGACATCGGCGAAGCCCGTCGTCGCGTCGGCAGCAAAGTCGCCCTGCAAGGCAACATGGACCCTACCGTGCTCTATGCGAACCCGCAGGCTATCCGTCAGGAAGTGGCCAACATCCTCAAAAGCTATGGCAGCGGCACCGGTCACGTCTTCAACCTGGGCCACGGCATTACGCCGGAAGTCGATCCGGCCAACGCAGGCGCGTTCATCAATGCGGTGCATGAGTTGTCGGCGCAGTATCACCAGTAAGCGCTGAGCGTTTTTGTGTCTTCCCCCTGTAGCAGTCCGGCTTGCCGGCGGTGGCGTCCTTATGATCGCCACCGCCGGCAAGCCGGACTGCTACAGGTGCGTGGTGTTCTCGATAAAAATCAAACCTGCACATTCACCGCCAACGGTGGCACTTTCGCCAGTTTCAAGGCTGCGCCCAGCGCCACCAGCAGCAGGATGCCGATGAACAGGCCGATGCCGTTCCAACCACCGTAGTGCCAGAACATCCCGCCACCCGTACCGGCGACGCTGGAGCCGACGTAATAGCTGAACAGGTACAGCGACGAGGCCTGGCCCTTGGCTTTGATGGCGCGACGGCCGATCCAGCTACTGGCCACGGAATGGGCGCCGAAGAAACCGAAGGTGAACATCAGCACGCCAATGATCACGACGGCCAGCGGGGTGAACAGGGTCAGCACCAGGCCGATGAACATCAAGCCGATAACCGCCCACAGCACATTGCGACGGCCCAGCTTGTCCGCCAGCGCGCCGATCTTGGCCGAGCTGTAGATACCCGAGAGGTACACCACGGAGAACAGCCCTACGACGGCCTGGCTCAGGTGGTATGGCTCGGCGAGCAAGCGATAGCCGATGTAGTTGAAGAGCGTGACGAAGGACCCCATCAGCAGGAACCCTTCGAGAAACAGCCACGGCAGACCTGCGTCGCGGAACTGCAGAACGAACCCGTCCAGCAGATTGCGGGCATTGAGTGGATTGGGGCGAAAGTTGCGTGACGGCGGCAGGAATTTCCAGAACAGGCAGGCAGCGCCGAGGGCGATCAGGCCCATGATGAACAGCGACGTGTGCCAACTGACGAAATCGCTCAGCACCCCCGTGATCAGACGCCCACTCATGCCGCCAATGGCATTGCCGCCGATGTACAGCCCCATAGCCAGGCCGATGTGCTGTGGATGGATTTCTTCACTGAGGTAGGTCATGCCCACTGCCGCCAGGCCGCTCAGCGAAAGTCCCAGCAACGCCCGAGCGACCAGCACGCCTTCCCAAGTCGGCATCACGGCGCTGATCAGGGTGAAGAACGCGGCGGAAAACAGCGCGAAAACCATCACTGACTTACGCCCAAGGCGGTCGGAAATCGGCCCGGTGATCAGCAGACCGATCGCCATCATGGCAGTGGAGACCGAGAGAATCAGGCTGCTTTGCGCGGCGTTGATGGAAAATTCGCGGGACAGCACCGGCATCATCGGCTGTACGCAGTAGAGCAGGGCGAAGGTGGCGAAACCGCCTGAGAACAGCGCAAGGACGGTGCGAATGAAAGCGGGGGTGTCTTTTTCGATGTAGGTATCACCCAGCGGGACGGCAGCTTTGATCAAGTCAGGCGCGGGGGATGCAGCACTATTCACGATGGACCTCAGGGGGAAGCGGAGCGGCGATGAAAAAAGCATATAGCCTGCTAACGATTCCTTCCAATATATTGTTCGACCTAATTGATAGGTTTAACGACTTAATGGTGAAGCCATGGAATTACGTCATCTGCGCTACTTCATCGCAGTTGCCGAAGAGCTGCATTTTGGACGGGCCGCCGAGGCACTGGGCATTTCCCAGCCGCCGCTGAGCCAGCAGATTCAGGCGCTGGAGCAGGAGCTGGGCGCACGCTTGTTCGAGCGCACCAACCGACGAGTGGAGCTGAGTGAAGCGGGCCGTCTGTTTCTCGACGAAGCGCGGCTGGCGCTGGCCCAGGTCGAGAAGGCCTCGGACGTCGCTCGTAGGGCGCAGTTGGGGGAGCTGGGTGAATTGAAAATCGGCTTCACCGCGTCTGCACCGTTCACGTCGAGCATTCCGCAGGCGATCTTTGCTTTTCGCCAGCGTTACCCGGCCGTGCACCTGGCCTTGCAGGAGATGAGCAGCCGGGAAGTGGCTGAGCGGCTTGAAGAAGCGTCGATGCAGGTCGGGATCATGCGGCCTCTGCCATTGCCGGATTCACTGGTGGCCGTGGAGTTGCTGCGGGAGCCGCTGGTGGCGATTCTGCGTTCTGATCATCCGCTGGCCGACGGCAGCGAAAAGGGGATTTATCTCAAAGAACTGGCGAGCGAGCCCTTCGTGTTCTTTCCACGCAGTTACGGCAGCGGGTTGTATGCGCAGTTGCTGAGTCTGGCTCGGGATGCGGGGTTCAGCCCTTTGTTCACGCAGGAGGCGGGGGAAGCGATGACGATCATCGGTCTGGTGGCGGCGGGGTTGGGGGTGACGGTACTGCCTGCGTCCTATCAACGTATGCGTATCGATGGCGTGGTGTATCGCACGTTGCTCGATGACGAGGCGACATCGGCAGTGTGGCTGGTACAACGCAAGGATCAGAAATCGCCCATGGCCAAGGCGTTTGTGGAATTGGTGACGCGTAAGGCGGGGTGATGGAAGTCTCGCTAGACCGCGCCGATGCCTTCGCCACCAAGGCGGCTCCCACACGTTCAGTGCCGATCCATTGATTTCGGCACCTCCCAATCCATGTGGGAGCCGCCTTGGTGGCGAAGACAACAGCCCGGATGCCTCAGGAGCAGACGCCCTCGGCAAGTCGCATGGTCGAAGGTTTACTGCACCTTCGCCAGATCACCCTTCAACGCAACGCCCGCCATCAAAGCACCGGCATGGCACTCGTAGGTGGCCGGGTCTTTGCGTTCGATGTTTTTGTAGTTACTGGCGATGTTTACCACTGCGTTGGCGCCCGCACCTTTGGCTGCGTCATTCAGGCGCAGGATGGCCGACTGCAATGCCCACTCACACGCTTCGCTATCGGTCTTGTTGAAAGCATTGGTTTTCGTGCTGGTCTTTGCATTTGGCGAGAGCACCGTGACCTTGCCCTTTGGCGCGACCCCGGCCAGGTAGAATTTCACCGTGCCGTCCAGTTTCTTCTCCTGAATCATCTGCGCGACCACTTTGTCGAACGGCAGGTACAGGGCGGTGTCCCTTGCCTGACTGATACCTGGCAATACGCCCAGAACGACAGCGGCGGTGGCAGCCAATCCTTTCATTTTCATTGCTTCACTCCTTGATGGATCAACGTTTATTGAACGGTCTGAGGCACGCCTTGGGGCGTTACACCGTCGGCAATGTTCCTGGCGGTAGTGTTTGCTTGATCGTCGCGCAGCTCACGCAGAATGCCCTTGTCCAGCAACCGCACCCAGCGGTTGTAGTTCTTGTGAATCTTGCCGTCCTTGTAATCCAGGCCCCGGCTGTCGCGGTATTTGATCTGGTAGAAATCGAGGGTGTAGGGAATATCGATTTCCGCGTGGAACTCCCCACGAACAGTAATTTGCGCCTGAATCAGACCGGGGTCGATTCGTTGCACCTCCCATTTGCGCTTGACCAGCGTCGTCAGAATCGCATGCTTCATCTGTTCATCATTGGGGTGCAGTGTCGTGGGCAGGCTGCGGCCGGGGTTCATCAAGGGCTTGCTGGTACAGGCCGTGACAGACACAAGGGCCAGAGCGATCAGTAAAGCGCGAAACAGGGAGGGCATTCCATTTCTCCAGAGGGTAGGTACGGCGGTCATGGCCAGCGACGGAAGATCAACGATGTGTTGACCCCGCCAAAAGCGAAGTTGTTGTTCATCACGAATTCGTGGTTCATGTGGCGTGGTTCGCCGCGCAGATAGTCCAGTTCGCCGCAGCGGCTGTCGACGTTGTCCAGATTGAGCGTGTGGATGTACCGATCGCTGTTCAGCATTTCGATGGTGAACCACGATTCCAGCGCGCCGCAGGCGCCGAGCGTGTGACCCAGAAAGCTCTTTTGCGAGCTGATGGGCATGCCCGAGCCGAACAGGCTTTGGGTGGCCAGTGTTTCAGCAATGTCACCTTGCTCGGTGGCCGTGCCGTGGCCGTTGACGTAGCCGACAGCCTCGGGCGTCAGATGGGCGTCTTCCAGCGCCAGTTCCATGGCCCGACGCATGGTGATTTGCTCGGGGCGGGTGGTGTGGACGCCATCGGCGTTGCTGCCGAAACCGACGATCTCCGCATAAATCTTCGCGCCCCGCGCCAGCGCGTGCTCCAACTCTTCCAGCACCAGCATCCCGGCGCCTTCGCCGATCACCAGGCCGTCACGGCCTGTGTCATAAGGGCGAGGGCTGGTGTGTGGCGCGTCGTTTTTGAGGCTGGTGGCGTACAGCGCGTCGAACACCATGGCTTCGGTCGGGCACAACTCTTCGGCGCCGCCCGCGAGCATCAGAGGCAGGCGTCCGAACTTGATCGCCTCATAGGCATAACCCACGCCCTGGCTGCCGCTGGTGCAGGCGCTGGAGGTCGGGATCAAGCGCCCTGTGAGATTGAAGAAGATGCTGATATTCGCCGCCGTCGTGTGCGGCATCATTCGCACGTAGGAGTTGGCGTTGAGGCCGTCTGCCACCGAGTTCAGCAGCATGTTGCCGAAGGCCTTGATCTCGTCGGTGCTGCCCGTGGACGAGCCACAGGCCACACCCATGCGCCCGTCGCGGATGATCGGGTCGTCGAGTAGCCCTGCGTCACGCAGCGCCGCTTCTGACGCGCCGACGGCCAGTCGCGAGACGCGCCCCATGCTGCGCAATTGCTTGCGTGTCCAATGCGCGGGCACGGCGTAATTGTCGATGGGACCCGCCAGACGGGTGTTCAGCTCGCTGAAACGGTCCCACTCGTCCATACGCCGGATGCCGCTGCGGTTCGCGCTGAAGTTGGCTTCGATGCTGGCCCAGTCGCTGCCCAGCGAAGTGATACCGGCCATGCCGGTGACGACAACGCGCTTCATCAGCACAAGCCTCCGTTGACTGCCAGCACCTGGCGGGTGATGTACGCGGCTTCGGCCGACATCAGGAAATTCACGGCACCGGCCACTTCCTCCGGCGTGCCCATGCGTTGCGCCGGGATCATTTTCAGCAGTTCGTCCACCGGCACATTTTCGTCGAGCATTGCGGTGTCGATCAGGCCTGGCGCGACGCAGTTGACGGTGATCTTGCGTTTGCCCAGCTCGATGGCCAGCGCCTTGGCCGCTCCGATCACGCCCGCTTTGGAGGCGCTGTAGTTGACTTGGCCGCGATTGCCGATCAGGCCTGAAACCGAGGTGATGCAAACGATTCGGCCAGCGCTGCGGCGGCGAATCATCGGCATCATCACCGGGTGCAGCACGTTGTAGAAACCGTCGAGATTGGTGCGCAATACGCTGTCCCAGTCGTCTTCGGTCAGGGCCGGAAAGGCGCCATCGCGGGTCAGCCCGGCGTTGCACACCACGCCGTAGTAGGCGCCGTGGGCTTCCACGTCCGCCTCCAGGATTTCCTTGCACGCGGCACGATCAGCCACGTCGAATTGCAGCACTCGCGCGTGACGTCCCAGTGCCTGGATTTCGGCTTGCACGGCGCCGGCCTCGGCACGCCCGCTGCGGCAATGCAGCACGATGTCGTAACCTGCGCGGGCGAGGCGCAGCGCGATGGCGCGGCCAATGCCACGGCTGGAACCGGTGACCAGAATTGAGTCAGTCGCTGAGTTAGTCACTGCTGGCTCCTTCAGCCAAATAGCCCGCCGATTGCGGCGGGCGGTAAACGTTGAGTCGAGCGGTGGCGTCAATGCCGGGGCCGCTTAAATGGCATTCGAAAACGCCCATGCCGCTGTCATCCTGCAACGACCGTTGCGCGTGAATGATCAGTTCGCTTCCTGCCGGAAACTGGTCGACGTTGCACTCGAACTTGCGCGTGCCGAGCAGGAAGCCCAGCTCGACCGCCTCGCCTTTTACCTTGGCTTGGCACCCGGCGTAGGCCGCGACGCTTTGCGCCATCAATTCGATAGCGATCCACGCGGGCAGGCTGCCATCGACACGATTGAACAGGCCGCCGGGGCGCACGTGCACGCGGGTCCGGATCTCTTCTTCACCGAATTCGATCACTTCGTCGATGAGGATCATGTCGCCAGCGTGAGGCAGCAACTGCGCGGGCGGCCACGAAGACGGGGTCATAGCGGTCATTCGCCGTCTCCGATGATCAGGCTGACGTTGTTGCCGCCGAACGCAAAGGAATTGCTCATCAGGCGACGAGGTCGGGTGTCTGGCAGCGCATCGCCCGGTTGTACCCAGTTCAGCGCAGGCAGGCTTGTATCGGCCTGTTTGTCCCAGACGTGAGGCGGCAGTTGGCGGGCGCTGTTTTCAGGCGCCAGTGCCAACCAACAGAACGCCGCTTCCAGCGCGCCCGCAGCGCCCAGTGTGTGGCCGCTCATGGGTTTGGTCGACGAGCACGGCACGCCTTCGGGGAAAATGGCGTGCACGGCCAGGGACTCCATCGCATCGTTGTGCTGGGTGGCGGTGCCGTGCAAGTTCAGATAATCGATGTCGCGAGGGTGCAAGCGCGCATTGTCCAGCGCGTTTTGCATGGCTCGCTGCGCACCTTTGCCGGTCGGCTCCGGGGCGGAAATGTGGTGGGCGTCGGAGCTGGCACCTGCACCCAGCAGCGCGATCCGGTGATCGCCACTGGCCTGGCGGGTCATCAGAAACAGCACAGCCGCTTCGCCAATGTTGATGCCGTTGCGGTTGACCGAGAACGGATTGCAGCGCTGGTCCGACACGGCTTCCAGCGATGAAAAACCGTTGAGGGTCAGTTTGCACAGGCTGTCCACGCCACCACAGAGCACGGCATCGCACAGGTTCATGTCGAGCAGGCGACGGGCGCTGAGCATGGCCCGAGCGCTGGACGTGCAGGCTGTGGAAATCACGTAGCTCGGTCCGCTCAGATCGAGCCATGACGCCAGGAAGTTCGCCGGTGCGCTGAGTTCCTGCTGGTGGTAGTCGTAGTCGCCTGGGAACGCCTCATCGCGCAGATAAGCCGCGATTCCGCGACTGGCTTCATCGATACCCGACGTGCTGGTGCCCAGAATCACGCCAACGCGATCCCGGCCGTATTGATCGATAGCCTGCTGAATATCCGATTCGATCTGCAACGCGGCGGCGAGCAGCAACTGGTTGTTGCGGCTGGACTGTTGGGCAACCACTGCCGGAATCTCCGGCAGTTGGCTTTTCACGGCACCGACCGGCAACGCCCGCTCCGGCACCCAGCCGCTTTCGGTGCGCATGCACGAGGTGTCGCCTGCGAACAGTGTTCGCGCAACGCTGGCGCGGTCATCGCCCAGCGAGCAGATCAGCCCCAGTGCATTGAGGTAAGCGGTCATTTCGAAGCCTTGCCTTCCAGCGGACTGACGACGTATTGCAACTCACCGCCCTCCAACGTGATGCGGAAGATGCCTTCGGAGGCGTAGTCAACGCGCCAGCGATCTTCCAACGTACGGGCGTGAGGCAAGAGCACAACACCGGGGTAATCGAAACGCGCTTCCTCGTTGGAGGTCAGGGCGAACAGCACGGCGGCGAACAGCTCGCGGGCTTCGGGGTTGGGCGGCAGCAGGCCGTCTGCGGTCCAGGTTTCTTCATACAGTTGCTGGCGCGCGAGGGGAATGCCCAGCGGGTCCATCAACGACCAGCGCAGGCCGTGGCGTTCTTTCTGCACCACCAGCAGCCAGTCCTGACGCTGGCCTGCCTGCTCGCGCTGAACGTGGAGTTGCTTGGGAAACTTGATGTGCGGAATCTGCGCAGGCAGCGGCGCGTGGCTCGTGCAGGCACTCAACAGCACGGCACAGAGCAGCAAAAGGGCGCGAATCATGGTGTGTCACCTTCGTTTTTTGCCTGTAGCGGTTTGCGTACGACGGCGTTGACCAGCGTCTCTTCGCGTTCGCCAAAGGGCTTGGGTTTGACCAGTTTTAAACGTTCCAGCAGGCCGAAATCCTTGGCGCGGCTCCACCACAGGTAGGGGTAGGAGACGTTGTGCGCGGTGAATTGAAAACCCTCCTCGCGCAGCATGTCCAGGTATTGCGCTGCACTCTTCTGCACGTGCATCGGATGGCGGAAGAACCAGCGAATCACCCACGTGTCGATGTAGGCCTCGGTGGATTCGGCAAACAGCAAATAGCCGCCCGGCTTGAGCACGCGGTAGAACTCGGCGAGGGCCTTTTCCTGCTCGACCAGATGATGGAACGTCTGGTGACAGAACACCATGTCGACGCTGGCGTCCGGCAGTTTCAGCGAGGCGCAGTCGCTGCCGATCAGCTCGGCATTCAGGCGACGGCGGGCGGCCTCTTCAGCGCTGAGTTTCAGGCTGAGCGGATCGGCGTCGACCCCCAGAATCTTCGACGGGTTGAACACCGTGTGCAGGTACTGGAACGACTTGCCCTGTCCGCAACCGGCATCGAGGATCACCGGGTTTTGGGGCGGGTGCTCGTCGAACAGGCTGCGCAGGTCGTTGATTGCCACGCGCAGCACGTGATGTTGCCAAGTGTGGCTGCGCAGGAACGCAAAGCCGATACGGGTCTCTTCAACGTAGGTGCTGGAATAAAATTGCTCACTCATTGGTCAGCACTCGCGCAGATTTCAGTCAGCATGCGCAGGCGACGTTTGGGTTCGGCGACGAACGGGTTGCGTTCATCCCACGCGTATCCAGCGAGGATCGAGCAGATCATGCGGCGAATGTCGTCGGTGCTGTTGGGATAAAAAATGACGTCCTGAAAGCTGCCTTCGTACCAGCCCTCGACGTAAGCGCGGAAGGTATCGACGCCTTTCTTCAGGGGGGCGGCAAACTCGGTTTCCCAGTCGACCGTTTCACCCTGTAACTGGCGATGCAAGACGCCTGCGGCCATGCTTGCCGAACGCATGGCGATGGTCACGCCCGAGGAAAACACCGGGTCGAGGAATTCAGCCGCATTGCCCAACAGCGCGAAGCCTTTGCCGTACAAGGTTTTGACGTTGGCCGCATAGCCGCCGATGGTCCGCGCCGGTGTGTCCCAGACCGCGTATTGCAACACGCGGCTCAGGCTCGGTGTTTCGTCGATAAAGGCGCGCAGGCAGGCATCCAGGTCTGCGGGTTTGTCCTCGAAGCGTTCGGCCGAAGCGACCACGCCCACCGAGCAACGGCCATTGCTGAAGGGGATCGACCAGAACCACACGTCGCGCATCGTGGGATGCACGGTGACCAGAATCTTCTCGCGATCAAAGCCTTGATCATCGATACGGTCTTCAACGTGGGTGAACACGGCCTGACGCAGCGGGAAGTCCGACGGGGCTTCAAGGTCCAGCAAACGCGGCAGGACGCGACCATAGCCGCTGGCATCGAGCACAAAACCGGCCGTTATGCGATAGCGACTGCCGTCTTCACACTGCACGTCGAGCACCGGCTTTTCAGCGGCAAAGTCAGCGGCGATCAGGGTTTGCTCATAGCGGATTTCCACGCCTTGACGCTCGGCCTCATCTGCCAACAATTTGTCGAAATCGGCGCGTTGTACCTGAAAGGTCGTTGGCTTGCCGTTGCTGAAGGTCTGCCCGAAATCGAACGCGCTGTACTGCTCGCCGCAGGCGAAGGCCGCGCCGTTCTTCAACTGAAAACCCGCCGCTTTCACCGCGTCGAGCATGCCCGCTTCTTCGACAAAATCCAGGCAATGCGACAGCAGGCTTTCGCCAATGGAGAAGCGCGGAAATTGCTGACGCTCGATGATCAGCACGTCGTGACCCTGACGCTTGAGCAAGGCAGCGGCGATGGCGCCGGACGGACCGGCACCGATCACGACAATTTGGCGGGATTCCATTTCAGCTATTGGCACAGGATTTCCTTCTCGGCTGTTTGACGGCTTGCGCGTCGTGCAAAGGGAATAGGCGGTTCATGCCCAGGAGGGCTGGCAACAGCGTGGCGATCAGGCTCATGGACATTAGCGCGAAATACAGCGCCGGGCTGATCAGCCCCTGTTGCAACAGCAGGTTGAGAAAAACGATTTCGCTCAGGCCGCGAATATTCAGCAGCACGGCCTCTTTCCAGCGCACGGCCCCAGAGAAGGAGGGCGTGGCCCAGCGCACGCCGAGCCAGTTGCCGAGCAGTTTGCTGACGATGGGCAGGGCGATCAGCATGGCCAGATTCAGCCAGCCCAGATCGCCCATGGCGCTGTGGACGTTGATCTGCACGATGCCGAAGGTGAGGATCAGCGGGATCGCCAGAGTGTGCTGCAATGCCCTGAACCACGAGGTCTTCAGCGGCAGTGCGAAGGGTTGTTTGAGGGCATTCATGCACAACAGGTAGCCGATGCCGAGGATCAGCGCGTTGGTCTTGTAATGCTCGGCGACCATCAGCAGGGCGAAAAACACCAGCCCGTAGAGCCGCGCCTGACGCAGATTGAGCAAGCGCAGCAACAGCGGCGTGCAGGCGCCGAGCAGTGGTAGGGCGAGGCTGCTCAGGTGCAGGCTGCCCTGGGCCAGACCGAACAGGCTCCAACAGGCCAGGTCGATGAGAATCGCGGTCTGTACCAGACGGCGTGTGGCTTCGGGCGGATAGCCGATGTGGTGTAAGTACAGATAAAGCACAGGAATGGCGGTGATCGCGAACACCAGTCCCAACGCCAGCGAGCTGAGCCAGCCTTGGATCGGCAGCCACCAGACGGCGCAGGCGACGCCGCAGAGGAACGGCACGCAAAAGCTTGGCAGCGCGACTTTCAGGCTCTGGCGGTCGAGTCGTACGTCGATCACGTCACTGAGAATGTGTCCCAGCACCACGGCGAAACTCAGGCCATACAGGGTTTTAAGCCAGAGAGGCGTGACCAGTTGCGCGCCGCCCAATTGCCAGTGAGGCTCGACCCAGAACAGCATCAACAGCGGCAGGCCGAAGGTCGCCAGCAGCAGCTGGCTGACGATCGGGATCAGGTTCAAATGACGGCCCATGCGGGTCGCCAGCGCGAACAGCGCCAGTACCATAATCCAGAACGCCGCGATCATCATGCCGTTGCTTCCTGCTCCGAACGCGCCCCGGGGGCGTCATGGCGACCCGCCCACGGTGCGAGCATGAAGCTGAAGGCCAGCCCCAGACTGACCGACAAGCCGAAATTGCTTATCGCAGGCGTGCTGGAAATCGCCAGCAGGCCGAACGACAGCCAAGTCGTCGCGGCTGCCAACAGCGTGCCCAGCAGGCTGACGGCAGCGCCGCCGATCTGCTCGCGCATGAGAATCGCGTAGTCAACACTGATTGCGGTTACCAGCAACAGGCCGAACAGGCTGAACAGCGTCAGTGGCTGGCCGAGCCAGCCCAGGCTTGCCAGGCTGCACAGCGCCGCCAGCAATGGCAGCGCGACCACCCGCAACGCGCCACGCAGGCCAAAGGGCAGAATCAGCAGGGCCACGATCAGGGCGCAGGACAACAGCTTCAATTCGGCGGCACTGACTTGGGTGGCGGCGAACACGTTGTTCAAGTCACCCAGCCGGTCCACCAGTTGTACGCCGGGCAGGTCTTGCGCCTGAACACGCAGCCGCGCGGCGTCGTTGAGGCCTTGCAGGCTGACGATTCCGGCCACGCCGTCCTGATGACTGCCCATCCACAGCAAGCGCCAAGGCTCACCAAGCGGACCGGCGAGCACGCTGTCGATGTCTTGATCGGGCAGGGCGCGTAGGGTGGTCAGTTCCTTGGTCAACGCTTCCAGCGGCACGCCGAGGTCCAGCAGCGGTTGCCAATGCTGTGGCAGGGCATCAAGGGCTTTGCGCGTGGCGTCCTGCCGGGCAGGCGTGGCGACCAGTTGATTCAGCGCGAGATAGCCTTGCAGCTTGTTCAACATCTCCAGTTGATCGAGACGCTCACTGAGTGCGGTCTGACGCTCCAGCAATTGCTGCTGATCCGCGCCACGCACCAGAAAGAACTGGCTGGTGGGTTGATAACCGGTGATGCGCGCAACGGCTCGGGCCTCGTCGGTGAGGCTCGGCGGTGCGGCGATCCACTGGCGGATATCGTTCTTGGTGGTCAGGTGCCAGAGGCCTCCTGCGCAGAAGATCAGCAGCAGGCCCAGCAATACCGGCGTGCCGATACGGGCGAGCAGCCGGGTACGCAAATCGACCAGCCTCTGCGCGGCCTTGAGTGGCCAGTGCGCTGGGCGCAGTTCTACGCCCTTGAGCAGCGCAGGCAGCAGGCACACGGCGCACAGGTAGGCACCAATCAGGCCCGCTGCCGAGAACGCGGCGATCTGGGTCAGCGCCGGGAACGGCGTCCAGGCCAGCGCCAGATAGCCGATGCAACTGGTGGCCAGGCTCAGGCTCAGCCCTGAAAGTGTGAGGCGTAAAGCGGGCCAACTGCGCCAGGGTTTCAAGCTCCAGCCTTTGGAGAGGTAGTGCAACGGATAATCCACGGCCACGCCGATCAGGCTCGACCCCAACACCAGCGTCATGACGTGCATCTTGCCGAACAGCGCAATGCAGGCGGTGGCGCCGAACAGCATGCCCACCAATACAGGAATGAACGCCAGCAACACCCGCCAGCGCTTGAAGGCCAGTAAGAGCAGCAACAGAATGCCCACCGTTGCGCCACCGCCAACCCACGTTATTTCCTGCGTGGCCTGTTGCTGGCCGTGGGCGGCGTAGAGCAAACCACTGGCAGCGAGTAGTTGGGCGTCGCTGCTCGATGCTTGAATCCGGGCCTTGTCGAGCAATGCCGAGACCTTCAACGGCAGGCTCATGTCGAACGCATCAGCATGGGTACGTGCTCGCAGCAGCACCCAGCGCTTGCCGTCGGCGTTGGCGATCAGCGCGCCGCTGCCGATGTCCAGTTGTACCGATCCTCGGTTGGGCTGGCTGTTCTGGATTCGACCGGTCAGGCCCAGCCAGTCGTCCTGGCTCGGCACCAGACTGAACCCGGTGAAGGGGTCGAACAGGCTTTGCACGCGCTTTTGTATGAAGGCATCCGGGTGCTCGATCAGCTCGTTACGGTCGCCGGCCGAAAGCATCGCCAGACGGCCTTGCAGCAATTGTTGGCGCAGGGCCGGGAGGTCGGCTTGCAGGTTCCACTGCACCTTTTCAAACAGTCCGCTGGCTTGCCATTCATCGCCGATGCGATGGGCCAGATCGATGGCCTGCTGTTTGTCCGCATGCCCGACCAGCACCAGCATCTCGCGGTTCAGCGGTTCCTGAATGCGTTGCTCGGCGCGCAGCTCCAGCGCATCGGGACTGCTGCCGGGCACTAGCTCCATCAAGTTCGCTGACAGCGGCGCGCCCGCATGCCATTGCCATCCCGCCAGTGCGAGTACCGCCAGCAGAATGATCAGGAACAGGCGTGGCATCAGCTTCTCAATGGGCAAAATCAGCGCGCTCCGCATCGCTCAGCGGCTGGGCGCTGGTGCTGTCGATCATCTTCAGGAGTGTGCTGTCGCCCTGGGTTTCCAGCAGCTCTATGCGCTGCACCAGGGCGCCGCCGTCGATGTTGATCTGCTTGAAAATCTGTTGCAGCAGCATCGAGCGCGGCACCAGTGTCAGGTGCCAGTCTTGCGCGTCACCCGTGACGTGCAGCTCGAAGTCCCGCTGCAAGCCGCTGCTGTCACCTTGCAGCACCGCGAGGAACAACCGGTTCTGCTCGGCGCCTGCGGTCTTGCCGGGGATCATCTGCCAACTGCCGTCGGCGTCTCGGCGGGCGATACCGGCGGTGTTGATGCGGTAATCCTGCTTGAGGGGCGTGTTCAGCAGCCACAGCAGACCGTAGTCCTTGGCCAACACGAAATTGCCTTTGCTGGTCAACGGCTGTGGCAGCGAGCGCAGGTGTTTCTCCTGTACGAAACCGCCGTGGATCACGCTGGGTTTGGCCAGTTGCTCGCTGAGCTGTTGCAGGTCGAAGGCGTGGGCGTTGAAGCTCAAGAACAGAAGTGCGAACACTCCCCCTGTAGGAGCGCGCTTGCCCGCGATGGCGGCATACCAATCGCTGATGCGTTGGCTGACACTATGCGTCGTCGGATTGCCGCCCAGACCAAGCGCGCTCCTAAAAAAGGCCGTCAGCATTGCAGCGTCCTCTCAACCGCATCGACAAACACCTTGGGCGAGGCCAATTGCATCTCGCGATCCTCGATCCGCACCGCCACTTGCACGGTGCTGGCGCGAGTCAGCCGTTCGCCGGTGGCGATGTCGGTGATCAGGTAGTCGATCTTCAGACGGTTTTCCCATTCCACGAGGCTGGCGCGCACGTTGATGCGCTGGCCGAACACCGCGCCGCGTACGTAACGCAATTGCAGGTCGATTACCGGCCATGCGTAACCCGATTCGAGCATGTGCGTGTAGTTGTGACCGAGTTTGTCGAGCAGCGCGCAACGGGCCACTTCCAGGTATTTCACGTAATGCCCATGCCAGACGACGTGCATGGTGTCGACGTCGAAAAATGGCACCAACAGTTCGGTGTCTTCGTGGATCACGCCTTTGTTACGCATGCAGCCTCCAGTGTTGCGCGGCGATGCGTTGCAGGCACAGGCGCAGCTCGCCTTCCAGCGCTCGGTCTTCGATGACGGGAGGAAAGTCTTCGCGTAGTTGTTCGTGCATGGCAGCGAGTACGGGCGGCAGGGGGCGCGCATCGGCATCGCGGCTGCGCAGCCAGACGCCCTGGTTGGCAGCGATCAACGTGGCGGCGGCAACCTGTTCGGTCAGCTCCAGCACACGAATCGCATCCCGCGCGGCGATGGTGCCCATGCTCACCTTGTCTTGGTTGTGGCACTCGGTGGAGCGCGAGAACACGCTGGCCGGCAGGGTGTTTTTCAGGGCTTCGGCGGTCCAGGCGCTGGCGCCGATCTGCACGGCCTTGAAGCCGTGGTTGATCATCGCGCGGTCTGCTGGCGAGCCGGACAGATTGCTCGGCAGGCCATGGTTGTAGCGCTCATCCACCAGCAGGGCCAGTTGGCGATCCAGCAGGTCGGCGACGTTGGCCACAAGGTTTTTCAGGCTGTCCATGGCGAAGGCGATATGGCCGCCGTAGAAATGCCCGCCGTGCAGCACGCGCTCGGCTTCAGCGTCGATGATCGGGTTATCGTTGGCGCTGTTCAGCTCGATTTCGATGAAGCCGCGCAGCCAGTTCAGGCTGTCGGCCAACACACCCAGCACATGGGGCGCGCAACGCAGCGAATAACGGTCCTGCAAGCGATGCAACGGCGCGGTCGGCGCGTCGATGGCCAGATCCTTGCGCAGCCAGGCCGCGACTTGGGTTTGACCCGGATGCGGTTTGGCAGCGAATAGACGCTCGTCGAAATGCTCCGGGTTGCCCTGCAAAGCCACCACGTTCAGCGCGGTGATGCGGGTGGCGAGTTTGAGCAGGTAATCGGCGCGGGCATAGGCCAGGCAGGCCAGGCCGGTCATCACAGCGGTGCCGTTCATCAACGCCAGCGCTTCTTTCGGACGCAGCACCAGCGGGTCCCAGCCCAGTTGGCGATGCACATCAGCGGACTGACGACGCTCGCCCTTGAACATCACTTCGCGCTCGCCGGACAGGGTCGCAGCGACGTAGGACAGTGGCGTCAGGTCGCCACTGGCCCCCACCGAACCCTCTTCCGGGATCAACGGCAGGATGTCGTGTTCAAGGAAGGCTTGCAGACGTTCCAGCAACTCGACGCGCACGCCCGAAACCCCGTGGCACAACGAGCGCAGGCGCGCCGCCAAGACTGCACGAGTGGCCTGCGCATCGAGAATCTTGCCCAGCCCGCAGCCATGGAAGGTGTACAGGTGGCGAGGCAGGGCTTCGACGTGCTGCAACGGCACGGCCACCACGCAGGAGTCGCCGTAGCCTGTGGTCACTCCGTAGATGACGCCTTCCTTGTCCAGCAGCGAATCGAGGAATTGCGCGCCTTTGGCGATGCGCTGGCGGTACTCGTTGTCGCCTTGCAGCGCGGTAGGGCGCTGGCGGTTGGAGAGGGCCAGGACTTCCTCGATGCTCAGAGGGCGTTCGCCGAAGATGATCGGTTCAGGAGCTGGGTTCGTCATCGGATTTCCAGAACGGGTAGAAGTTGAACCACTGCTGCGGCGCTTGCAGGCAGTAGTGCGCCAGACGGTCGGCGTAACGTTGAGTGGATTGCGCGATCACCTTTTGGCGATCACTGCGGCGCCATTCGATGGCCTCCGCGAAAGGTTCAAGCACCACGCGATAACCGCTCTGGCCCTTGAGGCAGAAAATCAGGTTGATCGGGCATTTCAGCAGGCCTGCCAGTAGCCAGGGACCTTGGGGAAAGGCCGCCGAGTGACCGAGAAAGTCGACCCTGACGCTGCGCCCGCCGTGCAACGGAATGCGGTCACCGGCAATCGCCAGCCACTCACCGCGATCCAGACGCTGGCTCAGTTGCAGCATGATCGCTGGGTCCAGTTCGCTGACCTGAATCAGCCGCAGGTTGGTAGCGCCTGCCTCCCCTAATAGACGGTTAAAACGCTCGGCGTGTTTAGTGTGAACCAGCACGTTCATCGTGACCTTCTCACCCAACTCGGCCAGCGCGCGGCAGACTTCGAGGTTGCCCAGGTGCGCGCCGACCAGCATCTGGCCTCGCTCACCGCGCAATTGGTCTCGCAGGTGGGCGTGGTCCACGATCTCGATCTGATCGATCTTCAGCTTGCCGTTCCACACGTCGAGCTTGTCGAGCAGGGCATCGGCGAAGGCCATGAATTGCTGGAACACGCGCCAGATCGTCGGACGCAGTTCGGGGCGTTGGCTCCAGTCGGCCAGACGCTGCTGGTATTCGGTCGCGCTATGACGGGCGCCACGGCCGAACAGGAAAAAATACAGCACGATGCAATGCAGAATCGGGCTCAACACGCGGCGGCCCAAGACTTTCACGCCCCAAGCCGTGAGCTTCATCAGCAGGAAACTGCCGCGCTCTTCGTGCTCTGCCCAGTGTTGCTTGTCCTCGGCCTCGTTCACGGCAGCCACCGACGCCAGAGGATCAGAGGAAAGCGCGCCAGCATGCCGAAGAACAGCTTGGTGTGCATTTTCGAAATCAGCGCGTTGTCGTGAAACAGGCGGAAGTGTGACAGGCCGTCCTGCGGGTAATGCACTTTGGTCGGCAGCCAGCGCATGGGCTGATTGCGCCATGACAGGCGCACCAGAATTTCCGGGTCGAAGTCCATGCGCTTGCCCAGATTCACGGTGTCGATCAGGTGCAGCACCGGCTTGAGCGGGTAGACGCGAAAGCCGCACATCGAATCGGGAATCTGCAACGACAGGCTGTTGATCCAGACCCAGACGTGGGTCAGGTAACGCGCATACAAACGGCCCTTAGGCACGCTGGCGTCGTATTGCGGGTAGCCGCAAATCAGCGATTTCGGGTGTTCGCGGGATTGGTCGAGGAACACCTGAATGTCGTTCAGATCGTGCTGACCATCGGCGTCGACTTGCAAGGCGTGGCTGAAACCCAGTGTCGAGGCTTCGCGAAGACCGGCCATGACTGCGCCGCCTTTGCCTTGATTGACCGGTAACTGCACCAGAAACACGTTGTCCTGCTCGGCCAGTGACTTGAGCACCGCAGCGCACGCCGGGCTGCTGGCGTCATCCACCAGCACGCACGGCAGACCTGCGTCGAGCAGTTCCCGAACCACGGCGGGCACGGCCAGTTCGTGGTTGTAGACCGGGATGACGGCGCAGGGGTTATGCATGGTCACAGATGTCCTTGTCGTATGTGAGTCCGTAGGAGTTTTCAAACATCCGCTGTACCCCACAAAATTCGGCCGCTGGAGCAGGCCGCGTCGCCGTTGCGATAAGCGAAGTGCAGCTTGCTGCGTTCCTGGTCGAAGCGCAGGGTCAGGGTGATGTGGTCACCAGGGCGCACCAGTTGCTGGAATTTCAGCACTTCCATCCCGGCGAACCGAGGCGGCAAGTCCATCAGGCGCTGGCCGAGAGCAATTGCCCAATCAATTTGCACCACGCCCGGCAGAATCGGCGTGCCAGGGAAGTGCCCGCTGAAGTGCGCTAAGTCTAGCGGCACGATCAGCTCCAACGTCAGTTCGTCACCAGAGGTTTGTTGATTCAGGATTTCCGGCTCCTGAACTCTCGGCGCCACCAGCAGCGCTTCGACCTGCGTCTGAGGCAACTTGCCTTGGGTGTTCAGCGGCAATTGGCTCAACAAGCGCCAGCGGCGGGGCAGGGCGAGGGCTTCGCAATGGGGCACCAGGTGTTGGCGCAAAGCACTGGTCAGTGAGCGACGGCCCTGATTGCGCAAGGCATGCACGCCGCTGTCGCTGAGCACGACCAACGCGCCCAATGACGCACGATTCTCGCGAACCACACCCACCCGTGCTTCGCTGACCCATTCGTGGGTCGCCAGCGCCTGCTCCAGCAAAGGCAAGGAGATGCGTTTCTCTTCCAGTTTGACGATGCGATCCAGACGACCCAGCAGTTCGAAGCGGCCATCCTCGGAAAAACGCGCGGCATCGGCGGTCTGCTCGACATGGCCCGCAGGCAGATACGGCGACTCGATGCGCAGCGCGCCGTCTTCGTCCTGGCTCAGCTTCACATCATCGAAAGCGCGCCACAGTGGGTCGCCCTGACGCCAGGCAATGCCGCCGGTTTCCGAACTGCCGAGAATTTCGGTCGGCCATTGATCGAGGCGTTGGTGAAGGCTTTCTGCCGCTTCAGCGGGCAGCGCGCCGCCCGAGGAAAACACCCGGCGTACGGCGCTCAGGCTTGCCCAGTCGAGGTTGTCGCCCATGCGCTTGAGCAGCGCAGGACTCGCGACCCAAGCGAAAGCGTCATGTTCGCGACTGGCGCGCTGGAGGTCTTCGGGGAAGGGCAGTTGTTTTCGTACGAAGCTACGACCCGCACACAGCGGCCATAGCACCCGGAACAACAGGCCATAAATATGCTGCGCGGCAACGCTGCCGATGATGCAGGCATGACCCAGATCCGCACCCCACAAGCGTTCCAGTGCTGTGACTTCATTGGCCAGTTGGCGCAGCTTTTTCTCGATCAGTTTGGGTTCGCCGCTGGAGCCAGAGGTGCACAGGCTCAAGGTGCAGGCGTCCAGGTCAAGGCGAGCCGGTGCCAGTGGCGGGGTGTTCAAAGCGTGGAGTGGCGTGTCGTCCGGCGCATCGCTCAGCCACAGATCAACCTGTGGTGCCCAGCGTTGGCGGGTTTGTGCTTGCAGGTCGGACGGCAGCAGCACGCTGACCTCGGCACGCCACGCCGCGAACAGTGCAACGGCCAGATCGGCAGCGTCCTCAAGGTGAATCGCAATCTGCTTCACGCCCTGCTGCTGCAAGGCGCCGGCCACTGACAACGCACGGTTTTGCAGGTGCGCCAGGGTCAAGGCCGGTGCGTGGGTGACGACGCGCTCGGCGTGTGGGGCAAGCAACAGGTGCTCAAGGTTGATCCAGCTCATGCACGGCCTCGCACACGCTGGCGGACGATCCACTCACCGGCGAACAGAATACCCATCAGGCCGTAGGCGATCAGACCGGTGTACAGCGTCCACCAGCTCAATGGCGCCCAGAGCGTCAGCGCAGCAGCGACGATGCCGTTGAACAGGAAGAACAGGCACCAGATTTTCGTCACCTGGCGCGTGTAGCGAATCGCGACCTCTGGCAGTTCTGGGTCGGTCAGGCGTGCCAGTCGCTCGACCATCGGCATGCCGCGCATCAGGCTCAAGCCGAACAGCGTCAGCATGAATCCGCTGATCAGCACCGGATACCAGCGCAACAATTGCGGGCTGTCGCATACGCCCAGCAGCAGGCAGAAGCCCATCGCGACCAGCGCCATGCTCAGTGTTCCCGGGCGTCGTTCGACGGTCAGCGCACGGGCCGCCCACAACACGCCGAGCAACAACGCGAACTGCCAGGGCGAAAAATGCTCCATGCCGAAGTACACGGCGAACGGATACAGCACGCCCGCCAGCACCAGAATCAGGCCGATCAGGCGACTCATGCGGCAGCGTTTACCAAGCGGTAAACCGCGTCGACGACATCACCCACGGTGCGCACGGACTTGAATTCTTCAGCAGCGATTTTCTTGCCGGTCTTGCGTTTGATGTGGTCGATCAGGTCGACGGCATCGATGCTGTCGATTTCCAGGTCTTGATACAGGTTGGCTTCGAGGGTGACGCGCTCGGGTTCGAGTTCGAACAGCTCGACCAATGCAGTGCGCAGGGTTTCGAAGATCTCTTCACGGGATTGCATGTTCAGTCCTCAGGCCACCAGGCGGGCGTTGACGAAGGCCGCAAGGCTGTCGACGCTGGTGAAGTGGGTGCGTGTGTCTTTGGCGTCGGCATCGATCTTGATGCCGTAGCGTTTCTGAATGGCCAGGCCCAGTTCCAGGGCGTCGACCGAGTCCAGGCCCAAGCCTTCGCCGAACAGCGTCTGGTCGTTGCCGATGTCATGGGTGCTGATGTCTTCGAGGCCCAGGGCATCGATGATCAGCTGTTTAATTTCCAGATGCAGATCGCTCATCGGTGGCGAGTTCCTTGATGAAATGGTGATGCAGATGATCATTGAGCTTGCGCGACGCCACAGGTGCCGAGCCAAGCGCGGCAAATGCCGCCGGGTCGATATCGTGGCCCACGCGCAAATGAAAGTGCGGTCGGCGCTGGGGAATGCGGTACCACGGCTCGGCCTTGGTCAGCGTGGTCGGCGAGACATGAATCGTTACCGGCGTGATGGCGGTGGCACCGCGCAGGGCGATCGCTGCCGCACCTCGATGGAAAACCGGCGGCTTGCCCGGTTCGGTGCGAGTGCCTTCCGGGAAAATGATCAATGTCTGACCGGTTTGCAGCAGACCGGCTGCGTTTTCCAGCATTTCGGCACTGCCGTCGTTGCTCACATAACCCGTCGCACGCACCGGACCACGGGTGAAGGGGTTCTGCCACAGGCTTTGCTTCACTACGCAGTTGGCGTCACGGACCAGACCAATCAAAAACACCACATCAATCAGTGAGGGGTGATTGGCGATGATCATTTGCCCCGGACGACCCAGGCGCTCTGCGCCTTCGACCTGATAAGTCAACACCCCGGCCTTGGCCATGAAACGGATGAAGGCCCAGAACAAACGGCTGATGGTGCGGCGGGCGCGACGCTGGTGACTGAAGGCGTCGCCTGGTAGCAGGGCCAGCAGCGGGAAAATGAACAGGCGCAGGCACAACCCGCCCAGCCCGAACAGGGCGAAGCTCAAGGCAGTGGTCAGCAGGCGCCAGTGATAGGCGTTGCGACTTTTGCTCAGCGGTTGTGTTGCCAGTTCCATAGCCGATTCTTCCAGGGATGCAGCAGGGCGCTCTGTTGTGTCGACAGGGCGCGCAAAAGATTGAGCGCGTGTGGCCACTCGCCACGAAGGGGGACGCTTTCCTTAGACCCGCCACCGCTCAATGCCAGTTGCCATTCGTCGCCCTGGGTGAGCAACAGGCCCACGGCGTAGGGAAACGGCACGTCGTCGATCCAGGGGGCGTAGGCACGCGGCGGGTTTTCTTCGGCGATGATCAGCAGAACGGCAGATGCGCCCTCTGCCAGCAAAGAGGCTGCCTCCATCACGCCGTGTTCGAGGCCGTCACCTGCGGCAGCCAGCGCTGTCATTTCACTGGTTTCACCGCGCAGGATCGACCACAGGCCGATCACCGCGTTATGCACCGACAGACTGAACTGCGTGGGTGACAAAGGTTGGTCAGCGGCCAGATCGCTGAGAATGTCGAAAGTGCGAGGCGTTTCACCATGGCGTGAGACGAACACCAGAGGCAGGTGCTCGTGCCCCTCTGCCAGTGGCCAGCCTACGCTGAACGCCATTCGGGCCAGGCGGCTGAGTCGTCGGCGCTGCATGGCGGGCAGGAACGAGACATCGGGGGCGTCATCCTGATTGTCCGGAACGGTCGGATGCTGGCTCCATTGCTGCCAGTCTTCGGCGGTTGGCAGCCCTGGCGCCCATGCGCGCCACTGTGCGATGTTGAACTTGATCACGATCTATCTTCCCGCCCCTGTGCGGGCTTACCTCTGGCTTCGAGTATCCGAAGTGACACCAACCATGGCGCGGCGCTATCACCGAGTGGCGGGCATTATCCCGATGAGTGCGATTTGTAGCAATTTGTAAGTCGGATATTTCACCCGATTACGTAGGATTCGTCTGATTATTCTGACTCTTCATTCGTAAACGCTCGCCCTTGTCATGCGGTTTGCCTAGACTCGGGACCATTCATCAGGTCGCTTGGCGACTTTCACGGCAAGACAGCAACAGGGAGTGAGCAAATGCGGCGTGTGGTGTTCAATCAGAAAGGCGGCGTTGGCAAATCGAGCATCGCGTGCAATCTGGCGGCCGTCAGTGCCAATGAGGGTTACCGGACCCTCTTGATCGACCTCGACGCTCAGGCCAACTCGACGCAGTACCTTACGGGCCTGACCGGTGACGAGATTCCCATGGGCATTGCCGAGTTCTTCAAGCAATCCCTGTCTTCCGGGCCGTTCGCCAAAAAGAACCAGGTCGACATTTATGAAACGCCGTTCGACAACCTGCACGTCGTGACCGCGACCGGCGAACTGGCGGACTTGCAGCCGAAACTTGAGGCCAAGCACAAGATCAACAAGCTGCGAAAGTTGCTGGACGAGTTGGGTGAGGATTATGAGCGAATCTACCTCGATACCCCGCCTGCGTTGAATTTCTATGCCGTTTCAGCGTTGATCGCTGCAGATCGAGTCTTGATTCCCTTTGACTGCGACAGCTTTTCTCGTCAGGCCCTGTACAGTCTGCTTAAAGAGATCGAAGAGCTGAAAGACGATCACAATGAGGACCTGGAGGTGGAAGGCATTATCGTCAACCAGTTCCAGTCGCGGGCGAGCCTGCCGCAGCAAATCCTCGACGAATTGATTGCCGAGGGGTTGCCCGTCTTGCCGGTGTACCTCAACAGCTCGGTGAAAATGCGCGAGTCCCATCAAGCGAGCCTGCCCCTGATTCATCTCGATGCGCGGCACAAGCTGAGCCAGCAGTTCGTTGAACTGCATCATTTGCTGGAAACCAACGCCGCGCAATAACGAGGTCCGCGCACGCCTCTAGCAGTCCGCCTTGACGGCGGCAGCGATCTTGAAGCGACGACAGCAGGCAAGCCATGCCGCTACGGGGCGCCTTTCAGTGTCGCGGCGATTTTCTTCGCCCGTTTTCGCGCCTTTTTGGCCTGATCTTTGGGAATGTCGATGGTGGCTTGCATGTCAGCCTGCAACTGATGCTGGCTGGCGATCAGGCGGTGTTCGCCCTTGGGGCATCCGCAGCGCACGGCCTGACCATCGGTGGCGACGGGCGTCACCTCATCGATGAACGTCGGGTTACCCTGCGCGATATACCCGACTGTCTCGCAAACCTTGCACCACACCGGATCGCCCATGCGCGCCAGACGGCGATCCTCGCAGACGTAGCTCCCGGATGTGGCTAACACCCTGCCACCGGTACTGGTTTTGTCGCCTTCTCGGATAACTGCCGTCATCGCTCGTTGCCTCGGGATAGCTGTGAGAGTGATTAACGTTAGGCCTCGGCTTTCGGGTTTGAGGGACGAAAATGCAACTTCAGACGGGGCCTACTGCACATCCAGAACACGCCCACAGGGGCGGTGGCGATCATCACTTGATGGCTCGGCACGCATCTTTGTGGGAACCGGCTTACTGGCGAATGCTTTGGTCCTGAACATGGATGTCGACTGGCCCACCGCTATCGCCACCAAGGCGGCTCCCACAATTTAGCGTCGAAGGAGCGATTACGGTGGGTCAGATCCCTTGGCTGGCCAGCCAAGCTGTTAGCTGTGGCAACGGCATGGCACCGCTCTGGCGCGCCACTTCGCGGCCATTCTTGAACAGGATCAGGCTAGGAATCGACCGGATACCCAACTGAGCAGACAGCTGCTGATTGGCCTCGCTGTCCAGCTTCGCCAAACGCACACGCCCGCTCAGTTGAGCGGCCGCCTGTTCGAACGTCGGCGCGAAGGATTTGCACGGCCCGCACCAATCCGCCCACACATCCACCAACAGCGGCAGGTCGCCCTTGATCTGGCTGGCGTAATCACCTTGGTTGAGGTTGAACGGCTTGCTCAGCAGCACCGGATGCTTGCAGCGCCCGCACTTGGGCTGGTCAGCCAGGCGGTCGGCGGGAATGCGGTTCAGGCCGTTGCAGTGGGGGCAGGGGATATGAAGCGGTTCGGACATGGGGGTCACCTGAAAGAAGGCCAATAGCCGATAAATGGAGCCGACAAACAGGTTTATCAAGCGATTGATCAAAGACTGTACCGCCCGCTTGTCGCGCTTCTGTCACTGGCCTGTCCTGGCCTTTGCGCCTAGCCTGCGCGGACGACTGTCAGCCGGAGAACAACATGCAAACCCTCGGTGTATTGGGCGGAATGAGCTGGGAATCCACAGCCACGTATTACAAATGGCTCAACGAAGGCGTGCGCAACCAAATGGGCGGCCTGCATTCGGCGCCGCTGTTGCTGCACTCCGTGGACTTCGCGGGCATCGCCGCCCTTCAGAAATCCGGACAGTGGGATCTGGCAGGCGAACAACTGGCCGATGCCGCCCGTGGCCTTGAGCGCGCTGGCGCCGGAGCCATTCTGCTGGCGACCAACACCATGCACAAAGTCGCGGCGGCCATCGAGTCCGCCGTTGACATCCCTCTACTGCACATCGGCGATGCGGTAGGGCAAGCACTTCAAGCGAGAGGCGTCAGCCGCGCTGCATTGCTTGGTACCCGCTTCACCATGCAGGAAGACTTCTACAAACGTCGCCTGGCCGAGCGTTTCGACATCGACGTTCTTCTGCCGACCGCCGATGCCATGAGCGAAATCGACCGCGTGATCTTTGCCGAGCTTTGCCTGGGCCAATTCCATGAACCGGCGCGAGCGTTCTACCTCGGTGTGCTTGAGCAGTTGCGTGATCAAGGTGCACAGGCCGCGATTCTGGGTTGTACGGAAATCGGGCTGCTGCTGGAGGGCGTGGAAAGCCCGCTGCCGCTGGTGGACAGCACCGAAGAGCATGTGGCGATGGGGTTGGTGTGGTTGTTGGGTAGCTGATCGGCGAATTCCCACAGAGCTGGCTGTATCTTCGGATTGGATAGGCGAGGCAAGCTGAATAGGCTACGTGTGTCTTGTCGCAGCTCGTAAACGGTTGAGCGTGGTGCTACTTTTGTAGCACTGATAGACAAGGTATCCACCATGGCCGACAAGAGAAAAACGATGACAATGAACTCGACCATCCGCCGTCAGGGCGGCGCGGCGGTGATGACGATCCCCCCTGCTTTTTTGAAGTTGCTGGATCTGCACATTGGATCTGAGGTCGAGTTGAGCGTTGAGGCGGGGGAGTTGGTCGCCAAGCCTGTACCGCCGCTCATCCGCAAGCGCTATTCGGTAACCGAGCTGTTAAAAGGGGCTGAATTCGTTGCTGAATTGAACAACGAAACAGCTTGGGCTCGAGAAGGCGACTCTGTCGGGCGGGAGATCACCTGATGGTTCGTCGCAAGGCACCCTGCCAGGGCGATGTGTATTGGGTAGACCCCAATCCAGTGGCGGGGAGGGAGATGAAAGATCGGCATCGATTCGTAGTCATCACTGCTCAGCAAATCAACGCGCTAGGTATCTGCATGACTGTCCCGGTGACCAGTGGCGGTGATTTCGCGCGGCAATCCGGGCTCTGTGTGGTCATTTCAGGACACGAGACCAGCGGTGTTGCGGTGTGTAATCAAGTGCGTAGCTTTGACCTTGAGCAGCGTGTTCGCACTGGATCTGCGAGGTTTGTCGAGACGTTGGACAAGGTTACTGTCAATGAAATCGTCTCCAGGGTGCTAAGCGTTATTGATTTAACGGACTAGCTGTTAACAAACGGAATGTGTTTCTCATCACGTTGTGCAACGCGGCTTGATGTTTCTGCGTCGATGTCAGCGCATTTGAAGACGCTGGACATTCCCTGAGCAGCGGTATTGATACGCCGGTACACACTGCTCCAGAGGCTTTCCTTTCGACGCTTTTATCCGAAAGACCACCCCCATTCGCACAGCTAGCTCTGGCCTGCTACCCCGATTAGCTTCCCGCGTCAGGGGCTGTTTCGTTCCGCTTCACCCGCATTGGCCCCTGTCCATTCATTGTCAGGGAGTTGCCGATGATCAATCACCTTCAGGCTGCCGTTGCCGCCATCCTTCCGAACAAGATGCCCGCGCCCGTCACGGCGGAAAAGGCGAATGAGCCTGCTGTGGATAAAACGCAAAAGACGGCCACCGACAAGACGAGCTTTTCCACACTGGCCAGCCAGTTGAACGAAAGCGCTGCCCGCGCCGCCAAGCGAGATGCAGGGATGACTTACGAAGAGCTGGGCCAATATGGGCGTAACCAAATCAAGGCGTTCACCCAGGAAACGCCCAAGGCCAACAGCGGCACCCGAGCGATGGAAGTGCCGAATACCACTGATCCGGAATTGCTGGATCGTGCGCGGGCGGCCTCTGCGTACGTCACGCGCACCCTCGCGGGGGACAAGAACGCCATAAGCCCGTTCGAGAAGTTGTCCCGCGAGCAACTGAATCACATCGCCTACGACGACAGTGGCAACTTCACCCTCAATGAGCGACGTGCGGCATGGCAGGGCGTGCAGAAGATGGATGAAGCCTGGCGCAAAGTCGCGATCCCTCAGGGCGAGATCGAGCAGATTCGCACAGGCAAGGCGTCAAGGTTTTACAACGAGGCATTGAGTTACTTCAAATCGCTGCCTGCCATCGAAAAGGCCGTGGATTACCCCAAAGATGCCCAGGCGATCCTTGAGTCGCGCATCAAAGGTGACAAGACCCTATCCGCGCCGAGCATGCCCGGCCTCATTCAGCGTCAAGGCGGCGACCGAAAGCTGACGCTGTTTGATGTGATTGCGGGCATTGTCGAACCCGCCAAAAGCAAGACCGACCCGAACAGCCCCACCCTCAGAAAGAAATTCACCCCCAGAACCTCGCCAACGCCAGTGTCGTGGAATGAGCGATGGGCGCAGAAAGAAGCGGCTGCGGCTAAGGCGGCGAAGCCTGTGCAGACAACTGTTGCGACTCCGTCAACTGCGTCGGCAGCGACACTCACGAACTCAACAACTAAGGGTGAAACAGCCAGTAACTCGAAGCCGATGGCTGGGTAGTTATCGGTGTCAATGTAATGGAAGTTTTTCACCGGCCTTAGTACGCATCAAGGGAATGCAGGTCTGTTCTAAAAGGACTATCCGTTCGAGTAGTTGTCGCGATTGCTGATGTCTGATTAGCTTTTTTCAGATATAACAAAAAAGGATGATCAAAATGAAAAGTGTTAAGCCGATTAAGTGTTCCATAGCGGCGGTCGCGATGCTGAATGTAGGAGTGGCGGTTGCAACCCCACAGGTAGCCGTTAACTTCATTAATAACACGGCGGAGCCTGTGGTTTACCAGCCGGGCAGTAGTCGGAATGAAGCTACGACGTACTCGAATGCTTCCCCTAAGCCATCTAATGTGCCGGCAGGTGGTACTGAAAGTTACATTGTCCGGGCTACAGGCTCCTCGCCCATCACCTATGCGATGGTGACATACAAGTCAGGAAGCAAGTCATGCCGTTTCACGACCAGCTATCTGATGAACGCCACACCTGGCGGAGTCAGAACGCCCAAGTGGAATAAAAGCGCAGTCGCGAGTGGCGGTGCCAGATGCGATATCAGTATCACCTCTGTGAATTATTCCAGTCACGATTGGAGCGTGAATCTCATCATGCGTTGATGTGCATAGTTTAAGTAGGGCCACCGAAGGGGTGGCTCTATTTAAGAGCGCATTGCAGGGAGGCAATATGATCCAAAGTGTGAGTGCCGTATCAGTAATGCCTGTTGGTTTGGCGATAGAAAAAGAAAGTGTGCCTGACAGTGAAGCAGTTAATATGCCGGAGTCTTCGAAGGAGCAATCGGATAAAACTAGTATTTCTCTTCTCGCTCGACAGTTAAGTGAGAGTGCTCTTCGATCCAGCAAACGAGAGCAGGAGCTGACCCGCGATGAGCTGGCTGCTTATGCAAAGAAGCAGCTAAATGATTTTGCGCTCGACGGCTACAGCTTTGGAAAACATCGACACGATCAGGAACTACCCGATACAGACGATCCTGAACATCTGGCGAGGGCCAGGCAGGCAACCGATTACGTCAACCAAGCCGCTAGTGGCGATCGTTATGCAAAAAATCCGTTTGCAGGTCTGTCTCGTGATCAGTTAGCACTGATCGCTTATGACGACAGTGGCGGCTACACGATCAATGAGCGACATGCGGCCTGGTCTGAAAGTCATCGCCTGAAATCCGAATGGGCGAAGGGCGCGGTCACTCGCGCACAGTTAGAAAGTGCGCAATCCGGCAAGATCCCGGTCTTTCTCACGGAGGTCCTGAACTTCTACAGGGGCCTGCCTAAAATCGAGCAGGTTCAGGACTGCTATCCAGGCGATTACGAAGCAGAACTGTTGGAGAAGATTCGCCTGGAGTTGAGTCGGCCCAATGACGAAGCGCCGGAGCTGGCGAAGCGGGGACTTAATCTGTATGACATTCTGGCGAGCATCGCGATGCCTGAGAGAAAAGAGGCTGAAGCCAAGCGTGAGCAGTCTGTAAAACAGCACTCTGCGCAGGCGCCAGCCTCGTCCTCTGTTTCTGATAAACCTACGGCGGTATCGGATACTGATTCCGCGCCGACACCTAAGACGAACAACTGATCTCCAAATGCTTCCCCCAATCCGGCGGCCGCTGTGCATAACTTTCCATCCCCGCCTGTTCCTCGAAGGGCTTGCACAGCACTTGGTGCAGGCGACGAACTTCGGTGTAGTCGCCTTGTTCGGCGGCTTCGATGGCGCGTTGGGCCAGGTAGTTGCGCAGCACGTAAAGCGGGTTGACGGCGTGCATCCGGGCGCGGCGGTCTTCCTGAGTGCTGTCGGGGTCGCGGGCGATGCGGGCTTTGTAGGCATCGGCCCAGGCGTCAAAGCCCAGCATGTCGACGAAGTCGTCGCGCAGGCTTTGAGCTGCGACGTCAGCAGCGTCTTCGCCCAGGCGACGGAAGAACAGGCTGTAATCCACACCACTGTTCTGCATCAGTTGCAGTAGACGAGCGATGAGGTCGGCGTCGTCGTCTTCAGCGGTGGTCAGGCCCAGGCGGCGGCGCATCAGGTCCAGGTAGTGGGCCTGATACAGCGGCAAGAACAGGCCGAGCGCTTCACGCAGCGGCTCGACCTCGACGAATGGCGTCAGGGCCTGGGCCAGTGCGCTGAGGTTCCATTGGCCGATGGGCACCTGATTGCTGAAGGAGTAGCGGCCTTCGTGGTCGGAGTGGTTGCAGATGAAATGCTGGTCGAAATCGTCGAGGAAGGCGAATGGGCCAAAGTCGAACGTGATGCCCAGAATCGACATGTTGTCGGTGTTCATCACGCCGTGGCAGAAGCCATAAGCCTGCCATTTGGCGATCAATTCGGCCTGACGCTCGACGATCACGCGGAACATCGCCAGATACGGCTCAGGCTGCTCAACGCATTCGGGGTAGTGCAGCGCCAGCACATGGTCGGCGAGTTGCTTCAGTGGCTCGTGTTGCTGGGTGTAGAAGAAATACTCAAAGCTGCCGAAGCGCACATGGCTCTGGGCCAGACGCAACACCATCGCCGCGCGCTCTTGGGTCTCGCGCCAGACCGGCGTGCTTGAGCCGATCACGCAACCTGCGCGGCTGGTCGGGATGCCCAGCGCATGCAGCGCTTCGGAGGCGAGGAATTCACGAATCGATGAACGCAGCACGGCGCGACCATCGCCCATGCGCGAATACGGCGTCTGCCCGGCGCCTTTGAGGTGCAAGTCCCAGTGCTCGCCCGCGTCGTTGAAGACCTCGCCCAGCAGAAGCCCCCGGCCGTCACCCAGACGCGGGTTGTACGAACCGAACTGATGCCCGGAATAAACCATCGCCCGAGGGTCGGCCTCGGCCCACAGTTTGTGGCCGCTGAACAACTCGGCGAAAACCGGCTCTTCGGCGTGGGCGGGGTCAAGATCCAGCAGTGCCAAGGCTGCATCGCTGGCGACCACCAAGCGGGGTTCGGCGATGGGTTCAGGCAGGACGGACGTGGAAAACGTGTCGCCCAGACGGGCGAAACGATTGTCGAAGGTCAGTTCGTCGAGGGCTTTCACAGCGCAGCTCCAGCAGAATGTCCGAGCATTCTGCTGGGATTCACGCTGTCAGTCGAGCTTGGCTTCCGGCGGCTCGGGCACATCTTTCGGCGCGGCAGGCACGCTGGTGGACGGTGCTGGTGCGGCGATGGTCTTCTGTTCCGGTTCGACTGGCACCATCTTGTACTCTTGGCCCTGCATGTTCTTGAGGTACACCTCCATCTGCCGGAACGAGATGTTGATGTGCTGCTTCTTGAATTCCTTGTTGATGAAGCGGTTGATCTCGTCGAGCACCGGGTTGCGGTCGCCAAGGTCACGTACGTGCATGCGCAGTTCGTGGTCCAGCGTGCTCTCGCCGAAGTTCAGGAAGTAGACGATCGGCTCAGGCTCTTTAAGGACGCGAGGGTTTTCGCGGGCGGCCTGCAACAGCAGCTTGCGCACCAGATCCAGGTCCGAGCCGTAGTCCACGCCCAGCTTCAGGGTGACGCGGGTGATGGTGTCGGTCAGCGACCAGTTGATCAATTGCCCGGTGATGAACGTCTTGTTCGGGACAATGATGTCCTTGCGGTCGAAGTCGGTAATGGTGGTCGCACGAATGCGGATCTTGCTCACCGTGCCTGACAGGTTGCCGATGGTGATGGTGTCGCCGATCCGTACCGGACGCTCGAACAGGATCATGATGCCGGAGATGAAGTTCGCGAAAATCTCCTGCATGCCGAAACCCAGGCCCACCGACAGCGCCGCGACCAGCCATTGCAGTTTGTCCCAGCTCACGCCCAACGCTGACAGCGTCGAGACGAAACCCACGCCCGCGATGATGTAGGACAGCAACGTGGTCGTCGCGTAGGAACTGCCTTGCTTGAGGTTCAGCTTCGACAGCACGAAGACTTCCAGCAAACCGGGCAGGTTACCCGCCAGCACGAAGGTGATACCGATGATCACCAGCGCACCGATCATGTCACCCAGGCTGATCGGCACCATGCTCATGGTGGCGCCCGTGCCGCTGGTGTATTCGTAGAGGGTGATGTTGTCCAGGTACGAGAACACGGTGATCAGGTCGGCCCAGACCAGATACAGCGCGCCGATGAAGCCGCCGATCAAGGCCAGGCGAATCAAGCGCAAGGACTGCTGGTTGACCTGTTCGATGTCCAGCGTCGGTTCCTCGACCAGGGTTTCGCCTTCTCCCGCTTCCTTGGCTGCCTGACGTTTCGCCAACGCGCGCTGATAGGCCAGCCGCCGCGCCGCCACACCCAGCCCGCGAACGAAAGTGGCTTCGATCACCAGCCAGAGCATCAGCAGGTACAGGGTGTCGATCAAGCGGTCACTGAGTTTCAGTGCGGTGTAGTAGTAGCCAAAGCACACGGCGACGAACAACGCGACGGGTAGCGCAGTGAAGGCCAGGCCCACCGCTCGGCGGAACAGCGAGGCGTTTTCGTGGGTCGGGCTGGTCAACAGCAGACGACCCAGCAGCCAGGTCATCAGCGCGTAACAGGTCAGCACCACCGCAATGCCGATCACGTCATCGGCCAGCGCCGAAGGCTCATGCTCGGCAACGGCGACGACAGTCACCAGCGCCAGCACCACCAGCCCCAACCGGCGAATCCAGCCGCGCAGAAATTCAACCTGGGATTTCTCCCAGCGAAAATGCAGCTGCGCCACGCCGCCCGGCGCCAGGATGCGGTACGCGGTGTAGAACACTAGCCACGCCAGCGAGATTTGCATCAAGGCCGCGCCCAGATTGACGTTCTGTTCGCGTGCATCGATCTGCAATGCCAGTGCACAGGACGCCAGTGCCAGCGAGAGCGGCATGGCCAGCAGAATATTGATGAAAATAGCCAGCGGCGTTTGCCACTGTCGGTCACGCTTGAAATGGCCGATGTCGCCATGCAAGCGATTGAGTTTGTCGTACAGCGCCTTGCGCTTCCACGTCAGTACACCGATCACCAGCAACAGGGGCAGGAAGATCAATGGGCGTTGGGTCAAGCCATCGCCCAGTTCGCTGACGGTCGAGGTCCACGGCAGGGTGGAGATTTGCTTCATCAAACGCGGCTGAACGCGCTCGAACCATTCCAGATCCAGCGGTTTGTTACTGGGAATCCAGAACATCTGCTCGTCCAGTGTCTGGCGCAGGTTGATGGCGGTGCTGACCAGTTGCTTCTGGTTCAGTTGCAGGGTGATGGATTCGTTGAGCAGAGCGCTCAGCTCGCGGTTCAGCCGCTCCAGCAGGTCGATGCGGGTGGTGGCCAGATCGAGCAGGGTCTTGCGCAGGGCAGGGGTGACGTCTTCCGGTTTCTGGGTGGCGAGCAGAGTATCGACGTAATTTGTCGGGTTGCTCATCTGTTCGCGCTGCTGATTGACCTCAAACTGATACAGGCGAATGTCGGCGATTTCGTCCGCCAGGCCGCTATCGACTTTGAGTTTGGGCAGCGATTGCTTCTGCTTGTAGAGAATCTTGGACAGCAGCAGGCTGCCGCTGAGCACGTTGATCTGTTCATCCAGCGCGGCGTCGGTCTGGGTGATCGCGTCGAGCTGGGTCTTGGTCTTGAGGTTCTGCTGAGTCAGCTCGTTGAGGCGGTCGGTGCCGCGCAGCAGGTAATCGGAGAGCTTGAGGTTGGTCGCACTTTCGGTGGCCAACAAGCTGCTGCCGCCCGCTTTTTGCGCTTCGATGGACAACTGCTCGACCGTTTCCTGAGACTGCGCGCGACGCTTGTCGTTAATGAGGGTTTGCAAGTCCTGGATTTCCTGATCCTGGCGCGCAACCTTTTCGGTCAACAAATCGCGCTGACTGCCGCCCAGGTCCTGCAACTGGCTGTTACCGGCCAATTCCTGACGGCGCAGGGCGATCAAGGCATTGATCGACGCCAACTCAGCATTCAGTTGGTTACGCTGGTCGGCGTTGATGGCTTTGCCGCCGTCCTTGCCGGACTTGAGAATCCCGTTGATGGTCTGGATGCGCGTCTGGGCGTTGCTGATCTCGGCCTGCGCCCGCTCCGGACGGGTTTGCGCGTTGATGGTCATGCTGTTGGCGTCGTTCAACGCCTTTTGCAAATCGGTCTGTTGGGTGCTGCGCTGGCTGAGCATCTGCTCGAGCTGCGGCACGTCCATGTTGGCGTAGCGCTGGGCGACCGGAATAACTTTGCTGGCCTTGAGCCGTATGAGGTCGCGCTGGTTTTCGCTGGTTTGCCGTGGTGCATCGGCCAGTTGCTTCTTCAGGTCCTCCAGCTTTTGCTGGTTGTCTTTCTGGCTGGCCAGGAAGCCGAGAGTTTGCTCCAGCACTTGTTGCAGGGCTTTCTGGTCATCAGCCGACAATTTGCGGTCGGCGATCTTGTCCAGACTCTGCTGGACCGCGTCGGCGGAAAGTGGAGGCGTGTCAGCGGCAAACGCCGGGACGTTGAACAGGCAAAGCCCCAGCAAGGCTGAGGCAAGAAAAGTACGCAACGAGAACATAGACACCGGGTCGAGCAGTCAGGAAATAGGACGCAACAAAATGTGAAGCTGAGCAGTTTAGAGGAACAACCCGGGACCCGGGCGGCTTCCTTCGGGGAATCTGACGCCCACTTTGAGGATCTTGTTCCCTTCCATCACCGCAACTGTCCAGATTGTGCCGTTCCATTCGATCTGGTCGCCGACGATTGGCGCGCCGCGATTCTTCTGAATGATGAACTGGCTCAGCGGCATATTCGAATCCAGACCGTCGAGTTTCAAACCGTACAATGCCGCGACAGCCCCGAGCTGAGCGTCTCCCTCAAGGACGAAGTCACCGAAGAAACGCAAGTCGAGGCCGCGTTGGGGTGCCTGGCTGAACAGCTTGCCGAGGGCTGGAAGGTCATGTTCGTGGCCGATCACGCAAAGCAAATCGCCTGTTTCCAATACCGTACTACCCGACGGATGGAGCAGTTGCTGGCCACGAAACAGGGCGGCGATCCGGGTGCCTTCCGGCATTTTCAGCTCGCGAAGAGCGGCGCCGATGCACCATTTCTCGGCGCCCAGCCGATAAACGAACAACTCCCACTCGCTGGTCACGTGCACTTCCAGTGCTGCACGGGAGATGGGCGCAGGATCAGGCGGAACGGTCACTTTCAGCCATTTCGCCATCCACGGCAGGCTCGTGCCTTGAACCAGCAGTGAGATCAGCACGATAAAGAAGGCGAGGTTGAAGAACAGTTGCGCATGGGGTAAACCGGCCATCAACGGGAACACCGCGAGAATGATCGGAACCGCGCCCCGCAGGCCAACCCAGGCGATAAAGGCCTTTTCGCGCCCATGGAACACGCGGAAGGGCAGTAATCCGGCGAGCACCGAGAGCGGGCGCGCCACCAGAATCATCCACAGCGCCAAGCCCAACGCAGGCACAGCGATGGGCAGCAAATCGTGGGGCGTGACCAGCAGGCCCAGTACCAGGAACATGCCGATCTGCGCCAGCCAGGCCATGCCGTCGAGCATGTGCAGGATGCCATGGCGGCTGCGAATCGGCTTGTTGCCCAGCACCAGACCGCACAGGTATACCGCAAGGAAGCCGCTGCCGTGAATGGCGTTGGTCAGGGCGAAGACGGCCAGACCGCCCGCGATGACCAGAATCGGGTACAGGCCGTTGGCCAGATTGATGCGGTTGACCAGTTGCAGCATCAGCCATCCGCCACCCAGGCCGATGATGCTGCCGATGCCGAACTCTTGAATCAGATGCCCCAACAGGCTCCAGTGCAGGCCGGTCTGACCACTGGACAGCATGTCGATCAGCGTCACGGTGAGGAAAACCGCCATCGGGTCGTTGCTGCCGGATTCGATTTCGAGGCTGGCGGTTACCCGCTCGTTGAGGCCCTTGCCACCCAGCAGCGAGAACACCGCCGCCGCGTCGGTTGAGCCGACGATGGCACCGATCAGCAGGCCTTGAATGATATTGAGGTCGAAGAGCCAGGCGGCAACCATGCCCGTCAAACCGGTGGTAATGAGTACGCCAATCGTAGCCAGCGACAACGCAGGCCACAGCGCCACACGGAAACTCGCCACCCGCGTTCGCAGCCCGCCGTCGAGCAGAATCACCGCAAGCGCCAGGTTGCCGACCAGATAGGCCGTCGGGTAGTTGTCGAAGATGATGCCGCCACCATCGACGCCCGCCACCATGCCGACCGCCAGGATGATCACCAGAATCGGGATGCCAAGTCGCGACGACAGCGAACTGACCAGAATACTCGCGCCCACCAGCAACGCGCCGATCAGGAACAGGCTGTTGATGGTCGTGGCATCCAAGGGCGGTACTCCAGACAAAGGTGGAAAAAGAGGGCAGCCGCAGGCCAACCATGCAGCCGACGTGCCAGAGGATTTAACCTGTTGAATTAGTGGGCTGTCAAAGGCAAATCCCCCGTTTGCCCGTGACGGTCTGTCAGCGTTGCATATCGCTATCGACGAAGACGTCGGAAATGATGTTCTTCGCCAAAAAGAACAACTGGAATCTATTTTGCCCACTGTTCAAGCCAGGGCATGAGGTTTTGACATGCCTTTTTGGCGCTCAACTCGCACCAGGTATTTCTGGATTTACCTGCTGAACAAATAAGTACCGCATATGAAATGTGGGGGGTGATTATTTAAGTGGCTTCCGTTTCATAAGACAGGAAGCCATATTTTTGTTTACTCACATTGTTCCACCCCCTCCGGTCGGCGGCCTCACCGAGCGCAATCTTCGTGAGCGTGTCACGGCGTTCATGTCCGATTATCCCGATGTTTACGCGCTGGCTCAGCGTGCCGCGAGCAAGATCATTCTGCAGCACACAGGAACGTCGGTTGACCCTTCCATGGTTTACTGGCATCGATTCAGAACGGCATCCAGCAGTGCTCAAACGTTCACGGGCTGGAAGCATAATGGGCAGCCTTCGGAGACGCTGAACTTCATTGAGCTGGTGATGCACCGCTTCAGCGCAGCCGATCAGGACGCGTCAGATGACCTGAATGTTTACGGCGGTTTCTATACGGCTGGCCCCGACGCGCAGACATATGACGAACGCAATCAGGTCCCCATGTTGCCCAGCGACGTGCTGCGTGACTTCTGGGCACTCGACTTCGCATCCGAGTGCAAGCGAAAGGTCGAGGCATTCTGGCGTCATCACGCAGATGATTTCTGTGCGTTCGCCAAAGCCCGGTTGCTGGCGGCGGCGGGATTGGAACTCAGAAGAAAGCAACTGACCCCGCAGGATTTTCAAGCCGTCCTGAAAGCTGTGACGGGTGGGACCGCTACCCATGTGACGTGGTCAATGTTGAAAAGCGCCACGCCCTTAAATCCGGATGTGTCGGTCCACACCTTTGAGCTGGCGGGTCATGCTTCGCGGAATATGCTGTTGATCGGGGGGGTAGAAGGGCGGCAAATCCTCTATCGGCCAGATGTGCAACCTGCTTTTCTCTGTTTTGACGACGTGCCGACCTTGGCGCGTTGGGTAAAAGCGCGACTGAATGATCCGTCTGCCAGGAGCACCTTGTTCAGTTCCTTTGCGCGAGGTAGTCAGCGTCAAATGGAGCTGGCCGAGAAAATCATCAGGTCGAGTACCCCATTGATCACCATCCACCTCCAGAGGGGAGGTACGTCAACGCGAGCGTTTGAGCACCTGCGGGACATCGCGCGTCAGGAAATGCACGAGGACATGCATGAGCAACTGGTCACCAGCGCCGAGTTGCGCAAGCAAATGTGGCTCGGCTATCTGGGCGCATTCATTCAAGTGGCGGGGGCGTTTGCGCCCATCGGGTGGCCTGTTGCATTGACGTTGATCGGGGCGGGCATTGCCAGCGTCGGATTGAATATCGATCAGGCGCTGCACGGGAGCACAGCACGTCTGAAGCGAGCTGGAGTCATTGGCGCCATCATCAACTCGATCTATCTGTTGTTCAATTTGCCGCTGTTGGCAGACCTGCGCCGCCCAGTGCCCTCTCTTGTCACTCCTGAAGTCGATGTCATTACCCCGGCAGGGCAATTGGAGGCTCTGGAAGGTAATGTTGCGCTCCCGGATGCGGCGCCCACCCAAAGCATGAGCCACTACCAAGGGGTGCATGTGCTGGAAAATGGCGAGTCATGGATCAGCTTGGATGATCGCCCTTTCCGGGTTCAATACGTTCAGGATTTGAAGCTCTGGTTCATCGTTAATCCGGAAAACCCATTTTCCTTCAGTGGCGCGAAACTGGTTCGGTTCAACGAGGCGAATGAGTGGGAGTTGGTTGGCAGTCCTGGACTGCGTGGCGGCGCTCCCCTGGAAGCCGTGAGCAGTGCGGCATTGCCATTCGAAACGGTGTCGTCTGAATTCTGGGATATCTACATGCAGTTCAATCTCTCTGAGGAGCGGCGCCTGTCCGATGTGGGCAACCTTCGGCAAGAATCGCTGGCGAACGTGTACGAAGCAGAGGAAGACGACGAGGTATTCACTGATTCGGACGGCGATGACGTCGTGATCGACAGTTTTGGCGAAAAACATCGCGTGTTCAAAACGGTGGATGACTGGTTCGGCAGGAGCATCACGCTGTACACAGAGGACGAGGATGCCTACAACGTCTTTCTTCGAACCGGAGAGCGTAAGCGACGTGACCAACTGGGCGTGATCACTCGTTTGGTCGAGGACCTCGCCGAGGTTGACTACAACAACGACGTGACGCTGTACCGGGGGGGCAGCGGAAATCGTGGCACCTCGGGGCAAGTATTTCGCGATGGCAAGTTCAAGGTCGGTGATGTGTTGGTGAATACCGATGTCACGTCTTTCAGTGAAAATCCTTACGTCTGTCGGGTATTCGCGAGCAGCCAGGGAGGGGCGTCATCTGAGACCTATCGTGGCGACATCACATTCGACGACACCTCTGTCGTCTTTGAGCTGCCCGCCAAGGACTACTTGAGCGCGACCCCCATCAGTCCGTTCTCTGCGAGCCCTGATGAGGTCGAGTCGGTCTTCCTGCCGGGCCACTACTTCGAAATTCAGCGAATACAGGAAGTGGCCGGTGCCCATTACCGGTTCATGCATGTGCAACTGAAGCAGATTGCAATGGAGCAGGTTGCGGGAGCTGTCTATGACCTGCGCACCGGGATGATGTTCAGCCGCCAGCAATACGCCGAAAAGCTCGGGGAGGGGGCAGAGGTGTTGGTGGAAACTTTCTTCCCGTTGCCAACCGTGCTCCCCACTCAGAACCACTGATCCTGCATGGACAGGCACAGGTCATCCCGCGTTTGTAGGATGGCTAACTCGTGATGGCAGGCCGGTACCTCCCACGTCAGGAAGTACCGGGCTGCGGCGAGTTTGCCTCGGTAAAAAGCCTCATCTGTCGATTGTTCGCGAAGCAAGCCTTCCTGGGCACGGATCGCTTGTTCAAGCCAGCGCCAGCCGATAACCGAATGGCCAAAGGCTTTTAGAAACAGCGCCGAGTTGGCCAAGGTGACGGTGATCTTGCCTTGAGCGAGATCGGTCAGCAGACCCAGTGTCACGGCTTGCAGGCGGGCAACCAGTTGCTCCAGAGGCTCGCGCAACGGGCTGAGCGCTGCATGCTCCTGAGCACGCTGGCAGGTGTGGGCGATCAGGCGGACAAGCTGTTTGAGTCCAGCACCGCCGTTCTGTGCCAGCTTGCGCCCCAACAGATCCAGGGACTGAATACCGTGTGTGCCCTCGTGAATGGGGTTCAAGCGGTTGTCGCGGTAATACTGCTCGACCGGATATTCTCGCGTGTAGCCATGGCCGCCGAGAATCTGGATCGCCAGCTCGTTAGCCTTCAGGCAGAACTCTGACGGCCAGGATTTGACGATGGGCGTCAGCAGGTCCAGCAACTCGTGCGCTAGCTTGCGTTGCTCTTCGGATTCGCCGGTCTGGGTGTCATCAAACAGGCGCGCCGCGTACAAACCCAGATCGAACGAACCTTCGACGTAAGCTTTCTGAGTGAGCAGCATGCGTTTCACATCGGCGTGCTGAATGATCATCACTGGCGGGCTTTCAGGGTTCTTGCTGTCCGGAAGGCGACCCTGCGGTCGTTCACGGGCGTATTCCAGAGAATACAAATAACCGGCGTAGCCGAGCATGACCGCGCCCATGCCCACACCTATCCGCGCCTCGTTCATCATCTGGAACATGTAGCTCAGGCCATGATGCGGCTTGCCCACCAGATAGCCTGTGCAGTGGCCGTTATCGCCGAAGTTCAGTGCCGTGGATGTCGTGCCACGCCAGCCCATCTTGTGGAACAGCCCGGCCAGTACCACGTCGTTGCGAGCGCCGAGGCTGCCATCATCGTTGACCAGAAACTTCGGCACGATGAACAGTGAGATACCCTTCACGCCGGGAGGCGCGTCGGGGAGTTTCGCGAGCACCAGATGCACGATGTTTTCCGACAACGGGTGATCGCCGCCCGAAATGAAAATCTTGTTGCCGCGCAGGCGGTAAGTGCCGTCTTCGGCAGGCTCCGCACGAGTGCGGATGTCCGAGAGCGACGATCCGGCATGGGGCTCTGTCAGCGCCATGGTGCCAAAGAAACGCCCTTCGATCATCGGCTGAAGAAAGCGCCGTTTCTGCTCATCGCTGCCAAAGTTCTCGATCAGATTTGCTGCGCCCATGGTGAGAAACGGATACGAGGCCGAGGCCGCGTTGGCCGACTGGAAATGCGCGAAACACGCTTGGGAGAGCAGCGTCGGCAACTGCATGCCACCCGCCTCGAAATCGCGCGCCGCGTTCAGAAAACCTGCTTCCAGAAAGGCATCGACGGCGAGTTTCACCTCAGGAATCAATACCGCTTCGCCGTTCTCGTAGCGGGGTTCGTTTTCGTCGTTCTTGCGGTTGTGCGGAGCAAAGAACTTCTCGGCAATCGTCCGCGCCGTGGTGACCGCCGCATCGAACGTCTCACGACTGTGTTCGGCGAAGCGCTCGCGACGGGTCAACGCTTCGGCATCCAGCACTTCATACAGCTCGAAAGCCAGATTGCGGGAACTGAGCAGCGTCTCGGACATGGCGGCATTACCTTTTATTGGATTGCGGACGAGTCTAGGGGGGCGCGGAGGGGGTGAACAGGAAGATTGATTTGGGTGATGGAGGGGTAGAACGCGAGGTGGGCTGACCGCTCACTGCGGTAATTCCGGTGTGTGCCTTACTCTCTTGAGAGCGCGGCATCTGTAGCAGCACGGCTTGCCTGCGGCGGCGTCTTTGAGATCACTGCCGCCGGCATCGGAACGCCACCGGCCGGGCTGCTACAGGAGATTTGTGCGGTTCAGCGTATTTCTATTTGATCGAGCGAGCGGTCGACCACGGCTCTGGCCAGGTCGATCAGGTGTACGACAGAGAACGCGAGGTCGCGTTTGACGCCAATGAGGTTTTCGGCGCTCTCGCAGGCGGTGGCTGTGGCGCAGCGCAACAGGGCTGAGACATGGGCGAGGGCTTCTTCGACGGATCTGTCAGGTGGATCGGGGGTGATTTTCAGCATGTCGGATACCTATTGGATTGGAGGTTCCACCCATGCTCTGCTGCTAAACGGAACAGGGTGGCGGCTTTGACACGGGTTAGCAGACTGGCCCCAATAGGCAAAAACCAGCGCACGCGAGCGTGCCCCGAGCAAAGCCGCCATAAAGCGGTCCTGCGTGCCAGATTGAGTTGATTCAGGCTGCTAAACCCGACCGCTGATTCCCAGCGATGGACGCAGCCTAGAGATCGAAATCGCGTGGCACAAGCGGGTAAGAGTTTCTCGGAAATGTCCTTCACAAGAAAGGGAGAGGGCTGTAAGAAAGGGGCTACAAGTCGGAGGATGTGTTGCAGGAAATGGCGGTTCATCTGTCAGCAGCCAGTGGCGCGAACACATATTTTGCGACTGCCCAAACGACTGCAGGAGCGCTGCTTGTCCCGCGATCCGGCGTGCAGCGGCAGCGAAATCAGGCAACGTCGGTATGTCAGGAATACCGGATCAACTGATCTAACTGCCGCTGCGCGCCAGATCGCGGGGCGAGCCGCGCTCCTACAGGTTTGCGCTTCGGACCGTTACCCGATCGTCATCAAACTCGCATTACCCCCAGCCGCAGCGGTATTGACGCTCAGGGCGCGCTCGATCACCAGGCGCTCCAGTGCGATGCCGGTTTCGCCTTTGGACAGGCCGTGTACGCCGACGATGGCGCCGCTGCGTTGAGCGACCTGTTCGCAGATGGCGCGCAACTGGTCGGAGTCGCCATGGTGCAGAACGGCGTCGATCACGACGTCGTCCTTGTTCCAGTCATTCACCAGTTTGATGCGGGCCTGAACCTCTTTCGGCAGACGTTTGTAGAGAGGCTTGCTCAACTCGTTGTCCGGGAGGAGGGCGCTGCTGCCGACGGCCAGAACGGCGGCCAGTTGCGTCAGCAGATCCGCTTCATCATCGGCCAGACATAGCACGTGTTCGCGCGGCAGGAGGGTGTAGCTGTTGCGTTCACCGGTTGGGCCCGCGAGCAGACGGGTGACACCGCTTTGCGATTGTTCGCTGAACTGCGAGATCACGCTTTCCAGTTCCGAAAGCTGCTGGCTGGTTGCCCAAGTGTTCAATGCATTCAGCGGCTTGAGCAGTGTTTCGCGCAGGCGAGTGTCCGGTGCAACCCCGGCGTCGCGGGTGGCGAAGGATTTCTGCACAGCATCGGCAGGGCGGGTCGACAGCAAACGGTACAGGTACAACGGGCCACCGGCCTTCGGACCCGTGCCCGACAGGCCTTCGCCGCCGAACGGTTGCACCCCGACCACGGCGCCAACGATGTTGCGATTGACGTACATGTTGCCCGCATTGACCGAGTCGATCACCTTGGCAATCGTCTCGTCGATGCGTGTGTGCACGCCCAGTGTCAGGCCGTAACCCGAGGCGTTGATCTGGCTGATCAATTGATCCAGCTCTTTGCGCTTGTAGCGAACCACGTGCAGCACCGGTCCGAAGATTTCGCGTTGCAGTTCGTCGAAGCTTTCCAGCTCGATCAGGGTCGGCATCACGTAGGTGCCGCGCTTGATTTCATCGCTGTCGGCGATGGCGACCTGGTAGACCGTGCGGCCTTTGTCGCGCATGGCCTGGATGTGTTTCTCGATACCGGCCTTGGCTTCGGCGTCGATCACCGGGCCAATGTCCACCGACAGGCGCTCGGGGTTGCCCAGACGGCTTTCGGCCATGGCCCCTTTGAGCATTTCGATGACGCGGTCTGCGGAATCTTCCTGCAAGCACAGCACGCGCAGCGCCGAGCAGCGTTGACCGGCGCTGTCGAAGGCCGACGACACGACGTCGATGACCACTTGTTCTGTCAGCGCCGAGGAGTCGACGATCATCGCGTTCTGGCCGCCAGTTTCGGCGATCAGCGGGATCGGGCGACCTTGAGCGTCCAGACGGCCCGCGATGTTGCGCTGTAGCAGGCGCGCCACTTCGGTTGAACCCGTGAACATCACACCTTTCACGCGATCATCACCCACCAGGCGTGCACCGACGGTTTCACCGCGGCCCGGCAACAGTTGCACCACGCCTTCAGGGATACCGGCTTCCAGCAGAATACGTACGGCCTGAGCCGCCACCAGTGGTGTTTGTTCGGCAGGCTTGGCCAGTACCGGGTTGCCTGCTGCCAGCGCGGCAGCAACCTGCCCACTGAAAATCGCCAACGGGAAGTTCCACGGGCTGATGCACACCACGGGACCCAGCGGGCGGTGTGCGTCATTGCTGAAGTCGTTACGGGCCTGCACGGCGTAGTAGCGCAGGAAATCCACAGCCTCGCGCACTTCGGCGATGGCGTTGGCGAAGGTCTTGCCTGCTTCCCGAGCCAGCAGGCCCATTAATGGCTGAATGTCAGCTTCCATCAGGTCGGCGGCGCGTTCGAGGATCGCAGCGCGCTCGGCAGGCGGGGTCGCTTGCCAGATCGGGCCTGCGCTCAGGGCGCTGAACAGGGCGTTGTCGACGTCTTCCAGGCTAGCCTCTTGAACATGGCCCACCACATCACGCAGATCGGACGGGTTCAGCACCGGCGCGGTAGCACCTGCGCTGACCGGGCTGCCGAGCATCGGCAAGGCTTTCCAGTCATTGTGGGCCGTGGCCAGCAGGGCGGAAGACAGCGACGCCAGGCGATGTTCGTTGGCCATGTCGATGCCTGCCGAGTTGGCGCGCTCGCTGCCGTACAGGTCACGTGGCAGTGGAATGCGCGGGTGCGGCAGGCCGAAGCCACCCTCTTGTGTCGCCATGCGTTCGATGCTGGAAACCGGATCGGCGACCAGCTCCTGAATCGAGATCGACTGATCGGCGATGCGGTTGACGAACGAGGTGTTGGCGCCGTTTTCAAGCAGGCGGCGAACCAGATACGCCAGTAGGGTTTCATGCGTGCCGACAGGGGCGTACACGCGGCACGGGCGATTCAGTTTGCCGTCGGCGACTTTGCCCACAACCTGTTCGTACAGCGGTTCACCCATGCCGTGGAGGCACTGGAATTCGTACTGGCCGGGGTAATAGTTCTGACCTGCAATGTGGTAAATCGCCGACAAAGTGTGAGCGTTGTGCGTGGCGAATTGCGGGTAGATGACTTCTGGCACCGACAGCAATTTACGGGCGCAGGCGATGTAGGAAACGTCGGTGTACACCTTGCGGGTGTAGACCGGATAGCCTTCCAGCCCTTCAACCTGAGCGCGTTTGATTTCGCTGTCCCAGTACGCGCCTTTCACCAGACGGATCATCAGGCGATGACGGCTGCGGCGCGCCAGGTCGATCACGTAGTCGATCACGTAAGGGCAGCGCTTCTGGTAAGCCTGAATCACGAAGCCGATGCCGTTCCAGCCGGTCAGTTGCGGCTCGAAGCACAGGCGCTCCAGCAGATCCAGCGACAGCTCAAGGCGGTCGGCTTCTTCCGCGTCGATGTTCAGGCCGATGTCGTACTGTTTGGCCAGCAAGGTCAGGGACAGCAAGCGCGGGTAGAGTTCGTCCATCACGCGCTCGTACTGGGCGCGGCTGTAGCGCGGGTGCAGTGCCGAGAGCTTGATCGAGATGCCCGGGCCTTCATAAATGCCGCGGCCATGGGAGGCTTTGCCGATGGAGTGAATGGCCTGCTCGTAGGAGGCCAGGTACTTCTGAGCATCGTGTTCGGTCAGCGCCGCTTCGCCGAGCATGTCATAGGAGTACCGGAAGCCTTTGGCTTCGAACTTGCTCGCGTTGGCCAGCGCCTCGGCGATGGTTTCACCGGTGACGAACTGCTCGCCCATCAGGCGCATGGCCATGTCGACGCCCTTGCGAATCATCGGTTCGCCGGACTTGCCAATGATACGGCTCAGGGAAGAGGTCAGGCCCGCTTCGTTATGGGTGCTGACCAGTTTGCCGGTCAGCAGCAGGCCCCAGGTGGCGGCGTTGACGAACAGCGACGGGCTGTTACCCAGGTGCGGTTGCCAGTTGCCAGTGCTGATCTTGTCGCGGATCAGTGCGTCACGAGTGCCCTTGTCCGGGATGCGCAGCAGCGCTTCGGCAAGGCACATCAGCGCTACGCCTTCTTGAGACGACAGCGAAAACTCCTGCAACAACCCTTGCACGATACCGGCGCGGCCTCCGGCGCTCTTTTGGTTGCGCAGTTTTTCTGCAATAGAGGCGGCCAGTTTGTGGGCCGCGTCCGCCATGGGCGCTGGCAGGCGCGCCTGTTCCAGCAGCATAGGCACCACCTCGGGTTCCGGGCGGCGGTAGGCAGACGTAATGGCTGCACGTAAAACCGATTGCGGCAGGATGCTTTCGGCAAATTCCAGGAACGCCTGATGGGTGCTGTCCGTCGGCAGGTCGCCCTGATCGTCGCTGTCCTTGCTGAGGCCGTTCAGTTCATTGAGGGTTGCACCACTCTCAAGCTTTTCCAGGTAATTGAAAATTGCCTGCTTGATCAGCCAGTGCGGAGTCCGGTCGATGGACTGGGCGGCTGCTTTCAATCGCTCGCGGGTCGGGTCGTCGAGTTTGACACCCAGAGTGGTGGTCGCCATGTTTTGTCCTCATAAGAGCCACGATGATGCGGCTATAGCTGCCGCCAAGATTAGCTGTGCGTCGAGGAGGGTGCAACCGGGTGCAACCCATTTTTGCAAGATATTTCCGGTGTGCCCGATGATGGCGCATGAACGCTCGAAGATGACGCTGAATATTGAAAGCTGGCGGTTTTACGGCATTCTGAAAGCATTACAGAAGCGAACGGTTACGAATTTTGGGCAAAAAAGGTGCAACTCATTATCGTTTTCTGGTTGCTCCTGTGAGGTGTTGATGGCTAGCATGCGCACCCTTGGTGCAACCCGTTGCCCCTGTCATAAAAACAACGCACGGACACACAATGAGCGTCAGTAACCCCACCTTGATCACGTTTGTGATCTACATCGCGGCAATGGTCCTTATCGGACTGATGGCCTATCGCTCCACCAATAATCTGTCGGATTACATCCTTGGCGGTCGTAGTCTTGGCAGCGTCGTCACGGCGCTATCGGCAGGCGCATCGGATATGAGCGGCTGGCTGCTCATGGGATTGCCGGGTGCAATTTACATGTCGGGTCTGTCTGAGAGCTGGATCGCGATCGGGCTGATCATCGGCGCCTACCTGAACTGGCTGTTCGTCGCAGGTCGTCTGCGGGTGCAGACCGAGCACAACGGCGATGCATTGACCCTGCCGGATTACTTTTCCAGTCGTTTCGAAGACACCAGCGGCCTGCTGCGAGTCATTTCTGCCGTCGTCATTCTGGTGTTCTTCACCATCTACTGCGCCTCGGGCATTGTCGCGGGCGCTCGTCTGTTCGAAAGCACCTTCGGGATGTCTTATGAGACCGCCTTGTGGGCGGGGGCGGCGGCGACCATCGCTTACACCTTTATTGGCGGCTTCCTCGCGGTGAGCTGGACCGACACCGTTCAAGCCACCTTGATGATCTTCGCGCTGATCCTCACGCCGATCATCGTATTGCTGGCGACTGGCGGCGTGGATACCACGTTCATGGCCATCGAGGCCAAAGACCCGAGCAGTTTTGACATGCTCAAGAACACCACCTTTATCGGCATCATTTCGTTGATGGGCTGGGGCTTGGGTTACTTCGGTCAGCCGCACATTCTCGCGCGTTTCATGGCGGCTGACTCGGTCAAGTCCATTGCCAACGCCCGTCGTATTTCCATGACCTGGATGATCCTGTGTCTGGGCGGTACGGTTGCCGTAGGCTTTTTCGGCATCGCTTATTTCTCTGCTCACCCGGACGTCGCGGGTCCGGTCACGGAAAACCACGAGCGGGTATTCATCGAACTGGCGAAGCTGTTGTTCAACCCGTGGATCGCAGGTGTGCTGCTGTCGGCGATTCTTGCGGCGGTGATGAGCACATTGAGCTGTCAGTTGCTGGTCTGCTCCAGTGCCCTGACCGAAGATTTTTACAAGGCCTTTCTGCGAAAAGGCGCTTCGCAGCGTGAGCTGGTGTGGGTGGGGCGTGCGATGGTGCTGTTGGTGGCGCTGATTGCCATCGCCATGGCGGCCAATCCGGAAAACCGCGTATTGGGTCTGGTGAGTTACGCCTGGGCCGGTTTCGGTGCGGCGTTCGGGCCTGTGGTGCTGATTTCGGTGGTCTGGAAAGGCATGACCCGCAACGGCGCACTGGCCGGGATCCTTACCGGCGCGATCACGGTCGTGGTGTGGAAGCAGTTCGAATTGCTGGGCCTGTACGAAATCATTCCGGGCTTCGTCTTTGCCAGCGTTGCCATTGTGCTGTTCAGTCTGCTGGGCAAAGGCCCGACGCAAGGCATGGTCGCGCGCTTTGAGGCGGCTGAGAAAGAGTACAAAGCTGCGTAATACGGATTCTGTAGCCGCACGGCTTGCCGACGATGGCGATTTTTCGGACGCTCCCGCCGGCAAACCGTGCTGCTACAGCGATCAGGGTGAGATGAGCCGGTGATTTTCAACGACGCCATCGCGAGCAAGCGCTCTCCTACATCGGGTGTGGGCTTTAGCCCTTGTTGTGGTCGATATCCAGGTTGAAGAACATCACCTTGCCACCTTCGCTGGTGTAGCCAGTGTTGTCCTGGGTGTAGACGCCCGCCTTGAAATAGAGCTGTTGAGCACGCCAAGTGGCGCTGATGCGGTCGTTCCAGACCATGTCGTTGGCCCGGACGGTCAACAATCCCGCCTTGTTCAAATGGATGACGTACTTGAAGGTTTCATTGAGGCGGATGCCTTCGGCGATGGTGATGACGCGGGGTTTCTTGTCGGTGGGATGAAAGCGCACTTTGGCGACGATGGTGCCGTCCTGCGTGGCGTCCTTGTACTGATATTCAAGTTTGAGCAGGGGCTGATTGCTCTCGTAGACATGAATCTGCCCAATCACCACCCGCCCGGAAGAGGGCACCTGAAGCACCTTGAGCCTGGCGTTCAGGAAGTTGTCGGCGTCGGTGTAGAACCAGTTGTGCAACTCGCCGTTGGACCAGGTTTCCCGCAGTTCACTGCGCGGGTAGATCGCGTTGGCGGTTTTGCTGCCCGTCACGGGCGCCCAGAATGTAACGTTTGAGGCGCTGGACGTGAAATATTTTCCGTCGTAGCCCTGAAGCAGTTGTTTCGTCTCGATGGTGGCGGGGGGCGAGCCCACTGGAATGCTCAGATTCCACGTTCCCAAATCAATCATTTGTCGTTCGTCCGGTTATGTCTCATTGCCAGCAAACGCGTCTGGCGCTAGGGTTTGAGGGGCGATCCTTATACGTTTCGCCTAACCGGTTGTTAACGTGAATCCGTCGAATGGCTGCAGTCAATGTGCCGCCATTTCTGGCGAAGGGCTGGTGAGCACGGCGCTTGAGAGCCGTTACCGTTAGTCGGCTTGCTCGAGTTTTTGGGATGGCAAAACGGTGGCCTTCCTTCACTTTTTTTGATTCGGGGCTAGAGTAAACGCCTATCGGACGATGGGCGGAACCCTCTCACCAGGCAGTAACGTGAATGAGTAGCAGCATGGAATGCGTGCAACCCCAGCCATCTAATGGCAAATCAGTTTTGTTGGTAGTCGATGACTATCCAGAGAATCTGGTCACGATGCGGGCGGTTCTGCAACGACAGGACTGGGAAATAGTTACGGCCAGTTCGGGCATGGAAGCGCTAGGTCTGCTTCTGGACGTTGACGTCGATCTGGTCTTGCTTGATGTTCAAATGCCGGAAATGGACGGCTTCGAAGTCGCGCGCCTGATGCGTGGCAGCCAGCGGACCCGTCTGACCCCGATCATTTTCCTGACGGCCAACGAGCAGTCCCGCGACGCTGTGCATAAAGGCTATGCCAGCGGGGCGGTCGATTACCTGTTCAAGCCGTTCGACCCCAATATTCTCAGGCCCAAGGTCCAGGCGCTGCTGGAGCAGCAAAGCAATCGCCGCGCCTTGCAGAAGCTCAGTCGCGAACTGGAGTCTGCTCGGGCCTTCAATGCTTCGGTGCTGGCGAACGTTGCCGAGGGCATTCTGGTGGTCAAGGAGGACGGCATCATCAGTTTCGCCAACCCTGCGATCTGTCGATTGCTGGGCATGACCGACGGCGAATTGCGCGGCACCGGTTTGTGTTGCTACCTGCAAGAGCCCGCCTTCAGTGAGTGGACCGATTCGGGCTTCTATCACCACTATCGTCGCGCCGACACCTACCGCATTCACGACGCAATCCTGCGTACCCCTGAAGGGCGACAAGTCCCAGCGGCGCTGTCCTGCGCGCCGTTGCCGGAAGAGCAGAAAGCGATGGTGTTGAGCGTGCTCGACATGTCGGTGGTGCGCGATCTCTATAGCCAACTGGAGCAACAGGCCGTTACCGATTCGCTGACCGGGCTGCTCAACCGTCGGGGCTTCTATCAGACGGTCGAAGGGATGCTGGTACGCAACGAGAACGCCGGAAAATACCTGGTGGTGCTCTACCTGGACCTGGACGGCTTCAAGCACGTCAACGACTCCTTGGGGCACGACGCTGGCGATCAGGTGTTGATTTGGGTGGCCGAGCAACTCAAGGACAGCCTGCGGCCCTACGATGTGCTGGCGCGGATGGGAGGCGACGAATTCGTGGTGGTCATCGATGGGCTGGATTTCCCTGAACATGCCGCCAAAGTCGCTGAAAAACTGATCGATCGGATCTCCGTGCGGCGTCATGTCGACGGCATCGAAGCTACGCTGGGCGTCAGTATCGGGATTGCGGTGTACCCCGATTGCGGTACCAATCTGGACGGCCTGCTGCGGGCCTCCGATATCGCGATGTACGAGGCCAAGCGCGCCGGTCGCCATCAATACCGTTTCTATGATCAGTACATGAACGGTCGCGCCCGCTCGCGGCTCATGCTGGAAGAAAGCGTGCGCACAGCCATTGAAGGCAAGGATTTCTCGATCGTTTATCAGCCACAAATCAACGTGGTCAGTGGGCGAACGCGCGGTTTCGAAGCGTTGTTGCGCTGGAATCATCCTGATGCGGGGGATGTGCCGTCTAGCCTGTTCATTCCGCTGCTGGAAGAGACCCGCCTGATCAACAAGCTGGGCGGCTGGATCTACGAACAGGGCGCGGCTCAGCGACAGCGCTGGGACGGGGTCTTCCCGGACGATCTGGTGGTCAGCGTGAGCGTCAGCCCGGCGCAGTTCAGCCTGCCCAATCTGGCGGCCGAATTGCAGCGGGCCATCCACATCCACAACCTCAAGCCGCGACAACTGGAAGTGGAAATCACCGAGCCGTCGCTGGTGCACAACCTTGTTCACAGCCGCAAACAATTGCAAAGCCTGCATGACATTGGCGTGCGGGTATCGCTGGATGATTTTGGTGCGGGCGACAGCTCATTGGCGCACCTGCGCAATCTGGACCTGGACACCCTCAAGATCGACCGGCATTTCATCGGCGGCATGATGAGCTCGCCCCGTGATCTGGCCGTGGCGCGCAGCATTATCGACATGTGCCGTTTGCTGAACATCGAGGTCATTGCCGAAGGCGTAGAGACGCAGGAGCAATATCAATGGTTGGTAGATAACGGGTGCGAGATCATTCAGGGTTTTTTGTTGGCCCATCCGATGATGCCGGAGGAAGCGCTGCGTTTCGTCGAGCCGATTACCTTGCCGGTCAGGCATCCGCTGCTCAAGAAGGATTGACGCGGTAGACTGACGCCCTTTGAACCCATTGATTCGACCATGACTTTTACAGCCGTGACGCCGCTCAAGTACCTGCAGGCCTACCCCGCGTCGCTGCAGGACCAGGTGCGGCAACTGATCGCCCAGGACAAGCTGGGCGCCTACCTGCAACAACGCTATCCAGGGCGGCATGACGTCCAGAGCGACAAGGCGCTGTACGCCTACGCGCTCGCTCTCAAGCAGGAGCACCTGCGCAACGCGCCGAACATCGACAAGGTACTTTTCGATAACCGCCTGGACCTGACCCACCGCGCGTTGGGGCTGCACACGACGGTGTCACGGGTGCAGGGCGGGAAGCTCAAGGCCAAGAAGGAAATCCGCGTCGCCTCTCTGTTCAAGGACGCCGCGCCCGAGTTTCTGAAAATGATCGTCGTGCACGAATTGGCGCACTTCAAGGAAACCGAGCACAACAAGGCGTTCTACAAACTCTGCGAGCACATGCAGCCGGGGTATCACCAGTTGGAGTTCGACCTGCGCATTTATCTGACGTGGCGAGACATGCAGGATTGATCACCTTTTCATCGACAAGGACCTGACGATGGACGTCAGCAAGACCAAAAGCAGTTTCTATCGTCGCCTGTACGTGGCGTATCTGATTGATAGCGGAATCGCCGCCAGCGTCCCGGCGATCACTGACGTGACCGGCATGCCACGACGCACCGCGCAGGACACCCTGCTGGCGCTGGCGGATCTGGACATCGTATGCGAGTTCGAACAGGAGGACGGCGCTCGCAACCACGCGGGGGCTTATCGGATTCGTGATTGGGGCGCGATCGACAAGCGCTGGATTGCCGAGCATCTGGGGCAGATCAAGGCGGTGTTGGGGTATCCGTGATCAAGTTCACAATGACGCTCAAACTGTGGGAGCCAGCAAGCCGGCTCCCACAGTGATACGTGTTGAACCCTGGATTTGTGATTGACGCTGATTCTGTGGGAGCCGCCTCTGGTGGCGAAAACGATTGACCAGCCAGCATAGAATCTCCCACAGTCTGGTTACGCGTTAACCAGAGAATTCAATCCAGATCCCGACGCATGCCGATGTGCGGAATGCCATCCTCGACGTACACCTCGCCCACCGGATTGAAGCCGTAGCGGCTGTAGTAACCCTGTAGATGCGCTTGGGCCGAGAGGTAGATCGGCTGGTCCGGCCAGTTGCGTTCGGCGTGTTCGAGCGCTTGCACCATCAACTCATGGCCCATGCCCTTGTTGCGCATTGATGGAGCGGTCACTACCCGCCCGATGGTTACATCGCCGTCTTGCTGGATCGGGTCCAGCAGTCGCAAGTACGCGACCAGGTCATCATCTTGCCAAGCCATCAAATGGCGGGTATCGCCCAGCAAATCCAGCCCGTCGACGTCCTGATAGAAACACTTCTGCTCCACCACGAACACTTGCGCGCGAAGCTTTAGAATGGCGTACAGCTGCTCTTTGCTGAGGGCGGTATGGTGTTTGCAAATCCAGTTGATAGACATGAAGCCGGCTCACGAAAAAAAGTCCATGCCGGATACTAAACGCATATGACCGCAAGCCCAAAGCCGCTGAGTGATGACAGTTGTGACGGCGATCAGGACACCGTGTGATTTTCTTGAACTGCGGCACACAGATTGGCCGCTTATGTGTTGTGGAAAGTCGGCAAGAGGTCTTCAATGAAAGCCACTTGCTACTGCCACTTCACGGGTTTCGGTGCCCGCCGCTCGCTTCAGGGATGTCACAGTGTCGCTTGATGGCCGCTGAACAGAATTGCAGGCTTCCACCTGCCTAAGGATCTTGAGCATGCTGCGTTTGCTTCGAGCCATGGCTTTGCTGGGAATGCTGTTGATCGCGCAAGACGCCTGGGCGCAAACGCTGCGGATGGCCGGAGACGCCTGGGCGCCGTATTCCGATGTTTCTCTGCTCAATGGCGGGCTGTCGACGGACTTGGTTCGCACCGCGCTGACTCGCGCCGGTTACACCGTTGAATATGATCAGGTGCCTTGGGCACGTGCCATTCATGGTGTCGGCGAGGGCCGTTACGACATTCTGATCAACGCCTGGTACAGCGAAGAGCGCACGCTCATTGGCGAGTTTTCCGGCGAGTACATGATCAACCGGCTGCGCTTTCTCAAGCGTAAAACCTCAGACATCCAGTACCAAAACCTGCAACAACTGCATCCCTATTCGATTGCCGTGGTGCGCAGCTACGCCTATTCGCCTGCGTTCGACGGCGATGTCGATTTGAAGAAGGTGCCCGTCGCGAGCTTTTCGACGGCTGCGCGCATGTTGGCGGCGGGGCGGGTGGACCTGACTGTCGAGGACGAATACGCCGCTCGTGTTGCGCTCAGCCACGAATCCGAAGAGGTGCGTGATGGGGTCGAGTTCCTGCCCAAATCACTGAGCGAAAACAACCTTCACATTCTGGTGAGCCTGAAGAACCCCAATCACGCGAAGATCGTCGCCGATTTCGACAAAGCCATCGCCGCGATGAAGGCCGATGGCAGCTACGATCAACTGTTCAAGCTGCACGGTCTGTGATGTCCGCCGCTTCTTTTTCCGGCTCTTTGATCAGGTGCGCGGCCAGGGTGCGCAGCGGCCCAAGCTGACGGCAGATCAACGCCAACTGCGTTTGCACCAGTCGCTGGCCTTCGTCGATCTCTTCGGGCATTTGTTCCAGGTCCGCCGCGAGCGCTTCCTCGGCATCGCTTTGCACAGCGACCGGCTGACGGGTCGCCAGACTTTGGGCGATTTCATCGATGCTGGACGCCAGATTGGCCCCCGCGCCCTCGATCAGTTGTTCGCGCACTTCGCTCGGAAGCTGGGTTTCGCGGTGCGCCCCCAAGCCAGACAGGTAGCTCAGCAGCGTGTGTGACAACACCAGAAAACGAAAGCCCACGTCCGCCTCTTTGCGGAAGTGCCCTGGCTCCATGAGCATGTTGGCCAGTGTGGTAGACAAGGCAGCGTCCGCGTTGTGGGCGTTGCGACGCGCCAGACGATAGGCGAGGTCGTCGCTCTTGCCTGCGGCGTATTGCTGCATGATCTGGCGCAGGTAAATGCTGTTGCACGACAGGGTATTGGCCAGCACCTTGTTCAGTCGACGGCCTTGCCAGTCCGGCAGGAACAGGAATACCGCCAGGCCCGCAATCAGACTGCCCAGCAGGGTGTCCAACAAGCGCGGCAGGAACAGCCCATAGCCATTGCCGACCTGATTGAAGCAGAACAGCACCATCACGGTGATTGCAGCGGTCGACAGGGTGTAACGCGTGGTCCGGTTGACGAAGAACACCACCCCGGCGAGCACCGCACACATCGATTGCAGGATCGGCGTGGTGATCAGGTCGAACAGAATCCAGCCGGCCGTCAGGCCCAGTGCGGTGCCGATGATGCGCTGCCCCAGCTTGCGTCGGGTCGCACCGTAACTCGGCTGGCAGACAAAAACCGTGGTCAGGATGATCCAGTAGCCCTGCGACGGGTGGATCAGGTGCAGCATCAAGTAACCCACCACCAGTGCCAGCGGCAGGCGCAGGGCGTGGCGGAACAGCAGCGAAGTCGGCGTGAGCTGCAAGCGCAGGCGCGTCCAGACGTCTTTCAGGTTGCGCGGAGAGCGGTCCAGCAGGCTGCTGTCGGAGGCGTCGGCCAGTGCGTCGGGATTGCTGGCGTCACTGAGCAAACGATCCAGTGTGCCGAGGTTGTTGGCCAGTGCGCGCAGAGAGCGCAGCAGGCCGCGCCACGCCGGGTTGCTCTGGATGCGCAGGTGTTCAAGGGAGGCGCGCAGGTCGTCCAGTGCGTGGGCGAAGCTGTCGTCGTAGACGAAGGGCTGGCGCAACTGGATCGACACCGACAGGTCACGGCAGGCATTGCCCTGCTGACGCAGCAGGCGCTGGCAGCGAAACAGCACGTCGCTGTGGAAAAACGCCTCGGCCAGCGAGTTGTAGGGGTAGTGCGAGGAACTGGCGCGTTCGTGAACGTCTTGAGCCAAAAAATACAGTTTCAGGTAACGGCTGACTTTCGAGCCGGGGCGTCCGCTGCCGACGCGGTTGAGGATGATTTCCTTGGTCACGTTGAGGGCTGCGACCACCTTGCCGTTCTGCTTGGCCAACTCCAGGCGGCGAGCTTCGACGTCCAGCGTGCGGATCGGTTCGAACAGCTCGGACTTCAGTTTCAGGTACAAACCCAGTTCACGGAACAAGCGGGCCAATGCCTGTTGCACCGGCTGGTTGGAAAACAGCATTTGCCACAGCACCGACAGCAGGCCATACCACGCGGCACCGGCCACCAGCAGCATCGGTTCGTGCCAGAAATCGGTCACTTCGCCGCCGCGCTGGTCCACGCCAATCATGGTGTAGACCGACAGGATCAGTGTCGCGTAGGCGATAGCTCCGTAGCGCTCACCCAGTGCGCCGAGCATCGTCAGGCAGAACGCGGCGAGGGCGAAGGCGCAGATGAAAAGGACGGGGTAGGGGAACAGCAGCTCGACGGACAGCGCCGCGATGCTGAAGCACACCAGCGTCACGGCCAGCGCATTGAGGCGGCCTTGCCAACTGTCGTCGGTTTCAGACAGTGCGCTGGCGATAATCCCGAGGAACAGCGGGATGACCAGCGACATCTCGTTTTGATACCAGCACAGGGCCATGCTGCCGGTCAGCGCGATGAATACCCGCACGCTGTAGGAAAACTTGTCCAACGCCCAGAGGCGGCGGAAGGTGTTGCGCAACGATTTCGATGCCATGAACGCGGACGGCCTTTTTCGCGACTGAATCTGCTGAACGATATGTACAGCGCCGAATGCGCGCTGTACATCCGATTAGCAAAATTTATTCCGCAAGCGTCGGCTAGCGCCGATTCCTGTGGGAGCCCCCTTGGTGGCGAAAGCGTCATGTCAGACACTCGGTATGTTGCTGATCCACCGCCTTCGCCAGCAAGCCGACTCCCACAAAAAATAAGCGGTGTCAGCTAGACAAACTGCGCCGCCGCATACGCCGATGCCCAGGCCCATTGGAAATTGAACCCGCCAAGGTGGCCACTCACGTCCAGCACCTCACCAATGAAATACAGCCCTGGCGATTTCAGCGATTCCATGGTTTTTGACGACACCTCCCGCGTATCGATGCCGCCCAACGTCACTTCGGCCGTGCGATAGCCCTCGGTGCCCGCAGGAATCACCTTCCAGCTCGCCAGTTTTCCGGCGATGTCCGTCAGCTCGGCGTGGGTGTATTGCTTCATCGGCTTGGAAACGAACCACTGTTCGGCGATGAGGTTGGCCATCTTCTTTGTGAAGACTTCGCTCAGTAGGGTTTTCAATTCGCTGTTCGGACGTTCGGCCTGTTGCTCCGTCAACCAGCCGTGGGCGTCGTGATCGGGCAGCAGGTTGATTTCCACCGTGTCGCCGGGTCGCCAAAATGACGAAATCTGCAGGATCGCCGGGCCGCTCAAGCCGCGATGGGTGAACAAGATGTTTTCGCGAAAGCTGGCGTCGTTGCAGCTGACCAGACAATCCACCGAGGTGCCGGACAGTTCAGTGCACAGGTCTTTCAGCTGATCGGTGATGGTGAACGGCACCAGGCCCGCGCGGGTCGGCAGCAGCGTGTGGCCGAACTGCTTGCCCACTTGATAACCGAAGCCAGTGGCGCCCAGTGTCGGGATCGACAAGCCGCCGGTGGCAATCACCAGCGAGGTGCAATCGATCTTGCCCTGCGTGGTTTGCAGCCGGTAGCCGCTGTCGGTTTTCTCGATGGTCTGCACGGAGGTGTCCATATGCAGGCTCACGCCCGCATCATCGCACTCGCTGAGCAGCAGGCCGAGGATGTCGCTGGACTTGTTGTCGCAGAACAGTTGGCCCAGCTTCTTCTCGTGGTACGGCACGCTGTGTTTGGCCACCAGTTCGATGAAATCCCACTGGGTGTAGCGAGCCAGTGCCGACTTGCAGAAATGCGGGTTCTGCGACAGGAAGTTGGCAGGCTCGGTGTACATGTTGGTGAAGTTGCAGCGCCCACCGCCCGACATGAGGATTTTCTTGCCCGGTTTGTTGGCGTGATCGATCAGCATCACCTCGCGGCCACGGTTGGCAGCCGTGGCAGCGCACATCAAGCCTGCGGCGCCAGCGCCGATGATCAGAACGTCTGTTGCGGGCAAAGCGGTGTCCTCGGGAATAAGCTCGTACCCACGCTCTGCGTGGGCACGCATACCGTGACGCTCTGCGTCACCTTAATGGACGCGGAGCGTCCTGAGCGGCATTCCCACGCGGAGCGTGGGAACGATCAGCAAACGATCAATTGCCGGAATTACAAAATCCGGACCCTTAACGATTTGCCCTTGATCTTGCCCTTGTTCAATCGATCAAGCGCTTGCTTGGCGATGTTGCGATCAACCGCCACATAGGCCTGGAAATCGAAAATCGCAATCTTGCCCACCTGAGTGCCGGGAATCCCCGCTTCGCCGGTCAGTGCGCCGAGAATGTCGCCCGGACGCAGTTTGTCTTTGCGCCCCGAGCCAATGCACAGGGTGGTCATCGGCGGCAGCAGCTTGCCGCCTTCCTTGCGCTGCAACTGGTCGTATTGCTGCCAGTTGAGCGGGGCTTTTTGCAGTTCTTCGATGGCCCGGGCGCGTTGGCTTTCCGATGGCGACACCAGGCTGACCGCGACCCCTTTCTCCCCGGCGCGTCCGGTACGGCCGACGCGGTGGATGTGGATTTCCGAGTCGCGGGCCAGCTCGACGTTGATCACCATGTCCAGCGCGTCGATGTCCAGACCGCGCGCAGCGACGTCGGTGGCCACCAGCACCGAGGTGCTGCGGTTGGCGAACATCGCCAGCACTTGATCGCGATCACGCTGTTCCAGATCGCCATGCAGCGCCACCGCCGACATGCCCTTGGCGAGCAGGTGAGCGACTACGTCCTGCACCTGTTGCTTGGTGAAGCAGAACGCGACGCAGGACTGCGGACGGAAGTGGTCGAGCACCTTCACCACGGCTTCCAGACGTTGCTCGGGAGCGATCTCGTAGAAAATCTGCTCGATCTGGCTGTCGGCGTGCAACGTCTCGACCTTCACGGTCTGCGGGTCGCGCATGAATTTGGAGGCCAGTTGCTTGATGCCAACCGGGTAAGTGGCCGAGAACAGCAGGGTCTGACGGCGCTCGGGCGTCTGCTGGATGATGTCTTCGATGGCGTCGTAGAAACCCATGTCGAGCATGCGATCGGCTTCATCGAGGATCAGCGTGTTCAGGCCGTCGAGCACCAGCGAGCCTTTGCGCAGATGCTGCTGGATGCGTCCCGGTGTGCCGACGATGATGTGCGCGCCATGCTCCAGTGAGCCAATCTGTGGGCCGAAGGCGACGCCGCCGCACAGCGTCAGCACCTTGATGTTGTCTTCAGCACGGGCCAGACGGCGGATTTCCTTGGCGACCTGATCCGCCAGTTCACGGGTCGGGCACAGGACCAGCGCCTGACAGCCGAAATAGCGCGGGTTGATCGGGTTGAGCAGGCCGATGCCGAAGGCAGCGGTCTTGCCGGAGCCGGTCTTGGCCTGGGCGATCAGGTCCATACCCTTGAGGATCACCGGCAGGCTCTGCGCCTGAATCGGCGTCATCTCGGCATAACCAAGTGACTCCAGGTTAGCCAGCATGGCGGCGGAAAGGGGCAGTGAGTTGAACGCGGTGTTAGTCACAAGGGTGGCCTGCAAAACAAAATGTCGCGCAGTGTATCAGGTCGCAGGCCTTGGCTTGGGGCTGTGGGCGATAAATGGTTCCCGAAAGCGCTCCTACAAAAACAACCGAGTTATTCGTGAATCTCTGGCTCCACCTCCGGCTTGCGCGGAGGATTCTCTGGCGGCATACGTGGCGACAATTGCAGGAAGATCGACGCCGCCAGCATCGCCAAAACGCCCACGCAGAGGAACGTCAACTGGAACGCGCCCAGCACGCTGCTGACTTCACCGCTGCTCACGTCGTCGGTAAACCCGCCCAGCAACGCGGCGGCACAAGCGACGCCAAGACTCAACGACAACTGCGCGACCACCGACAGCAAGCTGTTGCCGCTCGCGGCACTGGCGTCGTCCAGGTCGATCAGCGTCACAGCGTTCATCGCCGAAAACTGCAACGAGTTCACCCCGCCCAGCAGCGCCAGATGAATCAGTAGCACCCAATACGGCGTGTCGGCATCCACCAGCGCCATGCTCGCCAGCAGGGCGCCGAGCAGCAGCGTGTTGCCGGTCAGAATCACCCGGTAGCCCAGACGCGGGATCAACTGGGTCGCCAGCGGCTTGGCGGTCATGGCCGCCACAGCCAGCGGAATCATGCTCATGCCCGCGTGGGACGGCGAATAGCCCAGCGCGACTTGCAGCATCAGCGGCACCAGAAACGGCAGCGCGCCGCTGCCGAGTCGGGCGAACAGGTTGCCCAGAATGCCCACCGCAAAGCTGCGGGTGCGGAACAACGAGGCCGAAAACAGCGGCGCTTCGGTATGCCCGGCGCGCAGCCAATAGGCGGCCAGACAGGCCATGCCACCAAACAGCAGCATCACCACGCGCAGATGAGGCAGGTGCAGTTCGCCCAGACCTTCCAGGGCGATGGTGATCAGCACCATGGACGCGCCGAACAGGCCAAAACCGATCAGATCGAAGCGAGTGCGGCCACCGCCTTGCAGGTCCGGGATGAACTTGCGCACGGCAAAGCAGCCGAGGATGCCGACCGGGATATTGATGATGAAAATCCAGTGCCAGCTCAGGTATTCCACCAGCCAGCCGCCCACGGTCGGACCCAGCAGTGGGCCGAGCAACGCAGGTGTGGTGATGAAGCCCAGCGTGCGCACCAACTCGGTTCGCGGATACGCCCGCAGCACGATCAGCCGCCCCACCGGCATCATCAGCGCACCGCCCAGCCCTTGAACCACGCGAGCGGCGACCAGCATGCCGAGGGAGTTGGATGCCGCGCAAAGCAGTGAGCCGAAGCTGAACAACAGAATCGCACTGAAGAAAATGCGCTTGATGCCAAACCGGTCGGAAATCCAGCCCGACGCGGGGATCAGCAGGGCGATGGTCAGCATGTAGGCGATGATCACCGACTGCATGCGCAGCGGGTCTTCCGACAGCGACCGGGCCATGGATGGCAGCGCCGTGTTGAGAATCGTGCCGTCCAGGCTTTGCATGAAAAAGGCGATGGCGATGACCCAAGGCATCCAGCGCAGGGTTCTGGCGTCCAGTTGCGGGGTGGTGGTCGGCATGTAGGTCGTGGGTCCTTATGATTTCTTGTGATTGTTGCCCGTCGGCGCAAGGCACAGAATTGTGGGAGCCGCCTTGGTGGCGAATGCGGTGTGCCAGTCACCGTCGATGTATCTGATTCGCCGCATTCGCCAGCAAGCCGGCCCCCACAGGTTTTATGTACGTCTTGGAAACGGCTACAACGTCAGGGTCAGCTTGCTGATCAACGCCCCCGGCAGCAGATTCGACGCCGTCTGACGTTGACTGTAGGTGCTCGTCGACAGGATGAGTTCCCTTTCTTGCGTCAATTGCTCCAGCGCCCCGCCCAGCAGGCTGAAAATACTGTCGTCGAAGCGCATGGTGCTGACCGGCGCCTTGATCTTGCCGTCTTCGACCCAGAACGTCGCGAAGCGGGTCATGCCGGTGATGCGCCCTGCGGTGCGGTCCGAGAAGTTGAGGTACCAGAGGTTGCTGATGTACAGCCCCGTGCCCAGCGCCTTCAACACATCATCCAGTGCCAGCGAGCCTCCGTTCATGCTCAGCGCGCTGGGCGACTCTCCCCAACCGGCGCCGTTGGCGACCAGATCGTATTCGGCTGCACTGCGCGAATCGACGAGTCGATCCTTCGCTGCCCCTTCAACCACCAAGGCCAGATCCGAGCGGGGATAGCCCTCGCCCGAAAACGCTGGAGATAACGAGCCGGTCACCTGCTCATCCAGACTGACCAGCGGATTCAGCGTGGCCTGACCGTCGTACAGCCGTTGTAGCGGGCTGCTTTTATCGGCCAGTGATTGTGCCGAGAAACCGCCCCAACACAGCATGCCCATGACTTCTTCAAGCGCTGCCGGAGCCAGGTACGCGCGGTACTGACCGGGTGCCAAGGCGTGCGAAGGCTGGCCAAGGAACGCCAATTGTTCACGCGCCAGACCAAAGCGTTTCGCGAAGGCTTCATCGCTCCATTCGTGGCCGGCGTAATTGGCTTTTACCGCCTGGCCATTCTCATGAAACAGGCTCCAGTCGAAATTGAAGCTGTTCGCCTGATGCCAGCCAAACGCGCCATTGGAACTGGCAAACCCTCGATAAATCGGCCCAGCGGCGTAGATCCCCACCAGATCCAGCCCTCCACCCAGTTGCGCGATTTGCTCGACCACATGCTCGCTGTCGGGCAACGGCAGGTCTTGAATGTGGGTGCTCTGCCATGGCTCATCGTTGAGCAGCAGATAGGGATCGACCGGCAGCAGGGTCAGGGTTTCGCGCAGTTGTTGTAGCGCGTGAGCCAGTCGCTGGACGTCCACTTCATCATCGCCGGACAAGGTGAGATTGAGGTTGGCGTGACGACCGTCGGTGATCAGCTTGAAGGACACGCTGGCTTGTTGCACGTGCCCGGACTGGCGCACTTTGGCGTGGTTGAAGCGAATGAAGTCCGACGCCTCGGCGTTGTAACTGAGGGTAAAGCGTTCTCCTGGCGTGATGGCCTTGTTCAGCCAGTCAACCAGTGCCTTAAATTGGACTTGATGGGACATCAGGCGTCACCTCCGAAAACGTCAACGTTGGCGAAAACACACGCGGGCGAAGCATGGCCCACGCGCACCACCTGGTTGGGTTCGCCTTTGCCGCAGTTCGGCGTGCCGAGCACCTGGAACGTGCTGGCGTCGCCCACCGCGCTGAGGTTGCGCCAGAACTGCGCGGAAATCGCCCGGTAGTTCGGGTTCTTCACCACGCCTTTGAGTTCGCCGTTCTCGATCAGCTGGCCCCACTCGCAGCCGAACTGGAATTTGTTGCGTGCATCGTCAATCGACCACGAGCGGTTGGTGCTCATCAGAATGCCGTGCTCGATGCCGCCGATCAGTTGCGCCATCGTCTGGTCGCCCGGCTCGATGTTGAGGTTGGCCATGCGATCGATCGGCGCGCGGTTCCAGCTGCATGCTCGACTGTTGGCAACGCCCTCCAGGCCGCTGCGGTATTGCGACAGCGCGCCGCCCAGTGGGCGTTCGAGCACGCCGTCTTTGATCAGGAACTGTTTGCTGGCTTGAGTGCCGTCGTCGTCGAAACCGTAGCTCGCCAGTTGCTGCGGGATGTCCGGGTCGAAGGTCACGTTGAGCAACGTTGAGCCGTATTGCAGATGCCCGAAATCGCTGGTTTTGACGAAGCTGGTGCCCGCGTAATTGCGCTCGTCACCGAGAATGCGGTCCAGCTCCAGCGGATGGCCAATGGATTCGTGGATTTGCAGGATCATCTGGTCCGGGGTCAACAGCAGGTCGCGGGGGCCGGCCGGCGTGTTCGGCGCCATGATCAATTGCAGCGCCTGATCAGCGACGTTGGCGGCCGCCCCGATGATGCCGCATGAGGTGATGACTTCCGCACCGCCCTGTTGACCGAAGTTATCGCGGCCCAGGCTGCGGGTCTGGCTGTCCTGGCCGTCGTAGGCCGTGACGCTCAGGCCGGGGTACACGTAACGCTGTGCCTGACGAATCTCGGCGCCCGCGCTGTTGAGGTAGATCTGCTCGACGTTGTCCAGGCCGAGGCTGACTTGCCAGTTCACCAGCCGCTCGTCCTTGGGCACGGAGGCGGATTCCTGGCCGAGCAGGGCGTAGCAATCGCTCAGGGACGGGAAGGCGCTGCTCAGATTAGGCGACAGGTAATCGGCACGGCTGGTGGCGACGGCGTGCTCGCGCAGGTCGAGCAACGAATGGGGCGCGAGCATCCGGGCCTGGGCTTCGGCTCGTTCTAGCGCGGCCTGTAGGCCCTGTTGCGAAATGTCATTAGTAGCGGCGTAAGCTTCGACGCCGTTGATGCGCACCGTCAGCATCGCACCTTCGTCGGTGCTCAGTTGCGGTGGCTCGGGGACGTTTTTGCGTACGGAGAGGTGCTGGCTGGTTTGTTTGACGTAGCGCAGGGAGAAAAACTGGGCGCTGCTCTGCAAGGCGGCGAACCGCTGCTTGAGTTGAGCGGAGAAGTCGAACATGCAGGAAGGCTCCTTGGCGATTCGGACGGGCAACGGTTCGAATCATAGCGCGGAAGGGCTCTGCGGCGGGGGATAGATGTGGAATGGGGTCGATCGTTCCCACGCTCCGCGTGGTAACGCATGCTGTGACGCTCTGCGTCACCAGAGTGCGGCGCGGAGCGTCTACGGCTGCATTCCCACGCGGAGCGTGGGAACGATCAGACGGGTTCAGGCCGAGGTCACTTCCCGCATCGGTTTGCCCCGCACTGGCGCATCGCCGGCCACGTAATATTTGGCCGTGCTGCGCGGCAACGGTTGGCGACCGCGGATCTTGTCGGCAATTTTCTCGGCCATCATGATCGTCGGTGCGTTGAGGTTACCGGTGGTGATGATCGGCATGATCGACGCATCCACCACCCGCAAACCCTGCATGCCATGCACGCGGCCTTCGTTATCGACCACGGCCATGTCGTCGGTCCCCATCTTGCACGAGCACGACGGGTGGAACGCGGTCTCGGCGTGTTCGCGCACGAACTGGTCCAGTTGCTCGTCCGTTTGCACGTCGATGCCGGGGCTGATTTCGCGCCCACGGTATTTGTCCAGCGCAGGCTGGGCCATGATTTCACGGGTCAGGCGGATGCCATCGCGGAATTCCTGCCAGTCCTGCTCGGTCGCCATGTAATTGAACAGGATGCTCGGGTGCTCACGCGGGTCCTTCGACTTGAGTTGAACGCGACCACGGCTCGGCGAACGCATCGAGCCGACGTGAGCCTGAAAGCCGTGTTCCCGCACGCCGTTACTGCCGTTGTAGTTAATCGCCACTGGCAGGAAGTGGTACTGAATGTTCGGCCACTCGAACTCTTCGCGGGTGCGAATGAAACCACCGGCTTCAAACTGGTTGCTCGCGCCTATGCCTTTGCCAAGGAACAACCACTTGGCGCCAATCGCGGGCTGGTTCCACCACAGCAATGACGGGTAGAGCGAGACGGGCTCTTTGCAGGCGTATTGCAGGTACATCTCCAGGTGGTCCTGAAGGTTCTCACCCACCCCCGGCAGGTCGTGCACCACAGGGATGTCGAGCTTGTTCAGCAGCGCAGCAGGGCCGACGCCGGAGCGTTGCAGCAGTTGCGGCGAAGCGATGGCGCCACTGCTGACGATGACTTCCTTGCGTGCACGGGCTTCGATGCGCGTCTCGCTGTCGCCGACCATGTACGCCACGCCGACGGCGCGTTTGCCGTCGAACAGAATGCGATCGGCGAGGGCGTGGGTGACGATGGTCAGAGTATCGCGTTGCTTGGCCACATCCAGGTAACCGCGTGCGGTGCTGGCGCGACGGCCCTTCGGCGTGACGGTGCGGTCCATCGGGCCGAAGCCTTCCTGTTGATAACCGTTGAGGTCATCGGTGCGCGGGTAACCGGCTTGAACACCCGCCTCGACCATGGCGTGGAACAGCGGGTTGTTGCCCGCCTTGGGCGTGGTCACGCTGACTGGGCCTTCGCCACCGTGGTAATCGTTGGGGCCGATGTCGCGGGTTTCGGCTTTGCGGAAATAGGGCAGGCAGTCGAGGTAGGTCCAGTCTTCCAGCCCCGGCAATTTCGCCCAGCCGTCGTAGTCCATGGCATTGCCGCGGATGTAGCACATGCCGTTGATCAGCGACGAGCCACCGAGGCCCTTGCCGCGACCGCATTCCATGCGGCGGTTGTTCATGTGCGGCTCGGGATCGGTCTCGTACGCCCAGTTGTAGCGACGGCCTTGCAGCGGGAAGGCGAGGGCGGCGGGCATTTGCGTGCGGAAGTCGGCGCGGTAATCCGGGCCACCGGCTTCCAGCAGCAGGACGGTAACGCCTGCGTCTTCGGTGAGGCGCGTGGCCAGGGTGTTACCGGCCGAGCCTGCGCCGATGATGATGTAGTCGAATTCTTGAGGCATGGGATCCTCCGTCTAGAAAGTAATGGCAGGGCAGATGCGATCGGTACCTGTGGGAAATTCTATGTTGGCTGATCAACCACTTTCGCCACCAAGGCGGCTCCCACAGAATCGGCGTCGGTCCTGAATTCATGGCTCGACACAGAGCAGTGTGGGAGCCGGCTTGCTGGCGAACAGGGCGGGTCAGTCAACATTGATGTCTCTGACCTGACGCCTTCGCCAGCAAGCTGGCTTCCACAGGTTGATCGGGGATCTCAGTACGATCGCATTCCTCTGTGGGAGCGGATTTATCCGCGATGGCGTCAGTCGGCGCTCCGGAGTTCCAGGTCAGAACACCGACGTGTAATCGCCCAGCTCCACTTGTACCGATTTCAGGCGGGTGTACTGCGCCAGCGAGCTGATGCCGTTCTCACGGCCCACGCCCGATTGCTTGTAGCCGCCGACCGGCATCTTGGCGTCGGATTCGCCCCAGGCGTTGATCCAGCAGATGCCTGCTTCCAGTTGGTGAATCACGCGGTGCGCGCGGGTGATGTCGCGGGTGACGATGCCGGCAGCCAGGCCGAACTCGGTGTCGTTGGCGCGGCGGATCACTTCTTCTTCGGTCTCGTAGCTGAGGATGCTCATGACCGGGCCAAAGATTTCCTCTTTGACGATGGTCATCTCGTCGGTGCAATCGGTGAACACAGTGGGGGCCACAAACGCGCCTTTGGCGAATTCGCCGTCGGTCAGACGCTCGCCGCCGATCAGCAGGCGTGCACCTTCTTCCTTGCCTTTGGTGATGTAGCCCAGCACGCTTTCCATGTGGGCGAAGCTGACCAGCGGGCCGAAGTTGGTGTTGTCGTCCTGCGGGTTGCCAGCGCGGATGCGCTTCACGCGTTCGACGATCTTCGCTTCGAATGCGGCCTTCAGGCTGCTCGGCACGAACACGCGGGTGCCGTTGGTGCAGACCTGACCCGAGCTGTAGAAGTTGGCCATCATCGCGATGTCTGCGGCGCGGTCCAGATCGGCGTCGTCGCAGATGATCAGCGGCGACTTGCCGCCCAGTTCCATGGTCACTTCTTTGAGCGACGAGCTGGAGGCGCTGGCCATGACTTTCTTGCCAGTGTCGGTGCCGCCAGTGAACGAGACTTTCTCGATGCGCGGGTGCTCGGTCAGCCAGGTGCCAACTTCACGGCCACTGCCGGTCAACACGTTGAACACGCCATCGGGCAGGCCCGCTTCGGTGTAGATTTCGGCCAGTTTCAGGGTGGTCAGCGAGGTGACTTCGCTGGGCTTGAAGATCATCGCGTTGCCTGCGGCCAGTGCTGGCGCGGATTTCCACAGGGCGATCTGAATCGGGTAGTTCCAGGCGCCAATACCGACGGTGACGCCCAGCGGTTCGCGGCGGGTGTAGACGAACGATGAGGCGCGCAGCGGGATCTGCTCGCCTTCGATGGCAGGCACGAGACCTGCGTAATACTCCAGCACGTCGGCGCCGGTGACGATGTCGACGTACTTGGTTTCGGAGATCGCTTTGCCGGTGTCCAGGGTTTCCAGTGCGGCCAGTTCGTCGTTGCGTTCGCGCAGGATGTCGACGGCGCGACGCAGAATGCGCGAACGCTCCATGGCGGTCATCGCAGCCCAGATTTTCTGACCCTTCTCAGCGCTGACCACGGCACGTTCGACGTCCGCCTGGCTGGCGCGCTGGACCTTGGCGAGGACTTCGCCGTTGGCCGGGTTGATGGCTTCGAAAGTCGCGTCGCTGCTGGCGTCGACGTAACCACCGTCAATGTAGAGTTTTTGCAGTTCGAAACGGGCCATAGAGTCCTCGCAGTTGTCTGTGATGGGCGTTGATCGAGACGCTGTACGCGGTCTCGATTCGGTTCTGCCGCCGGGCATCCTTGTCACGAGCCGCGCGGCGCTTTTGCCAGTTGCAAATCCATGTATTCGTAAGCGATCTGTTGCGCCTGTTCGGTATCGAAGGCGTCGCCCGAAAGCGCGCCGCGTAGCCACAAACCATCGATCAATGCCGCCAGACCACGGGCGGCGGTGCGTGCGTCGTCCAGCGACAACACGCGGCGGAACTGGCAACACAGGTTCGAATACAGGCGGTGATCGTTGATCCGCTGTAACCGGTGCAGCGACGGCGAGTGCATGCTGGTGGCCCAGAAGGCCAGCCAGGTTTTCATCGCCGGGCCGTTGACCTGGCTGGCATCGAAGTTGCCCTCGATGATCACTTTCAGGTGCGCCCGCGGGCTGTCATCGGTCAGGGCCTGGCGGCGCTCGGCGACGTTGATAATCAGCGCGTTCATCAGGTGGCGCATGGTCGCTGCGATCAGGCCGTTCTTGTCCTGAAAGTAGTGACTGATGATGCCGTTGGAGACCCCGGCCAGCTTGGCGATCAACGCAATGCTGGCGTCGCCCATACCGACCTGATCCACCGCTGTGAGGGTGGCCTGGATCAGCTGTTGACGCCGAATGGGTTGCATACCGACCTTGGGCATCTGTTGGGTCTCCTTGGCTCGCCGGGTGATCGTTAAGGGCTGAAAAAACGGGCTCCAGTCTATTGCTTTTTAATTGAACGTTCAAACAACAAAAACCGATGGGCGTGCGAAAAAGCCGCGAACATCCCCGTTCCAGAGCCGTTAAACATTCGATCATCTTTCCCACGCTCCGCGTGGGAATGCCGTGTTTGACGCTCCGCGTCACCTCATGGGACGCAGAGCGTCCCGGATGCGTTCCCACGCGGAGCGTGGGAACGATCAGCAGGTGTCGCGTTGATCCGTGTGCTGCGATTAACCGTGGTTCTTGCCCAGTAACGCGTGGTACAGCTCGCTGTCACCCAGAATGCCGACCAGCTGGTTGTTCTCTTGCAGCACCAGCTTGTTACCCGTGTGGTAACGGATCTGTAGCGCTTCGCGCATGCCGATGTTGGAGTGCACGACGGTGGGTTTGCGGCCCAGGTTTTCAACCGCCTGGCCCGGTTCCCAGCTTTGCAGATCGACCGCAGTGCCGTGCTGGCGCAGGCCTTTGATGGTGTTGCCATCGGCCAGGTCGATCCACGAATCGTCGCCCGGATCGAGGCACACTTGGGAGCCGTTGATGCGGGTGCAATCGTTGATCGGGCGCATCAGGCTGCGGCCGCACAGTACGTTCAGCGGGTTGGTGTGGGCCACGAAAGTGCGCACGTACTCGTCCACCGGGTTGAGCACGATTTCTTCTGGCACGCTGTACTGAATGATCTTGCCGTCTTTCATGATCGCGATCCGGGTGCCGAGCTTGAGGGCTTCGTCCAGGTCGTGGCTCACGAATACGATGGTCTTGTGCAGCTTTTTCTGAAGAACCAGCAACTCATCCTGCAAGCCCTGGCGGATCAGCGGGTCGAGTGCCGAGAACGGTTCATCCATCAGCAGAATGTCGGCGTCCATCGCCAGTGCGCGGGCCAGGCCCACACGTTGCTGCATACCGCCGGACAGCTCGTCAGGCTTCTTGTTGCGCCATTGGCTCAGGCCCACCAGTTCAAGCTTTTCGTCCACCAGTTGGCGACGTTCTTTCTCAGGACGGCCCTGCATTTCCAGACCGAAACTGATGTTCTCGCGGACGGTCAGCCACGGCATCAGCGCGAACTTCTGGAACACCATCGCGATGCGTTTGGTACGCATCATTTTCAGTTCAGCCGGGGTGCAGTTGGCGATGTTGATCTGCTTGCCTTCGTGCTCGACGAACAGCGAGCCTCGGCTCACGGTGTTCAGGCCGTTGATGCAGCGCAACAGACTGGATTTGCCCGAACCGGACAAGCCCATCAATACGCAGATCTCACCTTTGTTGATTTCCAGACTGGCTTTCTCGACACCGACGATCTGGCCGGTTTTCTTCAGGATTTCTGGCCGCGCAAGGCCCTGATCCAGTAGCTTGAGCGCCTCGCGCGGGTCTTTGGAGAAGACGACGTCTACCTGGTCGAATTTGATGATGCTCATGCGTCAGCCCTCACTTTAGCGTCGGGTTGTTTGCAGATACGGTCGAGCATGATCGCCAGCAATACGATCGCAAGGCCCGCTTCGAAGCCCAGAGCGATATCAGCAGTGTTCAGTGCGTTGACCACGGGTTTGCCCAGGCCGTCGGCGCCCACCAGTGCCGCAATCACCACCATCGACAACGACAGCATGATGCACTGGGTGATACCGGCCGCAATGCTTGGCATGGCGTGGGGCAGTTCGATACGGGACAGCAGTTGACGGCGGGAGCAGCCGAAGGCTTTACCGGCGTCGAGCAGTTCTTGCGGGACATCGCAGATGCCCAGATAGGTCAGACGGATAGGCGCGGCAATCGCGAACACTACCGTCGAAATCAGACCCGGCACCACACCCAGCCCGAAGAGGGTCAGGGTTGGAATCAGGTAAACGAAAGTCGGCACCGTTTGCATCAGGTCGAGGACCGGACGGATGGTGGTGTAGAACCAGGGTTTGTGTGCGGCGACGATGCCCAGTGGCACGCCGATCACGACGCACACCAGGGTCGCGAAGAGCACCTGCGCCAGCGTTTCCATGGTTTCCTGCCAGTAGCCCAGGTTCAGGATCAGCAGGAACGACAGTACGACAAAGGCGGTCAGGCCCCACTTGCGCTGAATGTAATGGGCGAGCAGAGCAATCAGGCCGATCAGAACGAAAGGATTGAACCAGGTCAGACCGGAGGTCAGGCCGTGGATCATGGCTTCCAGTGTCGAGGCAATCGCGTCGAAGGTGCTGGCGCCGTGCTGCGTCAGCCATTCGACAAAGCCTGCAATGTACTGGCCTAAGGGGAGTTTATGATCAGTCAGCATGATATCGATTGTCCGCGTGCGGGATGAAAAGGGGACAACAGGCGGGCGAACCCGCCTGCCTGTCGCGTTACTTAGTCAGCTCGGCTTTAGCGGCGTCCAGGCCAGGTTTACCGTCCACTGTGGTGACACCCGCCAGCCAGGTGTCGAGGATTTGCGGGTTCTTCTTCAGCCACGCCTTGGCGGCGGCTTCAGGCTTCATTTTGTCGTCGAGGATGTTGCCCATCAGGCCGCTTTCCATCGGCAAGGTGAACGACAGGTTCTTCAACAGTTGACCGACGTTGGCGCACTCGGTGGTGTACCCCTTGCGCACGTTGGTGTAGACGGTTGCCTGGCCGAAGTTCGGGCCGAAGTAGTCGTCGCCACCGGTCAGGTATTTGATCTTGAAGCGGGTGTTCATCGGGTGCGGTTCCCAGCCCAGGAACACCACGTCGGTGCCGCGTTTGGAAGCGCGATCGACCTGGGACAGCATGCCCGCTTCGCTGGATTCGACGACTTTGAAGCCTGCGTCTTTCAGGCCGAAGGCGTTCTTGTCGATCATGCTCTGGATCAGACGGTTGCCGTCGTTGCCCGGCTCGATGCCGTAGATCTTGCCGTCCAGCTCTTTCTTGAATTTGACGATGTCGGCGAAGTCGTGGAGGCCCTTGTCGTAGAGCGCTTGCGGTACGGCGAGGGTGTATTTGGCGTTCTCAAGGTTGGCGCGCACGGTTTCAACCGTTCCGGCATCGCGGTAGGCCTTGATGTCGTTTTCCATGGTCGGCATCCAGTTGCCGAGGAAAACGTCCATGTTCTTGCCGTCGGCCAGCGATTTGTAGGTCACGGGAACGGAGATCATGGTGGTCTTGGTTTTGTAACCCAGGGACTGCAGCACGACGCTGGTCACGGCGGTGGTAGCGGTGATGTCGGTCCAGCCGACATCGGAGAAATTGACCATCTGGCAAGCGGCTGGCTCTGCGGCTTGTGCCAGCATCGGCAGACTCAGCGCAACGCCCAGCAACAGCTTATGTGAACCTTTCATGGTTGGACTCCTTAGGTGTTTTCTTCTCGGCATCAGTCAGGGCTGACGCGTTTTCTGGTGTCGGCGAGTCAAGTGGGAAAACAGCTCTATCACTGCGTCTGGCGATTGAGTCGATAACGATCATGTAACAGGGAAAAACAAACGCCTACAGGGCGCGTCGTAACCAGTACAGAGGGGGTCGTATCCAGTGTCAGTGACGTCGCTTACAGATTTTTTCCCCGCTCGCCGGAAGGTTTTCGAGTGTGGTTGCGGCAAAAAGTGTCGAAAACAGTGGCTCTTCTTCCGGGGGATGTGCTCCTGCGTGGAACGACGTTTGTGGACAAGAGTGAGTCGGTGTGAGACGCCGCCCTTCGAGATAAAAGGCTGATGATGCCGCTATCTCGGTGGACTGCAGCGTGAAGCGTAGCAGCTCCGTCGCCGGCCGCTGGGCGCGCCGGAAGCCCTGTTCTTCGGAGGTTTGCGGTAAATGGCTATCAGCGTTTTCGACCTGTTCAAGATCGGTATCGGCCCATCCAGTTCCCACACCGTGGGGCCGATGCGAGCGGCGGCATTGTTCGTTCAGAGCCTGCGTGAAAGCGACCGTCTGGCGCAGGTGAAACGCATTGAGGTGCGCCTGTACGGCTCGCTCTCTGCAACCGGTGTCGGGCACGGCAGCGACAACGCTGTGATCATGGGGCTGATGGGCGAATGGCCGGACGCAATCGATCCGTCGCAGATCAACCGCCACATTGCCGACCTGCGCGAAACCGACACGCTGAAGCTCAATGGCGATCACCCGGTTTCCTTTATCTGGCAACGCGACATGCTGTTGCTCGACGAAAACCTGCCGTACCACCCCAATGCCATGAGCCTGATCGCCTTCGACGCGAACGGCGAGTTGCATCGCGACACGTATTACTCGGTGGGCGGTGGTTTCGTGGTGGACGAGGCGCAAGCGGCCAGTGGCGTGCTCGATGCCGACAACACCGTGTTGCCGTATGACTTCTCCAGTGCCGAAGAGCTGCTGCGGTTGTGCAAGAAGCACAACCTGCGTGTGTCGGAGCTGATGATGGAAAACGAAAAGGTCTGGCGCAGCGAAGAAGAGATTCGCGCCGGTCTGATGCGTCTGTGGAAGGCGATGCAGGATTGCGTCGAGCACGGCCTTAAAGAAGAAGGTGTGTTGCCGGGCGGGTTGAACGTGCGTCGTCGTGCGGCGCGTTTGCATCGCAGCTTGCAGGAGCTGGGCAAGCCTAACGTGATTGGCTCGACCCTCAACGCCATGGAGTGGGTCAATCTGTTCGCGCTGGCGGTCAACGAAGAAAACGCAGCGGGCGGTCGAATGGTCACGGCCCCCACCAATGGCGCGGCGGGGATCATCCCGGCGGTACTGCATTACTTCGTCAAATTCAGCGATGAAGTCAGCGAAGCCAACGTGGTGGATTACTTCCTCGGTGCGGCGTCGATCGGCATCCTCTGTAAAAAGAATGCTTCGATTTCTGGTGCGGAAGTGGGTTGTCAGGGGGAGGTGGGTTCCGCCTGTGCCATGGCGGCTGCCGGACTGGCCGACATTCTGGGTGCCACGCCGCCACAATTGTGTAACGCGGCGGAAATCGGCCTGGAGCACAACCTGGGCCTGACGTGCGATCCGGTGGCCGGTCTGGTGCAAGTGCCGTGCATCGAGCGCAACGCAATTGCTGCTGTTAAAGCGATCAACGCGGCGCAGATGGCCTTGCGCGGCGATGGCGAGCACTTCATCTCGCTGGACCGCGTGATCCGCACCATGCGTGATACCGGTGCCGACATGCACGACAAATATAAAGAGACATCGCGCGGTGGGTTGGCCGTTAGCGCGGTGGAGTGCTGAACACCTCGTTACGATCTGACGCAGAACCTGATCGTGCCCAGGCTCTGCGTGGGCATGCCTCCTGTGACGCTCCGCGTCACCCGGCGATGGACGCGGAGCGTCCTGAGCGGCGTTACCACGCAGAGCGTGGGAACGATCAGTCGCTGAACCGCTTCTGCTCGCTTTTCGATCACGCGCCAACCCCGCCGCTTTCTTTTGGCGCGTGAACTGTGAGGGCATGGCGCAACGCCATGCCGCACAGGCGTTACCAGGCCTACCGCCCGTCACCCGTGCCTGGGGTGACACTCACCTCGGCGATGATCTTTCGGTAATTCACACAAGTGCTACCGAATTGCTCATCCCGCCCGCTGTTTCCGCGGCTTCCCAATCGATAGGTCGCTAACGGAACAGTACTGTCGCTCCCGAATAGACGCTTCGCGACGTCGCAAACGAGAGTTATTGAATGCGCGTTCAACTTTAGGCATGGCATTTGCGTTGCAATAGATAAAGCTCTCCAGAGATGAGGGCGAAACAACAAGAGCCTCTACTTGGGGCCATCAACCGCTTTTCGTGTGAGGAGATACCGTGATGACTTCGTTCAACTCCGGGGCTCAACCCCAGAACCGTGCGCCTCAATCCATCGGCTTTTTGCTGTTGGACAATTTCACACTGATCTCTCTCGCATCTGCGGTTGAGCCACTGCGAATGGCCAACCAACTGTCCGGCCGTGAGTTGTATCGCTGGACCACTCTGGGCGTCGACGGCGGCCAGGTCTGGGCCAGCGACGGTCTGCAAATTACCCCTGATGCGGCCATGCACAAGGCGCCGGTGCTGGACACCGTGATCGTCTGCGGCGGCGTTGGCATTCAACGTACGGTGACCCGCGAGCACGTGAGCTGGCTGCAAAGCCAAGCCCGTCAGTCCCGCCGTCTGGGTGCCGTGTGCACCGGCAGTTGGGCGTTGGCGTGCGCAGGGCTGCTCGATGGCTTCGATTGCAGCGTGCACTGGGAATGTCTGGCCGCCATGCAGGAAGCTTTCCCGCGCGTGGCCATGAGCACACGCCTGTTCACCCTCGACCGTAACCGCTTCACCAGCTCTGGCGGCACCGCCCCGCTGGACATGATGCTGCACCTGATCAGCCGCGATCATGGGCGTGAACTGTCCGCCGCCATCTCGGAAATGTTCGTCTACGAGCGCATTCGCAACGAACAGGATCACCAGCGCGTGCCGCTCAAGCACATGCTTGGCACCAACCAGCCAAAACTGCAGGAAATCGTTGCGCTGATGGAGGCTAACCTTGAAGAACCAATCGACCTCGACGAACTGGCAGTTTACGTGTCGGTGTCGCGGCGTCAGTTGGAAAGGCTGTTCCAGAAATACCTGCACTGCTCACCATCGCGCTACTACTTGAAGCTGCGCCTGATCCGTGCGCGGCAGTTGCTCAAGCAGACACCGATGTCGATCATCGAAGTGGCGTCGGTCTGTGGCTTCGTCTCCACGCCGCACTTCTCCAAGTGCTACCGCGAATACTTCGGTATTCCACCTCGTGACGAGCGCGTCGGTTCCAACACCGCCCAGCAAGTGGCGATGATGCCGATTCCGCAAGCGATGGTGCTCGCTCCGCTGTCCGGCCCGCTTTCGGCCCTGAGCCAGGCCCGCAATGAATCGACATTTGCGAGTGTGAGGTTGTAAAGGCGACACGAATTATCCGGTGTGGGAGCCGGCTTGCTGGCGAAAGCGGTGTGTCATTCACAGCATTGGTGTCTGATACTCCGCATTCGCCAGCAAGCCGGCTCCCACAAGTACGGAGCCATATTGGCCCTGATCAGTGAGCGCGCGATTTGTTATACATCGCCAACGCAGGCAACAACTGCTGATCAATCGCCTGACGCACCGCTGGCAGGATGGTCGCGCTGCCGCTGAGCATCTTCTCTACCAATTGGCGCAACGCACGGGCGCGGTCTTCGTTCAGGCCGCAGACCGCTTGCGCGCACGCTTGCTCGGCCGTGGCGCCCGATGGCATTTCAAAGCCGATGGATCTGAGTTGACCGAGTAGATCGTCCTGGTCGATCAGGTCTGCATGCATCATGACGCTCGCTCCTTTTATTGAGGTGGAACCGATTCTGGTAGCCCGCTGCACGCTCGGCAATACCTGTCATCGGCAATGTCTGGCATGCACATCAGTGTGTCGGTTTTGGCTATGTAACCGTTTAGTTAATTCGGCATAATGGCTCCACTCAAAATTGTCCCGGCCTCGGTTTGGTCACCTTCTGGCCCGGACAGTGCCTCAACCCCGGTTTTGTAACGGCTTAACCGGGGCTTTTTTTTGCCTGTCGTTTTTGTCGACGAGATGGGCTGGCCTACGAGCGGTCTGCGCAATACCGGCGGTTTTGTTAAACTCCGCAGCCTTCCAGGAGCCGCCATGAACTACCGTCACGCCTTCCACGCTGGCAACCACGCCGACGTCTTGAAACATATTGTCCTGACTCGCTTGATCGCGCTGATGTCGCGCAAGGAGCAGCCGCTCGCCTACCTTGATACCCACGCAGGCATCGGTCTGTATGACCTGCAGGGCGATCAGGCAACGCGCACCGGCGAATGGATCGAAGGCATTGGCCGCTTGTGGGATGCGGCTGACGTGCCTGCCATGGCGGCCGGTTACATGGACGTGATTCGCCACATGAATCGCAAGACCGGTGAGCTGCGCTACTACCCCGGCTCCCCTGAGCTGGCCCGCCGCGTGACCCGCGAGCAGGACCGCGTGCTGCTCAACGAGAAGCACCCTGAAGATGGCGTGCTGCTCAAGGACAACATGAAATACGACAAGCGCGTCGCCGTGCATCTGGGTGAGGGCTGGCACGTGCCGCGAGCCTTGCTGCCGGTGCAGGAAAAGCGCGCCGTCATGTTGATTGACCCGCCATTCGAGCAACTGGACGAGATGAAGCGCTGCTCGGTGGCGCTCAAGGAAACCATCGGCCGCATGCGTCAGACCGTGGCGGCCATTTGGTACCCGATCAAGGACCAGCGCGCGCTCAAGCGCTTCTATCAGGAACTGGCTGAAACCGGTGCGCCGAAGTTGCTGCGCGTCGAGTTGCTGGTGCATCCGCTGGACACACCCAACAGCCTGAACGGCTCAGGCCTGGCGATTGCCAACCCGCCATGGGGGCTGGAAGAGGAATTGCGTGAGTTGCTGCCGTGGCTGGCCGAGAAGCTGGGGCAGACCAAGGGCGACTGGCGGCTGGATTGGTTGATTGCTGAGGCGTGACAGGTTGCCTGACGCGCGTGATACCTGTGGGAGCCGGCTTGCTGGCGAATGCGGAACATCAGACACCACAACGGTAAATGACGCAGCACTTTCGCGAGCAAGCCGGCTCCCACATGGCCGCGGTCAGTCTTGAGGGCGTGTTATGCGTGATTCAAGCTCGGCGGCATGCACACGCCCGTCCCGCCAATCCCGCAATAGCCCTGCGGATTCTTCGCCAGGTATTGCTGGTGATACGCTTCTGCGAAGTACACGGTCGGCGCCTGGTCAATCTCGGTGGTGATGGCTCCCAAGCCCGCCTTGGTCAACTCGGCCTGATACACCTCGGCGCTTTTCTTTGCGGCGTCCAGTTGATCGGGCGTAGTGGCGTAAATCACCGAGCGATATTGCGTACCGATGTCGTTGCCCTGACGCATGCCCTGAGTCGGGTTGTGCAGTTCCCAGAACATGGCCAGCAGCGCTTCGTAGCTGACCTTCGCAGGCTCGTACACCACAAGCACCACTTCGCTGTGGCCGGTCAGGCCCGAGCAGACTTCTTCGTACGTCGGGTTGGGGGTGAAACCGCCTGCGTAGCCAACGACGGTGCTGACAACGCCTTCCCGTTGCCAGAAGCGACGTTCGGCGCCCCAGAAGCAACCCAGACCAAAAATGGCGAATTCGACGTCTTCAAAGAACGGACCCAGCAACGGACGACCGTTGACGAAGTGGGTTTCCGGGAGAGCCATCGGTGTTTCACGGCCCGGCAAAGCTTGCTGGGCAGTAGGCATTTCGTTTTTGTTCACAAGAATTTCCGAGCGCAGGGCCATGAGGGCAATCCTCTCTGGACAGATTTCTGCTGAATAAGGGGTCAGAGGGTTCTGATTCCGGTCAAGGCAGCCAGTTTGCCGCACTCGCGCGGGGCAGGGAAGGGTTCAGGCTTGAGTGGCGCGGGGGTAGCGACGCAAGGCGCCGATCAGGTCTTCGCCGGGGATGGGCTTGTCGAACAGATAGCCCTGACCTACATCGCAGCGATGGCGACGCAGGAACGCCAGTTGTTCGGCGGTCTCGATGCCTTCTGCGACCACCGTCAGCTTGAGGTTGTGGGCCATGGCGATGACCGCCGAAGTGATTTCCATATCGTCCTGATCATCCGGGATGTCGCGGATGAAGCTGCGGTCGATCTTGATCACGTCGATGGGGAATTTTTTCAGATAGCTGAACGACGAATAACCGGTCCCGAAGTCATCCATGGCCAAGGTCAGGCCCAGGGTTTTCAAGGATTCCAGTTGCAGGCGGGTGTCTTCGGTCGCTTCCAGCAGCAAGCCTTCGGTCAGTTCCAGTTCCAGCAACGAGGGGTCGAGCTGTTCTTCGCGCAGAATACTGGCCAGTGAGCTGACCAGATCCGGGTCCGAGAACTGTTTGGGCGACACGTTGATCGCCACATGCAGCTTGCCGTAACCCGCAGCGCTGAGTTGCTTGCTCATGCGGCAGGACTGACGCGCGACCCATTTGCCGATCGGGATGATCAGGCCAGTTTCTTCGGCCACGCTGATGAACTGATCCGGGCGTATCATGCCCTTTTCCGGATGATTCCAACGCAGCAGCGCCTCCATCCCCAGCAGGCGCCCGGTGCGCAGGCACAGCTTGGGCTGGTAGAAGACTTCCAGCTCGTTCTGAGTCAGCGCGCGACGCAGGTTGTTCTCGACGAACAGCTTGTAGCTGGCCTCGGCGTTCAGTGCTTCGGTGAACACCTGTACCTGATGTTTGCCGTTGGCTTTGGCCTTGTGCAGCGCCAGGCCTGCGTTCTTCATCAGTGTTTGCGGATCGCGGCCATGCAACGGTGCACAGGCCAGGCCCACGGACCCCGTCACGCTGATCAACTGATTATCGACGAACATGGGCTTGTCGAGGGTCGTCAGCACCTGGTGCGCAATGCGCTGGCCGTCTTCCAGGCCTGTGTCATCCAGCAGGACGGCGAATTCGTTACTGGCAAAGCGCGCCAGAATCCCGCTCGGGCTCAGGCTGTTGCGCAGCCGACGGGCCAGGCTGATCAACAATTTGTCACCGGTCTGGTGACCGAGGCTGTCGTTGATGCGCTTGAAGTTGTCGATGTCCACCAGCAACAGGCTGATCGGCGTTTCGATGTCCCGAGCAAAGTGTTCATCAAGGGTACGAATGAACGCCGGGCGGTTGCCCAGGTTGGTCAGGTTATCGGTGTACGCCAGGCGCTCGATCCGCTGTTGAGAGAGCTTGGCCTGCGTGATGTCTTCGTAGATACCGATGTAATGGGTCAACTCGCGGTTGTCGCCATACACCTTGGAAATCGACAACTGGCCCCAGTACGGTTCCAGATTCTTACGGCGGCTTTTGAATTCACCCTGCCAACTGTTGCTGCTGGCGAGGCTGGAATTGGCATCGAGCAGCAGCGAGTTGAGGTTTTCCAGCGCCGGTAATTCCGACAGGCGGTGCCCGTGCACTTCTTCGGCGGTGTACTGCGTGATCTCGGTAAAGCTTGGGTTGACGTACTCGACCACTCCATCGCAATTGACCAGCAGAAACGCATTGGCACTTTGCTCTACCGCCCGCTGAAACAGGTGCAGGGCGTTGGTGGCGGTGCGTCGGTTGTGATTGTTGATGGCCTGCGCGAACTGGTCGGCCAACTCCCCGGCAAAGGCGATTTCGTCCGACTGCCACTCGCGGGCGCTGCCTGTCTGTTCTAGGCACAGGACGCCGACTACATGGCCATCGATGCGAATACTGGCATCGAGAATGGCGTTGATATCCCGTGGCCCCAGGCTTTCGGCCAGCTCGCGAGTGCGGGGGTCGAGCTGCACGTCGTGGGCGTCGATGGCGCGGCTGTTGTGCAGGGCTTCCAGATAGCTGGGGTAGCGACTGATATCGATGGGCGCACCTTTGAGGTACTCATCGATATCGCGACGGTATTCGGCAATGGGTTCCAGCACCTGGCCGTTGAGGTTCCAGATGGCCGCGCGGTCGATGTCGTAGATTTCACAGGCGCTTTTGGTAATCAGCTCTGCGGCTTCGAGCAGCGAATCGTTGGAGCGGTAGCGATGGCGGGTCAGCCGCAGAATCAGGCTTTGCTGAGCGCGGACCCGCTCCAGATGCTGCAATTGTTCGTGTTGCGCGCGCTGGTTGAGTTCCAGTGCGATTTGCAAACGTGAGTTCTGGACTTCCAGATCGGGGGTGAACGCCAGCTCGCTGGGGTCGAAGACGCCATCGACCACGATCAGGTAGCCGCGTAACAGCTCGCGATTGTGCTGTCGATAGCCTTCACCGATCTCCATCAGGCCCAAGGGGCCGCGCGTCGTGTGCAGGGTGTAGCGAATGATGTAATGCGAGTGATTGCTGAGCTGCATTTGCACTGAGTCATGCAACTGGTAGCGCGCATCAGGCTCCATCAGGCTGGCATAGGGCGCGCCGATCAGGGCGCACAGCTCGATGGCGGGCATGTCGAACTGCTTTTCGCAGTTGGGGTCCAGGTACAGCATCGCCCAACTGGCTTCATTCAGCCGCTCGAAACGCAGCATGCCGAGCCGCGAGGGCACCGGCAACTGAGTCACGACCTCGGCTGCCGATCGGGCGGCAGCATCAGGTTGGCTTTTCATGAAGGAACTCGCTTTAAGAGTACGGTCGCGCGTGGGTAGGAAGCCCAACGTTAAATCGCGTGTCGCAAGGTTGCATCATGGCGAACGGGCTGACAAGTGAGCGCGATGGCTTAGTGCTATAAATCTGTCGGCAAATCGGGCATTAACTGAAGGTTGTTGGTCGGATTTGTCGGAAAGGGCGGGTAACTGGTTGTTATTCGAGAGGCCTGAAGGCGCAACTCCGTCGACTCAGCGCAATGAGAACGCAATTCTCTGTAGCAATCCGGCTTGCCAGCGGCAGTGATCTTTCGGGCGCAACCGCCGGTAAGCGGGACTGCTACAGATGGTGCGGCGCCAATACAAAATATCCGGGCAAAAAAAGCCCCGCTGCATGAGCGGGGTTGAGGTACGAGCGTGGCAGCTCGCAAACAGCGAAGGCCCGTCTCGAAGGAAACGGGCCTTGTACGGCTTACAGCAGGATGGTGCGGATGTCCGCCAGCAGGTCGCCCAGACGCTTGGTGAAGCGTGCAGCGGCGGCGCCGTTGATCACGCGGTGATCGTAGGACAGCGACAATGGCAGCATCAGGCGTGGCTGGAAGGCTTTGCCGTCCCAGACTGGTTGCATGGTGGCCTTCGACACACCCAGGATCGCGACTTCCGGCGCGTTGACGATCGGCGTGAAGCCAGTGCCGCCAATGTGACCCAGGCTGGAAATGGTGAAGCAGGCGCCTTGCATGTCGTTGGCCGACAGCTTTTTGGAGCGTGCTTTTTCAGCCAGCTCGGCGGCTTCGGCAGCCAGTTGCAGCAGGCTCTTCTGATCGACGTTCTTGATCACAGGAACCAGCAGGCCGTCCGGAGTATCCACGGCGAAGCCGATGTGGAAGTACTTCTTGCGGATGACCGCTTTGCCGCTGGGTGCCAGCGAGCTGTTGAAGTCCGGCAGTTCCTTGAGCAGGTGCGCAATGGACTTGAGCAGCAGTGGCAGAACGGTCAGTTTCACGCCGGCTTTTTCGGCAACGGCTTTCTGCGCAACGCGGAAAGCTTCCAGGTCGGTGATGTCGGCCTGGTCGAACTGAGTGACGTGCGGGATGTTCAGCCAGCTGCGGTGCAGACCGGTGGCGCCCAGTTGCATCAGGCGAGTCATCGGCACTTCTTCGATTTCGCCGAAACGGCTGAAATCGACTTCCGGAATCGGTGGGATACCCATGCCGCCGGTCGCGCCAGCAGCAGCCGGTGCATCCTTGGCTTTGGTCATGATGGATTTGACGTACGCCTGCACGTCTTCCTTCAGCACGCGACCGTGTGGGCCGGTTGCAGTCACAGCACTCAGCTCGACGCCGAACTCGCGAGCCAGTTGGCGAACAGCCGGGCCAGCGTGGACTTTTGCACCGCTGGCAGCAGGTGCGGCAACCGGAGCCGGTGCGGCTTCAGCTTTTGGTGCAGGGGCGGCAGCCGGTGCAGCAGCAGGCGCTTCAGCCTTGGCCGGAGCAGGAGCCGCCGCTTGAGCCGGTGCAGCCGCCGGAGCAGCGCCTGCGACTTTCAGTTTCAGGATCAGATCGCCAGTGCCGACTTCGTCTTCGACCTTGACGCTGATGCTTTCGACCACGCCAGCGGCTGGAGACGGAATCTCCATCGAGGCTTTGTCGGATTCCAGAGTGATCAGAGATTGATCAGCTTCGATGCTGTCGCCCACCTTGACCATCAGCTCGATGATGCGAGCCTTGCCTGACGAGCCGATGTCAGGCACGTGGATATCTTGAACCGATGCAGCGGCAGCCGGGGCTGGAGCAGCGGCTGGCGCCGGAGCGGCTTCAGCAGGCTTTTCAGCAGCAGGTGCAGGGGCAGCAGTTGCTGCTTCAGCGGCCGGAGCCGGGGCAGCTGTAGCCGCACCGCCTTCCACTTCCAGCTCCAGCAGTTCGTCGCCTTCTTTCAGGCGATCGCCCAGCTTCACTTTCAGGGCTTTGACGACACCGGCCTTTGGCGCAGGGATTTCCATACTCGCCTTGTCCGACTCCAGGGTCAGCAGGCTCTGGTCGGCTTCGATGCGGTCGCCAACCTTGACGAACAGCTCAATGACTTCACCGTCACCGCTGCCGATGTCGGGTACACGAATTAACTCACTCACAATGTCTCTCCTCAGGAGAACTGTTCACTCGATTGCGCTGGTGCTACTGCAACGAAACAGCCGGAGATGCTCATTTACCGAAGTAAATTCCGCATCGGCGGCTGTTTCGCGCACGCTCTCAGCGCGCGTCCGACCTACGCTCAGCAGTCCAGCGGGTTGCGCTTGTCTGGATCGATACCGAACTTGGTGATGGCTTCAGCCACGACCTTAGGTTCGATGTCGCCACGATCAGCCAAGGCTTCCAGGGCTGCCAGCACGACGAAGTGGCGGTCAACTTCGAAGAAGTGACGCAGCTTCTTGCGGCTGTCGGAACGGCCGTAGCCGTCGGTGCCCAGGACTTTGAATTCCTTGGTCGGAACCCACTGACGGATTTGGTCAGCGAACAGTTTCATGTAGTCGGTCGACGCGATGACCGGACCTTTACGGCCGCTCAGGCACTCTTCAACGTAGCTCACTTGTGGCTTCTGACCTGGCTTCAGGCGATTGCTGCGCTCAACGGCCAGACCGTTGCGACGCAGTTCGTTGAAGCTGGTGACGCTCCACACGTCAGCACCGATGTTGAACTGCTCACGCAGGATCTTCGCCGCTTCACGCACTTCGTTGAGGATCGTGCCCGAACCCATCAGTTGGACGTGATGAGCCGCGTCGCGCTTGTCTTCTTCCAGCAGGTACATGCCCTTGATGATGCCTTGCTCTACACCGGCCGGCATTGCTGGCTGGTGGTAGTTCTCGTTCATCACGGTGATGTAGTAGTAGACGTTTTCCTGCAGGGTCATCATCCGGTGCGTGCCTTCCTGCATGATCACCGCCAGCTCGTAAGCATAGGCAGGGTCATAGCTGCGCACGTTCGGGATGGTGCTGGCCAGCAGGTGGCTGTGACCGTCTTCGTGTTGCAGGCCTTCACCATTGAGTGTGGTGCGCCCGGAGGTGCCGCCCAGCAGGAAGCCGCGGGTCTGGGCATCGCCAGCCGCCCAGGCCAGGTCGCCGATACGCTGGAAGCCGAACATCGAATAGAAGATGTAGACCGGCAGCATCGGGGTGTTGTAGTTGCTGTAGGCAGTACCCGCCGCGATGAACGAGGAGAACGCGCCGGCTTCGTTGAGACCTTCTTGCAGGATCTGGCCGTCTTTCTCTTCGCGGTAGTACATCACCTGGTCGCGGTCGACTGGCTCGTACAGCTGGCCGACAGGCGAGTAGATACCCAACTGACGGAACATGCCTTCCATACCGAAGGTACGGGCTTCGTCGGCCAGGATCGGAACGATGCGCTTGCCCAGTTCCTTGTCTTTCACCAGCGAGGCCAGAATACGACCGAACGCCATGGTGGTGGAGATTTCGCGGTCGCCCGAACCGTCCAGCACGGACTTGAGGGTATCCAGCGGCGGGGTCGGAATGCTGATGTTGCCGCGGTTGCGCTGTGGCAGGGAGCCGCCCAGCTTCTCGCGGCACTTGCGCAGGTACTTCATTTCCGCGCTGTCTTCGGCCGGACGGTAGAACGGCAGCGATTCGAGTTCGGAATCGTTCAGCGGAATGTCGAAGCGGTCACGGAATTTCTTCAGCGACTCGATATCGACTTTCTTGGTGTTGTGCGCAGTGTTCTTCGCTTCGCCCGCACCGGTGCCGTAGCCCTTGATGGTCTTGGCGAGGATGACGGTTGGCTGGCCTTTGTGGTTGACCGCCTGGTGGTACGCCGCGTAGACCTTGTACGGGTCGTGGCCGCCACGGTTGAGTTTCCAGATCTCGTCGTCGGACAGGTTCTCGACGCGCTTGAGCAGCTCTGGGTCATCACCGAAGAAGTGCTTGCGAACGTAAGCGCCGTCTTTGGCCTTGTAGTTCTGGTACTCGCCGTCGATGGCTTTGTCCATGCGACGCTGCATCAGGCCGTCTTCGTCTTGGGCGAACAGTGGGTCCCACATGCGGCCCCAGATGACCTTGTTGACGTTCCAGTTGGCGCCACGGAACACGCCTTCCAGTTCCTGGATGATCTTGCCGTTGCCGCGAACCGGGCCGTCGAGGCGCTGCAGGTTGCAGTTGATGACGAAGATCAGGTTGTCGAGGTTTTCACGACCGGCCAGGGAGATGGCGCCCAGGGTTTCCGGCTCGTCACACTCGCCGTCACCGATGAAGCACCAGACTTTCTGCTTGCCAGCCGGGATGAAACCACGGTTTTCCAGGTACTTCATGAAGCGTGCCTGGTAGATCGCGGTGATTGGACCCAGACCCATGGAAACGGTCGGGAACTGCCAGAAGTCAGGCATCAGGTGCGGGTGCGGGTACGAGGACAGGCCGCCACCGTCCACTTCCTGACGGAACTTGAGCATTTGCTCTTCGCTCAAGCGACCTTCCAGGAAGGCGCGAGCATAGATACCAGGCGAGGCGTGGCCTTGGTAATAGATCAGGTCGCCGCCGTGTTCTTCGTTCGGGGCCTGGAAGAAATAGTTGAAACCGATGTCGTAGAGCGTCGCGCTGGAGGCGAAGGTGGAGATGTGACCACCCAGATCAGGGTCTTGCATGTTCGCGCGCATGACCATCGCCAGGGCGTTCCAGCGAACGATCGAACGGATGCGGCGTTCCATGAACAGGTCGCCGGGCATGCGTGCTTCGCGGGTAACGGGGATGGTGTTGCGGTAGGGCGTGGTGATGGCGTACGGCAGTTGCGAACCGCTGCGGGTAGCGAGTTCACCCATACGGGTCATCAGGTAGTGAGCACGGTCTTCGCCTTCTTTGTCGAGAACCGATTCCAGGGCGTCCAGCCATTCCTGGGTTTCGACGGGATCGAGGTCTTGCATGGCTTGCTCCAGGGCGGAAAGGCTTCCAGAATCGGTTGCCTGAGTTTGTTGCGACTGGCCTTGTGGGCAGACGACGTAAAAATTCTTGGATAACCGGAGAGTTACCGGGTCCGTGTAGTTTTACTACAAATCTTTGGCCGTTTCAGCTTTTTGACTTGTATATACAGTAGTAAAACTACAGTTCTGCGATGGTTTCGCTGATGTGTTGCGATGAATCAAATGAAAAATGTTGGTAGAAACCATAAAAAGATCGGCGGGCGAATGGCCCTTGCGATCAAAAAGAGGTAAATACCCGCAATTTTTAACCTTTGTTCGACATTCTGCCTCGCAACGTGTGTACAACCCTCGCCGCAGGTAGTGTTTCGAACGCCGATCAAGGATAGACCATGAGCCTTCCTTTGCTGGCCGATCTGCCAGCCGTACTGCTTCCGTTGGCTACCCGTGCACAACAGTCCTTTCGCACGGCACTCACTGCTCTGAACGACACGGGTCTGGCCGCTTTCGAGACCTGGCCTGCCGAACGTCTGGCTGCCTTCGACCGCGTCTGTGCGGCCAGCGACTTTGTCGCCGAACACGTCGGACGCGATCCGCAGATGCTGCTCGACCTCGCCGAATCCGGCGAGCTGGAGCGCAGTTTTGCGGCCAGCGAGCTGCGAGAACACATCGCCAACGCGGTTGCCGAAGCGACCACCGACGATGAGTTGGGGCGTAATCTACGTCGTCAACGGACACGGCAGCAAGTGCGAATTATCTGGCGCGATATCACCCGTCAGGCTGATCTGGTGGAAACCTGCCGTGACCTGTCCGACATGGCCGATGGCAGTATCGACCTCGCCTATCGGTGGTTATATGACAAACATTGCCAGCAATTCGGGGTGCCGACGGGCCATAGAAGTGGTGAACCCCAACAAATGGTCATTCTGGGCATGGGCAAGCTCGGTGCCGTGGAACTCAACCTGTCCTCTGATATCGACCTGATTTTCGCCTACCCCGAAGGCGGGGAGACGCAAGGCGTGAAACGCCCGCTGGATAATCAGGAGTTTTTCATTCGCCTCGGGCAGCGCTTGATCAAGGCGTTGGACCCGGTGACGGTCGACGGCTTCGTGTTTCGCGTCGACATGCGCTTGCGGCCTTACGGTTCAGCCGGGGCGCTGGTGCTCAGCTTCAACGCGCTTGAACAGTATTATCAGGATCAGGGCCGTGACTGGGAGCGCTACGCCATGATCAAGGCCCGCGTGGTCGGCGGCGATCAGGCCAAGGGCGGCGAACTGCTGGAAATGCTGCGCCCCTTCGTTTACCGCCGCTATCTGGACTTCTCGGCCATCGAAGCACTGCGCACCATGAAGCAGTTGATTCAGCAGGAAGTCCGCCGCAAGGGCATGGCCGCCAACATCAAATTGGGGGCGGGCGGTATTCGTGAAGTGGAATTTATCGCCCAGGCTTTCCAGTTGATCCACGGCGGCCGCGACCTGAGCCTGCAACAACGACCTCTGCTCAAAGTGCTGCGCACGCTGGAAGGCCAGGGCTATCTGCCTCAGGCCGTCATCACTGAATTGCGCGAAGGCTACGAGTTCCTGCGCTACACCGAACACGCCATTCAGGCCATTGCCGATCGCCAGACGCAAATGCTGCCAGACGACCCTCGTGATCAGGCGCGCATCGCTTTCATCATGGGATTCGCGGACTGGAACGCCTTCCACGAGAAGCTGATGTATTGGCGCGGTCGGGTGGACTGGCATTTTCGCCAGGTTATCGCCGACCCGGACGAGGAAGAGGGCGAGCAGGACGGTGGTGAAGAGATCGTCGGTGGCGAGTGGCTGCCGCTGTGGGAAGAATCACAGGACGAAGACGCCGCCTGTCGCCAATTGCAGGAAGGCGGATTCGCCGATGCGCAAAAGGCGCTGAAACATCTGAGCAACCTGCGCAACAGTTCGCAACTGCGCTCGATGCAGCGTCTGGGCCGTGAACGCCTCGACGCGTTCATTCCGCGCCTGCTGGCTCAGGCCGTCGAACATGAGAATCCCGATCTGGTATTGGAACGGGTGCTGCCATTGGTCGAGGCCGTGGCCCGCCGTTCGGCGTACCTGGTGTTGCTCACCGAAAATCCCGGTGCGTTGCGGCGTTTGCTGACCTTGTGTGCGGCCAGCCCCTGGATCGCCGAACAAATCGCCCGCTTTCCGTTGCTGCTCGACGAACTGCTCAACGAAGGGCGTCTGTTCAGCCCGCCGCAAGCCCTTGAGCTGGCCGCCGAGCTGCGCGAACGGCTGACGCGGATTCCCGAGGACGATCTTGAGCAGCAGATGGAAGCGTTGCGTCACTTCAAACTGGCGCACCGGCTGCGGGTGGCGGCGTCGGAAATCACTGGCAGCCTGCCTTTGATGAAAGTCAGCGATTACCTGACCTGGCTGGCCGAAGCCATCCTGGAGCAAGTGTTGGCGCTGGCGTGGCGGCATACCGTCGCGCGCCATGGTGCGCCGCGCCGACCGGATGGCACCTTGTGCGATCCCGGCTTTGTGATTGTCGGTTACGGGAAAGTCGGCGGCATCGAACTGGGGCATGGTTCGGACCTGGATCTGGTGTTCATCCACGACGGTGATCCTCAGACCGAAACCGACGGTGCCAAGCCGATCGATGGCGCGCAGTTCTTCACCCGGCTGGGTCAGCGGATCATTCACCTGATCACCACGCAGACCAACTCCGGTCAGCTCTATGAAGTGGACATGCGTCTACGGCCATCGGGTGCGGCGGGTTTGCTGGTCAGCTCGTTAGGGGCGTTTTCCCGCTATCAGGAGAACGAAGCCTGGACCTGGGAGCATCAGGCGCTGGTACGTGCGCGGGTGTTGGTGGGCAGTGCGGATGTGGGCGCCGGGTTCGAGGCGGTGCGTGCTTCAGTGCTGGGGCGCGAGCGCAATCTGGACACCTTGCGCCAGGAAGTCAGCGACATGCGGGCCAAGATGCGCGACAACCTCGGAACCAAGGGGACGACGGCCGGAAAGGGAGAAAACGCCTTCGAGGCCACTTCGTCGTTCGATCTCAAGCAGGACGCCGGTGGTATCGTCGATATCGAATTTATGGTGCAATACGCGGCCCTGGCGTGGTCCAGAGAGCATCCCGCGCTGCTTCGATACACCGACAACATCCGCATTCTCGAAGGGCTGGAAGAGGCAGGACTGATACCTTCCGCCGATGCGAGCCTGCTGCGCGAGGTGTATAAAGCCTACCGCTCCGCCGCTCACCGGCAAGCCCTGCAAAAGGATGCGGGCGTGGTCAGTGGCGATCAGTTCGCCAGTGAACGGCGTGAAGTGATGCGGATCTGGGGGCAGTTGGGGTTGAGTTAACGCATCGGGTTTTGTTGATGCCACTGACCTCATCGCGGGCAAGCGCGCTCCTACAGTTGAGCGCGATCTCCTGTAGGAGCGCGCTTGCCCGCGATGGCGTCAGAACGAGCGCTGCAGTTGGACTTATATAAAGCTATGACAGGGAGGCGTCAGGCTGTGTGGAAGCGTCACGCAGTCTGATGGGCCTCCCTGCTCGTTTCTGGTCGTTTTTGGATTGAGCATGAGAATTCTGATCGTAGGGCCCAGCTGGGTCGGTGACATGGTGATGGCGCAAACGCTGTTCCAGTGCCTGAAACAGCGACACCCGCAATGCGAAATCGATGTGCTGGCCCCTGAGTGGAGTCGGCCGATCCTTGAGCGCATGCCAGAAGTGCGCAAGGCCTTGAGCTTTCCGCTCGGCCACGGCGCGCTGGAATTGGCGACTCGCCGACGCATCGGAAAATCCCTGAAAGACCAGTACGATCAGGCGATTCTGCTGCCTAACTCGCTGAAGTCAGCGCTGGTGCCGTTCTTTGCCGGTATTGCGAAACGCACTGGCTGGCGTGGCGAATTCCGCTACGGCCTGCTCAACGACGTGCGGATTCTGGACAAGCAGAAGTACCCGCTGATGATCGAGCGTTTCATGGCGCTGGCGTATGACAAAGACGCCGAGATACCGCGTCCGTATCCAAAACCAAGCTTGCAGATTGAAACCGCTAGCCGCGAAGCCGCATTGGCCAAGTTCGGCTTGACCCTCGACCGCCCGGTCCTGGCCCTGTGCCCTGGTGCCGAGTTCGGTGAATCCAAGCGCTGGCCGTCCGAGCACTACGCCAAGGTCGCTGAAGCGAAGATTCGTGAAGGCTGGCAAGTCTGGCTGTTCGGCTCCAAGAACGACCACGCGGTGGGCGAAAGCATTCGCGAGCGGCTGATTCCGGGCCTGCGAGAAGAGTCGAGCAACCTGAGCGGCGCGACCTCGCTGGCTGAGGCGATTGATTTGCTGTCCTGCGCAGACGCCGTGGTCTCCAACGATTCCGGGCTGATGCACGTGGCTGCTGCGCTGAACCGTCCGCTGGTCGCTGTCTACGGTTCGACCTCGCCAAGCTTTACCCCGCCGCTGGCCGATTACGTCGAGATCGTGCAACTGGGCATCGAATGCAGTCCGTGCTTTGAGCGCACCTGCCGTTTTGGTCACTACAACTGCCTGCGTCTGCTGGAACCGGATTCGGTTATCCGCGCGTTGGGCCAGTTGGGCGGCACGCCGGTCGAGGTTGCCTGACTTGCGGGTACTGCTGATCAAGACTTCGTCGCTGGGTGACGTCATTCATACCCTGCCCGCGCTGACCGACGCCACACGGGCGATTCCCGGCATCCAGTTCGACTGGGTGGTGGAAGAAGGCTTCGCCGAAATCCCGACCTGGCACCCGGCGGTGGCTGGGGTGATTCCGGTGGCGATTCGGCGCTGGCGAAAAAATCTCTGGCAAACGTTCAAGAGCGGCCAATGGCGCCAGTTCAAACAGCGCCTGCGCGACACCCGTTACGACCTGGTGATTGACGCCCAGGGCCTGCTGAAAAGCGCGTGGTTGACTCGTTACGTCAAGGCGCCGATCGCCGGTCTGGATAAAGACTCGGTCCGCGAACCGCTGGCCGCTCGTTTTTACGATCGAACCTATCCCGTCGCCCGTGGCCAGCATGCGGTTGAGCGTACACGTCAGTTGTTTGCTCAGACATTGGGCTATCCGCTGCCGGAAGGGGTGGGTGATTACAGCCTCGATCGCAGCCGCTTGCAGGGTGTTGAGCGTGGCGCCGAAGACGCGGCGCCTTTCGTGGTTTTTTTACATGGCACCACATGGGACACCAAGCACTGGCCGGAGCTGTACTGGCGCCAGTTGGCCGAGCGCATGGTCGCTCAAGGCCTTGAAGTTCGCCTGCCTTGGGGTAATCCGGCCGAAAAGGCTCGCGCCGAGCGAATTGCCGAGGGCCTTGATAAAGCCATCGTGCTCCCCAAACTGAATCTGGCTGGCGTCGCGCGGGAACTGGCAGGCGCTCAGGGCTGCGTCGCCGTGGACACCGGTCTTGGGCATCTTGCGGCAGCGCTCGACGTGCCGACCTTGTCGCTCTATGGCCCGACCAATCCCGGGTTGAGTGGCGCCTACGGCAAGTCGCAGGTTCACTTGGCGGGCGATTACCCCGCTTGCGCGCCGTGTCTGCAAAAGAAATGCACCTATCGCCCGACCGCTGAAGATCAGCGTCAGGTCGATACCGAACGCGAGTGGCCGATGTGCTTCACTCGCCTGAATCCCGAGCGAGTAGCGAGCCAACTGGGTTCGCTGTTGCTGGCAAAGGAACACCCGTGATGCAACTGGCATTCGTGCTTTATAAATACTTTCCCTTCGGTGGCCTGCAGCGTGATTTCATGCGCATTGCGCTGGAGTGTCAGCAGCGCGGGCATTCGATCCGCGTCTACACCCTGATCTGGGAAGGGGACGTGCCGCCCGGTTTCGAAGTGCTGGTGGCGCCGGTCAAGGCGATCTTCAACCATCGGCGCAACGAAAAGCTCACCGACTGGATGAACGCCGATCTGGCCAAACGCCCGGTGGATCGTTTGATCGGCTTCAACAAGATGCCCGGTCTGGACGTGTATTACGCCGCCGACGGCTGCTACGAAGACAAGGCGCAAAATCTGCGCCACGGCCTGTACAAATACTGGGGCCGCTATCGCCACTTCGCTGACTATGAGCGCGCGGTGTTCGCCAAAGATGCGAAAACCGAAGTGCTGATGATTTCCGAAGTGCAGCAGCCGCTGTTCATCAAGCATTACGACACGCCGCTCAAGCGGTTCCACCTGCTGCCGCCGGGGATTTCTCAGGACCGTCGCGCGCCTGCCAATGCAGCCGAAATCCGCGCTGACTTCCGTCGCGAGTTCAAGCTCGGTGAGGACGACTTGCTGCTGGTGCAGATTGGCTCGGGCTTCAAGACCAAGGGCGTGGACCGCAGCCTCAAGGCTCTGGCCGCACTGCCGTCCGAGCTGCGCAAGCGCACCCGCTTGTTCGTCATCGGCCAGGACGATCCGAAACTGTTCCAGATGCAAAGCACGGCACTGGGCCTGACCGACAACGTGACCTTCATGAAGGGCCGCAGCGACATTCCGCGCTTCCTGTTGGGTGCCGATCTGTTGATTCACCCGGCCTACAACGAGAACACCGGCACGGTGTTGCTGGAAGCGTTGGTTGCCGGATTGCCTGTGTTGGTCAGCGCGGTGTGCGGTTACGCCCACTACATCGCCGAGGCCGACAGCGGTCTGGTGCTGGATGAGCCATTCGAGCAAAACCAGCTCAACCAGTACCTGGAACGCATGCTCAAGGATGACGCCCAGCGTGCCACCTGGGGCAAGAACGGGTTGGCGTTCGCCGATACGGCTGACCTTTACAGCATGCCGCAGCATGCGGCGGATGTGATTCTGGCGGAGCACCGCGGATGAAACTGATCCTTGAGGAACCCTTCAAGAGCCTCTGGGCCGGGCGCGATGCGTTCGAAGCCGTCGAGGAACTGCAAGGCCAGGTGTATCGCGAGCTGGAAAACCGTCGCACATTGCGCACTGAAGTCGATGGCAAGGGGTATTTCGTCAAGATCCATCGCGGCATCGGCTGGGGCGAAGTGGCGAAGAACCTGCTGACCGCCAAGTTGCCGGTGCTCGGCGCCGGTAAAGAATTCGAGGCGATCAACCGCCTGAAAGAAGTCGGCGTGCCGACCATGACGTCTGTGGCCTATGGTGAACGCGGCAACAATCCAGCGGCGCAGCATTCCTTCATCGTCACCGAAGAACTGGCGCCGACTGAAAGTATGGAAGACGTCAGCCTGCATTGGGCGAAGCAGCCGCCTGAGCCACGTATGAAGCGGGCCTACATCGCTGAAGTCGCGCGCCTGGTCGGGATGATGCATCGCGCCGGGGTCAACCATCGTGACTGCTATCTGTGCCACTTCCTGCTGCACACTGACACGCCGGTCACCCCGGAAAGCTTCAAATTGTCGGTGATCGACCTGCACCGCGCCCAGACCCGTCCGCAGATTACCCAGCGCTGGCGCAACAAGGACCTGGCCGCGCTGTATTTCTCGGCGCTGGACATCGGCCTGACTCGTCGTGACAAACTGCGTTTCCTCAACGGCTACTTTCAGCAACCGCTGCGCAAGATTCTGGTTGAGGAGTCGGCGCTGCTGGTCTGGTTGGAGGCCAAGGCCGAGAAGCTGTATCAGCGCAAACTGCGGTATGGGGATGCGCTCTGATGGCGGGTTGGAATCTGGAACCTGAGTATGCTGCGCTGGCCGGGGATTTTGGTTCGTTGGACGCAGTGTTTGCCTTGCGGGGCGAGCGCCTGACCCGCGACCCGCTGTCCGAAGTGATTCGCGTCGAGCGCGGCGGCATCAACTATTACGTCAAGCGTTACACGGCTGCGGGCAAAGGCCTGCGTCGCTATCTGGGGCGTCCTCGGGTCAAGTCCGAGTGGCAGAACCTCAAGCGCTTCGCCAAGTGGGGCATTCCGACCGCTGAAGTGGTGGCCTGGGGCCTTGAACGCAAAGGCGCGGCCTATGATCGCGGTGCGTTGATCACCCGCGAGCTGCCGCGTACCGAAGACTTGTCTGAACTGGCGCGGCATCATGACCAGCGTTTGAACGATCGATCCTGGGTCGATCGGATCAGTCAGCAAGTGGCGCGTTACACCCGCACGATGCATGACAACCATTTCACCCATAACGACCTGAAGTGGCGCAACCTGCTGGTGGACGATCAGTCAACGGTGTTCCTGATCGACTGCCCCAACGGCGCGTTCTGGGTCAGCTTCATGCTGCGTTATCGCATCACCAAAGACTTGGCCTGTCTGGACAAGGTGGCCAAATATCACCTGTCGGCCACCCAGCGCCTGCGCTTTTATCTGCAATACCGGGGGCGTGAGCGCCTGAACGATTCAGATAAAAAGCGCATTCGCCACATCGTCAGCTTTTTCGAGGGGCGCGAATGAGTGTTTTCATAGCCGATGCTGATCGCGCATTGTTGGAGCGCCATGGCCTGGCGGATTTCGATTCGCTGTGGGACGTACAGCTCGATGCCGTGGACGAACCCAACACTGGGCGGGGTGGCTGGAGCAGTGTGTTCCGTCTGGAGCTTGAAGGGGCGGGGTATTACCTCAAGCGCCAAAGCAATTACCTGACCTACACCCTGCATCACCCGTTTGGCGAGCCGTCCTTTTCTCGCGAGTTTCGCAACATCAGCCTGTACCAGAAGCTCGGCATTCCCGCGCTGCATGCGGTGTTCTACGGCGAGAAGAAAGTCGATGGCGAGCGCCGAGCGATCTTGATGACCCGCGCGCTGGACGGTTGGACCGATCTCGATACGTTGCTGACGCAGTGGGATGAGGCGGCCGCTACCCAGCGTCTGGCCATTCTGCAAGCCTGTGGACAACTGGCGCGTACGCTGCACAAGGCCGGGCAAGTGCACGGCTGTTTCTATCCCAAGCATATTTTTCTCAAGGCCAGGGGCGGCGGGTATCAGGCGCAGTTGATTGACCTTGAGAAAACGCGCAAGTCGATTTTCGGCCAGCGTGACCGGGTCAAGGACATCGAGCCGCTGTTGCGTCGCGCGCCGATGTGGACCGAGGCCGAAATCCGCGAGCTGCTTGCTACTTACCTGCAAGCGCCGAGCGACAGCGGGCTGGTGGAGGCCTGGTGGCAGCGGCTGGCCAAACGCGGCAGCCATAAACGCAGCGGCCGCTGATCTCAGGGGGGCGTCGATCTTTTGTGGGAGCCGGTTTGCTGGCGAATGCGTCGGATCAACGGCATCATGGGTGGCTGATACGCCGCTTTCGCCAGCAAGCCGGCTCCCACGCCCTTCGGGCAGAAGCGGTCTGCATTTGATTTGAAGATTGACCGAAGAGGACGCCGATGCGTTTGTCTGAACTGAAAAACGCCGGTCGCACTCCGGCACTGCCCATGAGCATCGCCTTGGCAGATGCCGCCGGGCCTGCCGAGTTGCAGTTGCTCAGCCTGCTGCGTGTGCTGCCGGGCCAACGCTATGTGGGGGCCGGGATCTGGCGCGGGCGCCCTGTGTTGGCCAAATTGCTGGTTGGCCAAAAGGCGCCCCGGCACTTTCAGCGCGAGCGTGCCGGAGTGCAATTGCTCGCAGAGCAGGGCTTGACCACGCCGTTGCTGCTGGCCGAGGGGCTTCAGGAAGGCGAGGGTGGCTGGCTGTTGTTCGAGTTTCTCGATCAGGCCGAATCGCTGGGCGAGGCTTGGAAATCCGTCGAGCATCTGCCCCCACTCGCCGATGAGCAAATCGCCGTGCTGAGCGAAGCCCTCGCGGCAGTCGGGCAGATGCACGCCAAAGGCTTGTGGCAAGAAGACCTGCATCTGGACAACTTACTGCGCCAGAACGGCAATCTGTACCTGATCGACGGCGCTGGCATTCGCGCTGAAGAAGCGGGCAAGCCGCTGTCTCGTCAGAAAGTGCTGGAAAACCTCGGTGTGTTCTTCGCCCAGTTGCCCAAGGCGCTGGCGCCGTTCACCGAAGAACTGTTGGTCTACTACCTGCTGAGCAACGGCGAGCATGCGCTGCCGGTGGAGGCCTTGCAAAAGCAGATCGACAAGGTCAGCGCCTGGCGTCTCAAGGATTACCTGATCAAAGTCGGGCGCGAGTGCAGCCTGTTCAGCGTCTTCGATGGCCCGTTCAAGCTGCGCGCGATTCGTCGTGAAGAAGAGGCTGCGATGCTGCCGGTGCTCGACAGGGCCGATGCGCTGATCGACAGCGGTCACCTGTACAAGACCGGCGGAGCAGCGAGTGTCGCCAAGGTTGAGGTCAATGGCCGTGAGCTGGTGATCAAACGCTACAACATCAAGAACTTCGCCCACTGGCTCAAGCGCTTCTGGCGCCCAAGTCGCGCGTGGCTTTCATGGCGCGAAGGCAATCGCCTGATGTTTCTTGGTATCGCCACGCCCAAACCTCTGGCGTTGCTGGAGCAGCGTTTTTTCTGGTTACGCCGCAAAGCCTATTTGGTCACCGAATATTTGCCAGGGCCTGACATCATCGAGCGCTTCGCGCCTTACGTCGCCTCGGGCGATGCGCCGGAAAGCGAGTTGCAGGCGCTGGATACGCTGTTCGCCCAGTTGCTGCGCGAACGCATCAGTCATGGCGATCTGAAGGGCCATAACGTGTTCTGGCATCAGGACCGCTGGGCACTGATCGACCTCGATGCTATGTGTCAGCACAATTCGCAAAGCACCTTCGCAGCGGCCTTTGCCAAGGACCGCGCCCGTTTCATGCGCAACTGGCCTGTCGACAGTGCGCTGCACCAGCTGCTGGAGCAGCGCCTGCCGAAAGCGCCTTGATCGTCAGGCGACGCGGGTCAGGTTGATGTCCTCCAGGGCCTGTAGCAGCGCGTCGATGTCGTCGTAGGATTGTAAGTGCACAGCCGACCAGGTCGGGCGATCCACGTAGACTTTGCCTGCGGCATTGATTTGCACGGGCGTGTGATGAAGGGCTTGATCACGCGAGCGATGGATGATGGTGTGCACATTGCCCCGCTGCTCCGTCACGAACATGCCAGGCCTTGAAAGACGTTGTTCCAGCGGCAGTGGTTGTGGCGGTCTGATCACGATGGGGTTTTTCGGGATTTCCATATCCAGTCGGAAATCCCCCTTCAGAAACACTCCTCGATTGCTCAATGGCAATCGCACGTTTTCGCCCGTATCCACGCTGGCACCGGCTGCCGAGCCTGAGGGTACATCGAAAACGTGAACGCCGATGGCGCCTTCAAGCTCGGCAATGCCGGGCACGCTTTCAACGAAAGTGTTGGCGTGGCTATTGCCTACCAGCGCAACCCACTTGTGTTTGCCCATGACGGCCTGATGACGACGAATCGTCCGGGAGGCGAAGTAATTCATCATCTGTTGACGCGTGGTGGATACCGTCTGAGCGAGGCCTTTGAGGTGGTAGCTGGCGGCACAGTCGATCGCACGGATTTCAATGCCGTGCTGACGAGCTCTCAGGACAAGCTTTTCGAAGGTGTAGACCTTGGCGGGATCGGTCAGGTGGCCGTTGTCGAGCACTTTCAGGGCGTGCAACAGGCGTTTGCTCATCTGGCCCGTCTCGAAGAAACGGTCGAGATCGGCCTGATGAAGGTCGGTCAGCAGGTGCTCCATGTACAACGTCTTCACATTCTCCTCAACGAGCAGATCCATATGCTCAATGATGAATTTCTTGCTGCCGATGGACGAGTGAAACTCACCGACCACCATGCCATCGGTTTCCTGATACAGGCGACGGATGAAGGTGGCATTGTCTGGCTGCGGGATCACCGAGGGCATCGCCGGTCGCTTCGCAAGCGTTACGGTGATCACGCGGCGGGCATCTGTTTGCAACGTTGAACGAAGCTCGGAGAAGTTGGCCTGCAGTGACATCAGACGCTCGTCGGTGAAGAAGTAGTGTGTATCCATCCCTCTGCGTTGCAGGTAGATCATTTCGTAGAGCGTATCTCGGGTCTCCAGCGGAATTTCGTAGGCGGCGTCGGCCAGTGACTGCTGAAGCGCTGTCGGTGGCGTGTTGGCTGTCCAGTGTTCCGGGTTGATGCGCTGCCAGCCTGATACGTCATTCCACTGAAAGCCGCTTTCCGTGTTCTGGAGGTCTGCATTTCGGGTTGTCGCAACGGTATCCAGGTCAAGTCGCAGATCCGGCATGGCAGGCTGCCGAGTGGGCGGCTCGCTGAGAAACTTGATTTTGAAATCGCTGTGATCGGTGAGGTCGTTGTTCCGGGTGACCCGCATCATCGGCCCAGCCACCTGGTCATCGACGTGGATGCTGATTGCGCCTTCCAGTTCTGCGATGCCTGGGATCTGGTCATGGGTGGTCGCAAGCCTGTGCTCCAACAGCGCGACCCAGCGCCTGTTCGCGTTCGCTTCCACATCGGAGCTGATGACCTTATGGCCGAAGTAATTGCTCATTTTTTGAGCGGCCGTTGCGTCTTCGGCAGCCGCCGCAACCGGGTGCGCATCCAGCGGATAGCTGGTGGACGCGCTGAACGGGCGCACGTCGATGTTGTGGCGATGGGCTTCCTTGATCAGGTGGTAGTAGTCGTACTCGTTGCTCAGATTGTCCAGTGCGCCACCGTTGACGGTTTCGAGATAGTGTTTTATCTCGTGCGAACCTGTGCGCACCTTCGCCCCTTTGGCGCGGTATTTCGCCAGTTTGCGCAGGTGTTTGTCGGTCAGCAGGTGCTGAATGTACAGCACCTCCACGCCCTGCTCCGCGAGTTTGGGCATGTGCCGCATTAGCAGGCGTTTGCTGGTGATGGATTTGGGCGCCTCGCTGAAGACCAGCCCGTTGCTGTGGGTAAACGCGTTTTCCAGGAAGCTGCCTACCGTCGTTGAGTCATGGATTTCAGGCAGTGTCGGCCGGGCCGGTAGCGGTATAGAGGCAGAAAAGAAGGCGTCAGCGTCACGATAGAGATTGGCCCTCAGCGTGGTATAGATGTTGCGCATCTGAAGGTAATAGGCCTCGAAAAACTCATCGAATCCGGGGCCGAGCGAGTCGAGCTCATCGGTGCCCAGAATGACATCCAGATGGTGTTGCAGCTTTTTCGGTACCTCGTAATCGTGCAGGCTGCTGCCCGCCGTCTGGCTCCCCGCTGCCTCTTCGGGCAGTGGCCTGTAGTTGCCTGGCACATCGTCCGCCCCTCCACGCAGGGCTGGTCGTGCGATCAGTTGCCATTGCCCCTTGTCGTTCAGCCGGACGGGTTGTCGGCCAAAGAACGCGAACGGATTGGCCGGATCTACGATGGCCCAGACACGGGCGCGAGGGTCGTACTGCACCTGATAGACAAGGTCGTTCATGGTGATGAAGCACTTGCCGTTGCCGACATATATGCCCGCAGCGTGGCCTTCGGTGACGGGGTGAAGCGATGAAAGCGGCAGATCAACAGCTCGATTGGCGTAGACCGGGGTTGGTGCTGTGGCGGTGGAGGTGATCGCGGGTTCCAGCGGCTGCCATTGCCCGGCGGCGTTTCTGACGGCGTATTGCCCTGTGGCGAAGGCATCATCGGCTTCAAATCCCGCATTGACGTAAACCTGTGCGCGCCCCTGCGCATCCGGGCGGGCCACCAGATACGGCTCGTCCTGAATCTCGACGGGATGCAACGTTTGCCGAACGGGTCCCCCCTTTGTGCGTTCAGCGCCAGTCAGCAATGATCGCGACTTGGCGTCCCGTGCCAATTGACGCGCAACACCGCCAAAACCCTTCAGGCCAACCGTGAAATCGCCCGCCGCACCTGCGATGTTCAGAACGGACGCCAGAATGAATGCGCCTGCCTCATCCGGTGTTTCACCTGTCAGTGTTTGCAGGGCTTTCAGGTTGTCGCGTAACGACAAGGCGACGCCAACTGTAAAGCTGGCAGGGGGAAAGGGCAGCGTAACGAGGGTGGCGATCACATCAATGCTGTTCCAGATCAAGCGACTCAGCATGTCATGACGACCGGTTGTCGTTTCTTCCACGTCGCGCAATTTGCGCTCCAGGGGGCGGTTGAAGCAGATTTGCGCAAAGTCCTGAATCGAGGCTTTCGGCAGGAACGGGGCTTTGTGGGCGTTCCCGTTTTTCATGTCGTTGAGGAAAAAGGACAGCAGCCGTCGGGCCTTCAGCCGGCAGCGGTCCTTGTAGTAATCGATCATCCCCGACGAGTTAAGTGATTCAACGAACGTGCTGAACAGGCGGAACTCGATGCCGTCTGGTGCACCGGGGGTGTACAGCAACGCGGAAAGCCGGGACTCGTTCGAGATAAGGGCGAAGCACCCTTGCACGGTTTCCAGATGCGTGACGTTCGTGTCCGCGATGACCAGTTGGTCGATCAGCTTCAATCGGGATGCAATGAAAGGTTTGTCCACGTGGATTTGTAGCGGATACACCGGGTAACGGCCTCGTGACTCGACATCGTCATGGCGCAAGGCGTCAATGATTGGCGTGAGCCATTGATAACGCGATTCATCGATGTGCCCCTTCAAGAGACTGCGCAACGCAGCCGACTGCATCTGCAATTGTGTGATCACAGCGCTTGCCTTGCGTCGGTATTCGTAGCCAGTCGAGGTCGGGGCGAGCAGCGTGGTACTGATCAGGAGCGCGTACTGGTCGGCGAGCCATTTGCCCCGTACCGATCCCGCCACCAGGGCGGGTGTGAGGTGGCTCAGGTCGACACCTTCCGGTCCTTTGAAGCTGGCCGTGGTGTCGGCAGTCGGAGTGAGCAGGCTGATGCTGTCGTCATAACCGTTGCGCAACATTTGCGTGTAAGTCAGTGTTTCCCTAGGTGTGATGATGAGCACTTGATCCGGATCGACGGTGCCCTCAGGGGTGTTCAGCAACTGATTTATTTTTTCGCTGGCGCGGCGGTGCACGTACTTTTCGAACGCCTCGACGGCGGTATGGGGTTGGTTCTGGTAGTGATCCAGCGCACCTTGAAGCGTGTCTTCCAGCGCGGTTAATTGTTGGCGCTGTGACAGGCTGGCATTCCGGTACCAGGCCGGTGTATGGGCGTCGAGCTCGGCGCGGGCGACGTTCAATTGCTGATCGAGCAGGGCCTGCAATGCGCGCTCGTAGCTATCCAGCGAGGTCAGTTGCATGAAGTCCGCTTCAGGAAAAGGCTTCAGGCTCAAACCGGCCAGGGTGGCGGCGAGTTGTTCGCGTTCAGGGCCGGGTACCTGATTGAGCAGGTAGTCGGTCATCTGCGTGTCCGCCGTCCAGCTCACCAGTTCATGAAGCAGGCGGGTCTCATCATCAAACCCTTGAAGCTTCTGCGAGCGTGGCGCATGCGAGGTGAACAGGACCAGTCGCTCAAGCACACCGGAGGGGCTCTCCTTCCTGAATACCAGCGTGTGCCCCAAAGCCTGGAGGCGGTTGAGCGAGATCTGTTGAACACTGTGCCCCGGTGGCAGGCTGGCTGTCGCGCAGGTGATGCGCTCTATCAGCGTGAGGTCGCTGGCATCGATATGCCCTTGCATTCGTGCGGCGTAGATCGCTTCGGCGATTTGCAGCTTGAGCACTTCGCACATCTGTCGCTGATTGGCCGGCCGCGCGTGGAGCCTTTCTCGATACTCGCCATACCCGTTACGCAGGCTCAAGCGGTTGATCAGCCTTGCCAGATACTCGGGTGTCAATGAGGTGTGCGCAGTGCTGGCAGGCTGGCCGTCAACCGTGATGGTGGTGCCAGTCGCGAACTCGGAATCGCTCCGTTCGTCCCTGGGGTGCAGGCCATGAAGTGCCAGCGCTGTGAGCGCGCGTGTCAGGGTGTAGTGACCGAGATTGTCAGGCAGTGAACGCTGCGTGGTGAGCACGATCGTATCGGGCGACAGGTCAATGCCGAGGTCGTTGGCGAGGCTGTTTTGCAGAGTGGTTCGGGCGTAATGCTCTGCCGATTGTGCGCCGTTGAGCATGCCGGACAGTACGTCGCGGGCGTGATCGTAGCGGTTCAGGCATGCGCTGTAGGCTGTGATCTGCGCGTCACTGGCCGATTTGATCCAGTCGGGCAGCGTGGAGCGTGTTGTACGTCTGATGAGCACATGCTCGCGGCGGTCCAGTATTGCAGCCGGGCCGATCAACCCCCCGAGTCGGATAGCGCTTGCGAACTGTAGCGCATGGCGCTGTGGATCTGAGTCAAGCCCCTCGTTGGAAACGTAGCGCACATCTTCGCGCTGCTTGTCGATCTGACGCTCGACCGCGTGCCGATAGGGGGCTGTGTTGATGAGCTGGAGCTGTATGTGCGCTTCATTGAATGCGTCCAGCGACAGATCCGAATCGCTTGTCACGGCACGGATTGCGGCCTGGTGGCGCAGGTCTGTGTTGGCAAGCACGGTCCAGCGCTGCGTTTCGTCGTTGAGCCAGTTCGCCAGGGTCTTGCGCATGGTTGCGTGGGAGGTGTGTTCCGTCAGCCCGCTGCCCGGCAGAGCCAGCAATGTACGGCCTGAAGCCGTGCTCATGACCAGTGCACCTTTGATTTCTGCAAGCGACTGCTCATTAAGCTGGACGGACAGGGCGTGGCTAATCACTGAGTCAGGTGCCGTTGGCGGCTCGGCGTCTGCCAGGCATTGCTTCGCCTCAGGTTGCAATTCCCCCTCATATTCCTTGAGCGTGGCTTCATCACGCAGCGCGCGCTTCAGGCGAGCGGCGAACAAGGTTGTTCGGCTTTGCTCCAGTGCACTGGGGGCTTGCCAGTAGTGATCAAGCGCTTTGATCAGATCGACCAGAAGCAAGGTGACCTGTGCGTGGTCTTTGGCTTGCAACGCGTCGAGCATGGCCTGCCCTGGCGTCGGTAAATGCTTCAGCTCTTTGAACAGAAGGGTGGCGGTCTGATCCAGTTGTGTGAGCGCGTCGGACGCTTCGATGTATTGCGCGGTAGACGATGTTCGAACGGGGGTATAGGTCTGCATAAAGTCCTGATTCCTGAGTGGCCCTTTGGGCAAGGGCGCCATGGCGCGGAGAAGTCCGCGTGTTTCATGGGTTCAATCAATCACGACTGATCAGGGGCCAGGGGGTAGATATGTATTGCATGGTGCCGATTATTTGCTCAGCGCCATATCCCGTTTCATTACGCTATAATCCCGCCCTTTAGCTGCCCGCCGCCCATGCGCCGGGCACACCTTATTGATCAGGCGCACGACGCCTGTTGCAAACTTGAGAGGCTAAACCCCAGTGGCATTGACGATCCTTGGCCTGTCCGGCGCCCTTAGCCATGATCCTTCCGCAGCCCTGTACATCGACGGCAAGTTGATCGCGGCGGCCGAAGAAGAACGCTTCGTGCGCGACAAGCACGCAAAGAACCGCATGCCGTACGAGTCTGCGAAGTTCTGCCTCGAACAAGCAGGCATCAAGCCCTCCGATGTCGACGTCGTGGCCATTCCATTCGCCCCGATCAGCCTGTTCGGTGAAGCTCGCTGGCACTACGCCAAACGTTACTGGTATGCCCCGGACCGCGCCCTTGACGCGATCCTGATGGGCAACCGTCGCTACAAGCGCTATCGCAACAAGATCGTCTGGTGCCTTGAGCAACTGGGCTTCGATCCGAAGAAGATCAAGATCGAGCCGGTCGAGCACCACTTGGCTCACGCCTCCAGTGCCTACCACTGCTCGGGTTTCAAAGAGAAAACCGCGATTCTGGGCATCGATGGCAAGGGTGAGTACGCCACCACATTCTTCGGCTACGGCGAAAACGGCAAGATCCACAAGATCAAAGAATTCTACGACCCGGATTCTTTGGGCGGCCTGTACGGCGCGATTACCGAATTCCTCGGTTTCGAAATGCTCGACGGCGAATTCAAAGTCATGGGCATGGCGCCGTATGGCGACGCCAGCAAGTACGACTTCTCGCGTCTGGCCAGCTTTGAAAACGGCGAGCTGGTGATCAACACCGAATACGCCAACGTTATTGGCTTGCGCCGCTATAAAGAGAAGGGCAAAGGCTTCTACTTTTCGCCGAAGCTGATCGAGTGGCTGGGGCCGAAGCGCGAAGGCGACATCGCCGACGAGCCTTACATCCATTACGCGGCGAGCATGCAGGCGCTGTTCGAGAAGCTGGCGCTGCAGATGATGGATCACTATCTGGGTGACATCCTCAAGGAAACCGGCAAGATCGCCTTCGCGGGCGGCTGCGCACTGAACGTCAAACTGAACCAGAAAATCATCGCCCGTCCTGAAGTCAAAGAGCTGTTCGTACAACCGGCGTCCGGCGACGCCGGTACGGCGGTAGGTGCGGCCGCTTACGTTTCGCACCAGCGCGGCGTGCCGGTCGAGAAGATGGAACACGTCTACCTCGGCCCTTCGTACAGCAACGAAGACGTGATCGCGGCCTGCGCCCGTCACCCGAGCCAGCCGAAGTGGCGCAAGCTGGAAAACATGCCGGAGCAGATCGCCAAGATCATGGTCGATGGCAACCCGGTGGCCTGGTTCCAGGGTCGCATGGAGTTCGGTCCGCGCGCGTTGGGCGGTCGTTCGATTATCGGTTGCCCGAGCGTGGAAGGTGTGGCTGACCGCATCAACCACCAGATCAAGTTCCGCGAGCGCTGGAGGCCTTTCTGCCCGTCGATGCTCGACACCGTTGCGCCACAGATGATCAAGATCGATCACCCTGCGCCGTTCATGACCTTCACCTTCGAAGTGGCAGAAGAGTGGAAAACCCGGGTGCCGGAAGTCGTCCACGAAGATGGCACCTCCCGTGCCCAGGTGCTCAAGCGCGAGTACAACCCGCGCTACTACGACATGATGAAAGCGCTGGAAAACCTGACCGGCAACGGCGTGTCGCTGAACACCTCGCTGAACCGTCGTGGCGAACCGATGATCTGCTCGCCGACCGATGCCCTGAACATGTTCTTCGGCTCGGACCTGCAATACCTGATCATGGAAGACATTCTGGTGGTCAAAGACGGCGCGGACGCTTATGACACGCTCGGCTGAGCGCCATGTGTTGCAGTTCTGTCACGGCTATGACGGGCCGTTTCTCGACTGCGCTCGTCAATACGCCAGCCTGTTCGCGGGCAAGGGATACCGGGTTACCACGGTATTTCTGACCGGTGCTGCCGATTCCGACGTCGCCAAAGGCTGTGCGTCGGATGAAGTGCTGTTCATGGAATACAGCTCCAAGGCCATTCGTGGCCTTAAGCTGGGTGCCATCCGCGACCTGCGCAAAATCGCCGCATCCCGGAATTTTGCGTTCTGCATTGCTCATCGTTTCAAACCGATCTACATCGCTTTGCTGGGCACCCGTTTGCCAGTGATCGGCGTGCATCACGCGTTTGGTGATTATCAGCGCCGCAGCCGCAAGCTGTTCGCGCACCTTTTCCGCATGCGCCTGAGCCTGCTTGGGGTATCAGATGCCGTGCGTGACGACATGCGCCAATGCCTGCCGAAATGGCCGACTGGCCGAATCCAGACGCTCTACAACCGCATCGACGTCCAGGCGCTTGCCGACACGCAGTTGCCGCGAGAGCAGGCCCGAGAAGCCTTGGGTTTGCCCCAGAATGCGTGGATCGTCGGTAACGTCGGCCGCCTGCACCCGGACAAGGATCAGGCCACCTTGCTGCGTGGTTTCGCGCAGGCGTTGCCTAATCTGCCTGCCGACAGCGAATTGGTCATTCTGGGCAAGGGGCGTCTGGAGCAGGACCTCAAAGAGCTGGCGATGGAGCTGGGCATCGGTCGGCACGTCCTGCTGATGGGCCAGGTGCCGCAGGCCAGTCGTTACTACAAGGCATTCGACGCGTTTGCCCTGAGTTCCGATCACGAACCCTTCGGCATGGTGTTGCTGGAGGCCATGGTCGCAGGAGTGCCGCTGATTGCCACGGCCGCAGGCGGGGCGAAGGAAGTCGTCGAAGGCGTGGGGATTCTCTTCCCGCTGAGTGATGCCGAGCACCTCGCCCAAGGTCTGGTTCATCTGTCGCGACTCGACGCCGAACAGCGCCAGTCCTGTGCGGACATGATGCGGGTTCGTTTGCATGAGCGCTTCTCCGATGAGGCCGTGCGCAACGTCTTTTGGCGTTTGCCACAAGTCAACGACCTGACGGCGGAGTCCTGATGCTCAATCGTTTTCAAGCCTGGCGCGAACGTGGCTGGACGGCTATTGACGCGCCTGCCTATACGCAAGCCTGGCAACGTTTCGGCGGCAGTGTCGCGACCCATCCCCAAGTGGTCGAGCGCCTGGCGGCATTGGCCGAAATTCCTGTCCGTTATCTGGGCTGGCAGCAGGGCGGTGAGCTGAAAGCCGCGATCCCGACCTGGGGTCGCTCGCTGGCACTGTCCAAGGACGTGCTGAAAAGCCATGGCAAGAAAGGGCTATTCGATCTGGGCAATGCCGAGTTGATTCTGCCTGCTGCTGTCGACGCCCAAGCCCCGTTGCGCCATCGCGGGCGTTACCTGTCGGAGCTGAGCCAGGGGCGCATCGCCACGCTCAAGCCGCAGACCGAATCTCTGGCGATGGCCCGAGCGCCGGAAGACCTGTCCAAGAAATTTCGTTACAACCAACGTCGCGAATTGCGCCTGCTTGAAGAGGCGGGCGGTGTCGTTCGTCCGATCACTGACTTCAGCAGCGCCGACATTGCGCGCATGTACTGCGACCTGTTTCAGCGCCGCTGGGGCTTTGCGGCCACGGGGGCCGAGCGCATGGCGGACGTCATCGAGCTGCTGCGCGAGCTGCTGATCGGCTCGGTGATTTTCCTGAAGGATGCGCCGATTGCCATTCAACTGATCTACCGTGTCGAAGCCCCTGAATGGATCAGCGTCGAATACATCAACGGTGGCGTTGACCCCGAAACCCGCGACTTCAGCCCCGGCAGTGTGTTGAGCTTCCTCAACACACAAAGCGCCTGGGAAGATGCTCGGGCGCGGAACAAGGCGCTGCGTTTCTCCTTTGGTCGCGCCGATCGTGAATACAAGGATCGTTGGTGCAACCCCGTACCGGTATTTCAGCGTTGAGCCGTAAACAGGAATTGCTCAAGCGCCACCGCCGCAACAAGCGGATGGCGTTGCTGGTCGCGTTGGTGCTGCTGGTGCTGGTCGGCGTGCTGGTCGCCTGGTGGCTGCCGCTGCTGCTGGCGGTGCTGGGTTGGGTTGCCCACGAAGCTTGGTTTTCCGATCACCTGTTTTACTCGCCGGGCGATGACTATCAGTATCAATTGCCGACGAGCCACGAAGTGACGGGTGTGGCGCTGCGGGGTGACGCGTTGACGTTCGACTCGCCGCTGGCATTGAACGGCGATGAAACATTGGTGCTGGCGTTGTCGATCAAAAGCTCGTGGCTGGGGCGTTTTCTCGATCCCGCTGTCGAGTTGAGCGGGGGAGCGCTTCGCGACAGCCAGGCATTCGAGCGAGGTGTCGATGGCTTGCGTTATCTCAACCTGACGGGATTCGCCTCATCGTTGGGTGCGCTGCGTATTCGCGGGCGCCGTTGCAGCATTCAGAGCCAGCCGCGGCTGTGGTCATTCCGGCATGAAGACGCCCGCCGCCAGCGCGTCATGGTCATCGCCCCTCATGCCGATGACGCTGAGCTGGCCGCGTTCGGACTGTACAGCCAGGCCGATGAAAGCTGGATCGTCACTCTGACTGCTGGTGAGATCGAGGCCGAGCACTACCAGCAAATGGGCATGAGCCCTGCTGACGCGGCACGTACGAAAGGTCGACTGCGCGCCTGGGACAGCATCACCGTGCCGCGTTGGGCTGGTGTGCCGGAATCCCGCTGTATCCAACTGGGCTACTTCTGCCTTCAGCTCCCGGCGATGCAGGCCGCGCCCGATCAGCCGATTGCCTCGCGCGAAGCTGATTTGAGCGATACGCGGCTGTTTCGTCAGTTCAACACATTGCCGTTGCCCGGCGATGTCGACGGCGCGCCAACCTGGAACAACCTGATCGCCGACCTGCGTGCGCTGCTGCTTCACGCCAGGCCGCAAGTGCTGGTCATGCCGCACGCGACCATCGACCCACACCCCGATCACATCTGCTCGCAAGCTGCTGTGCTGGAGGCCTTGAAGGGGTTGGACTGGCAGCCGAGCGTGATACTCGGCTATGCCAATCACCTTCACGACAACGACCGCTGGCCAATGGGCAATGCGTATAGCGGTGTGGCCTTGCCGCCGGTATTTGATCCATCGCAGCCGTTGGTGCCGTACAGTATCGAGCTCAATACCGAGCAACAACGAGACAAGGCCATGGCCTTGGGTATGATGCACGACCTGCAGCCGCCCCCCCCGCTCAAACGTCGCGTGCGGCGATGGTTGCAGAGGATCCTCGCCGCGCGGCAGTGGCCCGCCGAGGGTGAAAATGAGTTTTTCAGAAAGGCTGTGCGTCGCCACGAGCTGTTCTGGCGCAGAGAGCTCTGACCGCCCTTGAGTCCCGCTCAGGGACTTGATGTGGCCGGGCTGACAATGATCGGTTTAGTAGGGAAGCCCATGAAGGTTTTATTTCTGGTCCAGAAAGAGCAACGCGCCATTCTGGATCGTTTGTATGATGGCGTTGCCGCCAACTGCGAATGCGATCTGCGAGAGCTGAGCAGCGCCGAACAGGATGATCTGCGTGGCTATTTTCGCAAGCACGTCGACGTGACACGCTACGATCGTATTTTGTTCTTTCTGCGCTTCAAGAAAGAGATTCGCCAGGTCCGTTTCATTCGTACCATTCCTAATCTGGTCATACTTGAACACGATGCCTACCAGAATTACATCCCTTGCAAGTACACCGGCAAATTCAGCGCACACTATCGCAAGCTGCCTTGGGCGCGTGTAATCAGTTCGGGGTACACCGTCAGTCGTCGTTTGCGCGATGAGGGATTCGACGCAGTGTTCGTGCCCAAGGGCTATGACCAGGCGCTGTTGAACAATCGAAACTGCGAGCGCGATATTGAACTGGGCTTTGTCGGCAGCCTGAACAGTGTCGCCTACGCGGGCCGCAAGGCCATGCTCGACGCCCTGGCAGCCGTTGAAACCCTGCTGGTTACACGCACCAAGTCGGGTGAGGAATACTGTCAGACCCTAAGCCGTATTCGCTTCTTTGCCAGTGCAGACGTGGGCATGGGGGAGTACATGATCAAGAACTTCGAAGCCATGGCATGTGGCTGTGTGCTGCTGGCGTTCGATCAGGGTGCTGAAGAAAATCAGGCGCTGGGCTTTCAGGACATGCACAACATCGTGCTCTACACATCCATCGATGAGTTGCGCGGCAAGTTGACGATATTGCGGGATCAGCCCGAGCTTAGCGAGCGTGTTTCCCGAAATGGTCAGGCGCTTGTTGAGGAGCGTTACAGCTTCCATGCTCTGGGTGGGGCGATTGTCGAAGCCATGGCTGCTCCGTTGCGCCCAATGACCCCGACCAGTGTCTGGCAGCGCCTGTTGGAAGCGCTGCGGATCGCGTGAATTTCGACTTTACCAGCGGGTCAACAGGCGCTTGAGCCGTTTGAATGTAACGCTGTTCCAGTGTTTGAACGGGATCGAGCGAATCAGCCTGAAGGCATCTTTCTTGTCTTCCACTACGGCGTACTTGAGTGCTTTGTTAATGACAGCCGCATGCGCGCGGCTGTACTGCGAGTGCGCTTTGTAGGGCGCGATCGCCAAGCTGTCGGCCTCAAGCATTTTCTTATAGCGACGCGACAGGTTGTTTGGATGGCGCCGGTAGCGCGTCACAATGACAGGCAATGAATGAACGTCGTACCCAAGATGCGCGATACGCAGCGTAATCTGGAAATCCTGAACCTTGATCTGAGGGTCGTAGTTACCTGCTGCCTTCAGGGCGTCCATCCGGTAAAGTGCGACCGGCGCGCCGCATACAACGGCGTCCGCCAACAGTTGGTCAAAGCCGAAGCGCTGAATATGCGTACGGGTCTGCTGTTTGATCGTCTTCCCATGAGGGTCCATATAGATGATCAAAGCGCCAACGATGCCGACATTGGGGTGACGTTCCAGGTAGTCGACGCGCACCTGGACTGACTCGGGGAGCATGATGTCATCCAGGTCAGGCGTGGCCACGTACTGACCACGAGCGTGTTGCAAGCCGTGGTTGAGTGCTGCGCTAACGCCCTGATTATTTTGACGGTATAGCTGAAACGAGTAGCGCGTCTGCAGTTCTTTCAGTAGTTCGAAGCTGTTATCGGTCGAGCCGTCGTCAACAATGATAACTTCGAAATTTGGATAGCTCTGTTCAAAGATACTTTGAATGGCAACTTCCAAATAATGCTCGGCGTTGTAGCAGGGGGCAATAATCGAGACGAGTGGCGCGTCTACTGTCAGAGGGGCAGGTGCGTCAGTTAATACTAAAGACATGGTCATTTCTGAATTCGTCGACGGTGCGTTCGAGGCAGGGAACGTTGCGGGGCTGATTATATGATCGTATTGGCGTGCAGGGAAATTTTTTGAGCGGGGCTCTTGGTGCCTCATGATACGGGGCTTGCAAGGGGCGTCGATGACACGATGTCGGCCTGTGCGTGATGTGTTTCGCTATCTTTTCAGGAGGCGCGTGACCGGAGGGTAAGGAATGTCGCGGTGTGCATGGGATGAATATAACGTTGTAAAAAAATATGTACATCTGCATCTATATTAAAACTTGAGGGTAAGTCGGGCGCTTGACAATAGAGAGGCCGCCGAAGACAATGCCTCAGATGTCAAAGGGGGTGATGGCCTCAAGATGGGCAGGCGCAGATTAGTTAATAATATGCAAAGTGAGTATTTACGTAGGGTTTGCAATGCTTTTGCATGAGTCGCAGGAACACGATAAACCCCTCGTTACCGTCATTGTGGCTTCCTTCAACCATGTTGATTACATTGAAGCCTGCCTGAGAAGTATTCGCGCACAGACTTACCAGAACATTGAGTTGCTGGTGATCGACGATGGCTCATCCGATGGCAGCGTCGAGCTTCTGAAAAAGCTGCAGGCTGACCTCGGCTTTGACCTGGTCATCCAACAGAACAAAGGTCTCTCTACCACATTGAACGAGGCTATCGCGCGGTCGTCCGGCGAATTGATCGTTCCATTTGGTTCCGATGACATCATGCTGGCGCATCGGATCGCCACGCAGGTTGCCTATCTTGATGGCAAGCCCGAGGTCGGGATTTGCTCAGCCAACATCGAAACCATTGATCAGCACGGCAAAGTCATGGGGGCTCGTGAGCAGCGGGGGCGGGACCATCCTTTCCGCCGTCTTGATTTTGATGATCTGTTCCTGGACCGCAAGCCGGGTCCCATGGCTGCAACGCTCATGTTGCGGCGCAGTGCGCTGGAAAAAGTCGGCGGATTTGATCCGGACATCCGGCTGGAGGACGTTTACATCGAGCTCTCCATATTGCGCGCAGGGTACTTCATCGATGTCCTGGGGGAAGTGCTGGCGCAGTACCGCAATCATCCCACCAACACCTTCAAGAACGGGCGTTTCATGCTTGAAAACGTCCTCAAAACATACGCCGTGTTCAGCGACCATCCCGATTACGAAAAAGTTTGCATGCGCTTTCGTAACTCAATGTTCCTCAAGTACGCCCGTCGGGACAAGGGCTTCGCCTGGGAGCTACTGCGCACGATCCCGCTCAGGTACTGGGGTAAAAAGACCTTTCGCGGGATGCTGCGTCTGATCGTGAGTTGAGCGGTGGCGGCTGCTCAGGCTGCCTCATAAGCGTTGCTGTCTTTTCTGTTCCCCTGTTCGTGCTGTCTCAGAATCCACTGACCGTAAACCAGCGCCATGGGCATCCAGATCAGAAACCAGTGTTCTTTAGGGCGAGACATGAAGGCATTCCCTTCGGTCAAGCCTGCCGCAAACCCGTAGATCAGCCAACAGGCTGCAATCATGACCGCCGGCTCGCGACGGTGCTTCCAGCAGAATCCCATCGCCAGGCCGTAAAGGGTCATCCACAGCACAAACCCGACGATTCCACCTGCATAGAGCACGCCCAGTTCGATGTTGTGCGGGTCATACAGGGGTTCGCTGAGCTCGGCGACCGGTACGACCATCGGATAGTCGAAGCCATAGCCTAACCAGGGTTTCAAGCTGATTTGTCGAAGGGATTCTGCCCAGATGGCCGGACGGTAAGACACACCACGCTGGGTAAATGCGTCTGGATAGGTAATCCAGAGAGCCGCCAGCAGCACGACCAGTATGCCGACGGCAACCGCCGCACGCTTCTTGTTCCCCACGATACACAGCCAGACCAGCGCTGCACTCAAACCGACCATGGGGGTTCGTGAGCCTGTCGCGATGATAGCCACCGCCAGCGCTGCCATGCAGATTAGAGGCATTGGGCTTGTAGGGCGTTCTGCCAGAAACCAGCAGCACAGCCAGTAGGACGCAAATGCCCCCAGCACGTGAGCTGTTAGCAGCGGGTTATACAGCGCGCCATAGCCGTTGAGTCGATCGGAAAACGAAGGGCTGGTGTAAAGGAACCACAGCGTTGAGGCCAGCGCGGCCGCTGCGGCAAAAATGGCCGCCAGTCGCGTGCCTGACTCCAGTTGCTTTGGGGCTTTTAGCGTCGAAATGCCTACCGCAAACAGGAGCACCGCAATGTAGATGGGCCGCTTGATCAGCGAGCCGGACGATTCCTCGCTGGTGGACCATAAGAGCGTCAGCAGCATATATATGCTGAACACTGCGAGCACGATGAACATCGGGTTACGAATGAAGCGCTTCAACAGCTGTGGTTGCAGGGCGACAGCGATGACCGTTGGAAACAGCATGAACACATAATACAGCTGATGGTAGGCCGAGCGCTTTCCAACCCAGAACAACCCCGTGAGCATGAATACCCATCCAAGCGGTACGACGTAGACATTCAGCAGGTCGCGCAGGCGCAGCAATGTGGGGTGGGCTAGGGCGCTTGAGATCATCAATAATTCTCAGGGTGTTTGAGCCTTGGCTCGCGGTGGTTCATTCCATTTGAGCGCAGTGTACAACCGACTCAATGACCGTTCAGCACTGTGCGCAGTTCCATGTCGTTGCAGACCTGCTGGTTGCTCAGATAGCCCTCGCTGAATGCTGGGTCCAGTACCCAGCGAGCGTCATCTTTGTATCGCAACATGTGTTTGAAATTGCGCAGGCGTACGGTTTTGCGCAATGGGCGACGGTAAACCCGCATGTCCGCGATATCGATCAGGCCCAGTTCGTTGTCCGGTGTCATGACCACATTGCCCAAGTGCAGGGAACGAAAATAGATGCCCTCGTTATGGAGGTGGGCGACAAAGTGTCCGAACCTGTAAATCAGGTGCTTGTCATCGAAATGTGCAGGTTCTTTGATCAGTTGGCGAAGGGTCTGGCCCGGCAGAGGCTGGTAGTGAACGACATCGCGCGCAATATCGGCTACCCGGTAGGTTTCCAGGATTTCCGGGCAGGCAATGCCTCGGCGCTTCAACGCCAGAGCGTTGCGGGCGAAGCGCCTGGCATACGGGAACAACGCCGCCGATGAGATCAGGCGCTTGCGGCGAAACAGCTTCATGAAGTTGCCGTCAGACAGGCGAAGTACCTTGTCCCCGAAGGCATCTGCCTCCAGCACCTGAGCGTCTTTGCGCAAGGCCTGGAAGTCGGATTGGGTCAGTGCGCGCATGCGGGCTCCTTCGAAAGTGGCGGCCATAATACCTCAGCCGGTCGGCTGAGGCCCAACTCCCAACCCGTGTGATAGTATTCCGGCTCTTTTTATCGTATCGATGACCATGAGCACGCCAGAGAAACGCGAATCCTCCAGCCTGAAAATCTATTTCCGACTGCTGACTTACGTGAAGCCTTACGTGGGCATCTTTTTGCTCAGCATCCTCGGCTTCGTTATCTTCGCCTCCACCCAGCCGATGCTGGCGGGGATTCTCAAGTATTTCGTCGATGGCCTGACCAACCCGGAAGCGGCACTGTTTCCCAACACCCCGTACCTCAAGGACCTGCAACTGTTGCAGGCGGTGCCGTTGCTGATCGTGCTGATCGCTGCCTGGCAGGGGTTGGGCTCTTATCTGGGCAACTATTTTCTGGCCAAGGTCTCACTGGGACTGGTTCACGACCTGCGCGTCGAGTTGTTCAACAAACTGCTGGTCCTGCCCAACCGCTACTTCGACACCCATAACTCCGGGCATCTGATTTCGCGCATCACCTTTAACGTCACCATGGTTACCGGGGCTGCGACGGACGCCATCAAAGTGGTCATTCGTGAAGGGCTGACGGTGGTCTTTCTGTTCTTCTACCTGGTGTGGATGAACTGGAAACTGACCATCGTGATGCTGGCGATTCTGCCGCTGATCGCGTTAATGGTGGGCAGCTCGAGCAAGAAATTCCGCAAGCAGAGCAAGAAAATCCAGGTGGCGATGGGCGACGTGACTCATGTCGCATCGGAAACCATTCAGGGTTACCGCGTGGTCCGCAGCTTTGGCGGTGAGAAGTACGAAGAAGAGCGCTTCAAAAAAGCCAGCACCAGCAACACCGATAAACAGCTGCGCATGACCAAGACCGGTTCGATCTATACGCCAATGCTGCAACTGGTGATCTACACCGCCATGGCTGTGCTGATGTTCCTGGTGTTGTGGTTGCGCGGTGATGCGACGGCGGGCGATCTGGTGGCTTACATCACTGCGGCGGGTCTTCTGCCCAAGCCGATTCGCCAGCTTTCGGAAGTCAGCTCGACGATCCAGAAGGGCGTTGCGGGAGCTGAAAGCATCTTCGAACAGCTCGATGTCGAGCCGGAAGTCGACACCGGCACTGTTGAGCTGGAGCGGGTCAAGGGTCATCTGGAAGTGCGTAATCTGAACTTCACGTACCCGGATACCGAACGCAAGGTGCTGACGGACATCAGCTTCACTGCGGCACCGGGGCAGATGATCGCGCTGGTCGGGCGTTCGGGCAGCGGCAAGTCGACACTGGCCAACCTGATTCCTCGCTTTTATCACCATTCATCGGGTCAGATTCTGCTCGATGGCGTCGAGATCGAGAACTATCGCCTGCGTAACCTGCGCAAGCACGTCGCTCAGGTGAATCAGAACGTGACGCTATTCAACGACTCTGTGGCCAACAACATCGCCTACGGTGATCTGGCCGGCGCGCCGCGCGCTGACATCGAAGCCGCCGCTGCCGATGCCTATGCCAAAGAGTTCATTGACCAGTTGCCGGAAGGTTTCGACACCCAGGTCGGCGAGAATGGTGTGTTGCTTTCTGGCGGTCAGCGCCAGCGGTTGGCGATTGCCCGAGCGCTGCTGAAAAACGCGCCGCTGTTGATCCTCGATGAAGCGACGTCAGCGCTGGACACCGAATCCGAGCGCCATATCCAGGCCGCGCTGGATCACGTGATGAAAGGCCGCACGACACTGGTGATCGCTCACCGCCTGTCCACCATCGAGCGCGCCGACCTGATTCTGGTAATGGATCAGGGACGGATCGTCGAGCGTGGCACCCATTCCGAGCTGCTGGCGCAAAATGGCTACTACGCCCGCTTGCACGCCATGGGGCTGGATGAGCCCGCGCCGGTCGGGGCGATTTAACACTCGGTTAGTCAATAATTGTGGGAGCCGGCTTGCTGGCGAAAGCGGTGCATCAGTCAACGTTATCTTGACTGACGCGCTGCCTTCGCCAGCAAGCCGGCTCCTACAGTTTTAGCGTCGATATCAAGATCTGGATTCCCCACAAGTCATTCATCACAAGCCGTTACACCGAGTTTTCCTTCTGCTTTCAAGCCTTCGCAAACCCTGTGCTAAGATTCGGCCCCTGTTCATTCTTAGTTGCGGGTTGTTCGATGAAGTTGTCCATGCCACGTTTCGATCAGGCACCAGTTCTCGTGGTGGGCGACGTCATGCTCGACCGCTATTGGCATGGCGGGACCTCGCGTATTTCCCCTGAAGCCCCGGTGCCGGTGGTCAAGGTCGACCAGATCGAAGACCGTCCGGGCGGTGCCGCCAACGTTGCGCTCAACATCGCCGCGCTGGGTGCGAGGGCGTCGCTGGTTGGCGTGACCGGTGAGGACGAAGCGGCCGAAAGCCTGGGCAACAGCCTCAAGGCCGCTGGCGTGATCGCACGCTTCCAGCGCATCGCCCATCAGCCGACCATCGTCAAACTGCGGGTCATGAGCCGCCACCAGCAATTGCTGCGCATCGATTTCGAAGAACCCTTCGCCACCGACGCCGTTGCGCTGAGCAATGAGGTTGACGCCTTGCTTGACGGCGTCAAGGTGCTGGTGCTGTCCGACTACGGCAAAGGCGCGCTGAGGAACCATCAGGTGTTGATCAAGGCCGCGCGTGATCGTGGCATTCCGGTACTCGCCGACCCGAAGGGCAAGGACTTCGCGATCTACCGCGGCGCCAGCATCATCACCCCGAACCTCAGTGAATTCGAAGCCATTGTCGGCCATTGCGTTGACGAGGCGGAGTTGGTCGCCAAGGGCGCCAAGCTCATGGCCGAACTGGAACTCGGTGCATTGCTGGTCACCCGTGGCGAGCACGGCATGACCCTTTTGCGCCCTGACCAACAAGCCTTGCACCTGCCTGCTCGCGCTCGTGAAGTGTTCGATGTGACTGGTGCGGGTGACACCGTGATTTCCACGCTGGCAGCCGCCATCGCTGCGGGCGAGGAATTGCCTCATGCCGTAGCACTGGCGAACCTCGCGGCGGGTATCGTCGTCGGCAAACTGGGGACGGCTGCCATCAGTGCTCCGGAACTGCGTCGTGCCATCCAGCGCGCCGAAGGATCCGAGCGTGGAGTGCTGGGCCTGGACCAACTGCTGCTGGCCATCGAAGACGCTCGCGCACACGGCGAGAAAATCGTGTTCACTAACGGTTGTTTCGACATCCTGCACGCGGGCCATGTGACCTATCTGGAGCAGGCGAGCGCGCAGGGTGATCGTTTGATCGTCGCCGTCAACGACGATGCCTCAGTCAGCCGCCTCAAAGGACCGGGCCGTCCGATCAACAGCGTCGACCGCCGCATGGCCGTACTGGCGGGCTTGGGTGCCGTGGACTGGGTCATCAGTTTCCCGGAGGGCACGCCGGAAAACCTGCTGAGTCACGTCAAGCCGGATGTGCTGGTCAAAGGTGGGGATTACACCGTTGATCAAGTCGTCGGTGCGCCGATCGTTCAGGCGTATGGCGGGGAAGTCCGGGTGCTGGGGCTGGTGGAAAACAGCTCGACCACGGCCATCGTCGAGAAAATCCGCGGGCAGTGAGTCGCCGCTGAATCTTTGTGGGAGCCAGCAAGCCGGCTCCCACAGGGGTATGCGTCGTTTGGGCTGGCTATGTCTTATGCAACTTCTGCCGCGCCATGCGCAGCAGTTGCTTGGCGCCCACCTTCAATCGGCGCTTGATCCCAGTCTTCTTCGCTTTTGGCGGCACCAGCCCCTGCTGCACCAGCCAGTCCTTCCAGCGAATTCGCTCGTCTCGTACCACCCATCCCTCCTGCGCCGCAAAACTCTCGGCCAGGTACAGCCCGCGTGTTCCCGCTGGGGATAGCTTGTCGTTCTTCAGGGTGTAAAGCTCGGGCAGCGGCTTGCCGTTTTCCAGCGGCATCAAATACAGGTCAGGTTTGCTGCGATTGAGTCTTGCGACCAACTCATCATTTTCCAGCGCTTCGTCGACATGAAACAGGCTCAGCGGGCGCGCCTCTTTTGGCACTTCCAGACGCATGTCATAGATCAACTGCAACGAAGCCGTCGGCAGATGGACATAGGCGCGGGGGCGTTCGAGCAGGTTCAAGCTGCCGCAGCGTACGGGCCGTGCGGCCCCTGAAAGCGGACTGAGGCGAAAGGGCATCGCCTCGCGATAGTGCAACGCCGCCGCGTAAGGCGCTGGCAGCCAGGTGTCGTTGAAGCGGCCAATGAGCCAGCCTTGAGGGGTTTCGATCAGGCATTCTTCAGCCACTTCCTGAATCGCAGTCAGCAGCGGCAGATTCAGTTCATGGGCCGGGACATAGCCGGAAATCAGTTTCAGCACCACATCGCCACGGTCCTGCCGACGCTGTCGCACCAGTACCCAGTAATCCCGGTTCTGCCAGGTCAAGGTTAGGCGAACCGAGACCCCCAGGTTCGCCAGCTCGGTGGAAAAACGTTCGCTGTTCTCCACTTCGATCTTGCGACGACGTTGCAGGGTCTGGGAAAAATTGAGCGGCATCCCGACGCTCTGATAACTCAGGCCTTCGGGAGTGGCTTCGACGAACAGCGGCAGGGTTTTGAAGTTGCTGGGGTTTTTCCGGATCAGGGTTCGCGGCATATCGGCTCCTTCTTGCGTTGGGGTCGGCCGCCCGTAATCAGCGCTGGCGGTTGAGCACGGCAGCGGCAGTGGCCACGTTGTGGGACAGGTGCAACGGATTGATCGTTCCGACGATAGCACCGGTAACGCCAGGATGCTCGAACAGTAACTCGAAACTGGCCTGCACGGGGTCTACGCCGGGGCTCAGGCAAACGTGGCCGCTGGCCAGGGCCTTCTTGATCAAGATGCCTTTGTTGTGCATCGCCGCGTAGTCGAGCACCGGTTTTTCAGCCTGTTCGTTGAGGTTGTAGGTGACCATCGCGCAGTCGCCGTTTTGCAGTGCCAACAGACCGCCTTCAACGGTTTTGCCCGAGAAGCCGATGCCGCGAATCTTGCCTTCGCGTTTGAGGTCGGCGAGGGTCTGATAGACCTCACAGTCGTTAAGAACATGCAGGTCGTTGCCGTCAGAATGCACCAGCACCAGATCGATGAAATCCGTTTCCAGACGTTTCAGGCTGCGCTCCACCGACATCCGCGTGTGTGCTGCACTGAAATCATGGTTCGACTGACCGGATTCGAACTCTTCACCGACCTTACTGACGATGACCCACTCATGACGCTGGCCCCGCAGCAGCGGCCCGAGGCGCTCTTCGCTGCGACCATAGGCTGGCGCGGTGTCGATCAGGTTGATGCCCAGATCGCGGGCCAGCTTGAGCAACATGCGCGTTTCGTCATCGCCGGGAATGGTAAAGCCGTTGGGGTATTTCACACCTTGGTCCCGGCCCAGCTTGACGGTGCCCAGACCAATCGGCGACACATCAATGCCGAGATTGCCCAGCGGGCGATGCAGATCGTGAAGCGTCTTCATGGCAGCAGCACGTCCCATACTGGTTTGGCCAGCGGCGGCTTGGGCAGGTCGGGGTACGTTGGCTGCGGAATCGGGTGGATGGCATCGCGGGACAGCGACGCCAACACGCGATCAGCAAAATCCGGGGCCAGCGCGAGTTTGGTCGGCCAGCCCACCATCAGGCGGCCCTGCACATCGAGAAAGGCGTTGTCCGGGCGCACGAGGCCGGTTTGTTGAGGTTCGGCGCGGTCCACACGCATTGTGGCGAATTGTGCATGGCTGAGATCAACCCACGGCAGCAACTGAGTCAGTTCCTTTTTCGCCGCCGCGATTTGCTCGGCCGGCTCGCGGGCAACGCCTTCGGCTTCGGAAATGTCACCGCCCAAGTACCAGACCCACTGGCCGTCGGCAGCCGGATGAGTGGTGACCGTGATACGCGGCTTCGGCCCGCCGCCCAGGCAGTGAGCGTAGAGTGGTTTGAGTGTCGGGCCTTTGACCATGACCATGTGCAGCGGACGACGCTGCATCGCCGGGTGGCTGACGTTCAGTGCTTTAAGCAATTCGGCGGTGCCACCACCTGCGCTCAACACCACGCGCTGGGCGTGAATGTCGCGACCGTCGACTCGCAGACCGACCAGTTCATCTTCGTGCAGCAGCGGCTCGATCTTCTCGCCGGCCAACAGGCTGTCACCGGCCAGCTCGGCCAGTTTCTCGATCAGGCTTGGAACGTCGATCACCAACTCAGCCAGGCGATAGACCTTGCCCTTGAAGCGCGGGTCTTGCAGGGCGGGGGGCAGGTCAGTGCCTTTGACCTGATCGACACGTCCGCGCACCGCCTTGCTGGCGAAGAAGCTGGTGAGGTTGCCCGCAATCGTGCCCGGCGACCACAAGTAGTGAGCTTCGGACAGCAGACGCACGCCCGACAGGTTCAACTCACCCTTGCCCGACAGCGCCTCACGCCAGCGACGGGGCATGTCAGCGATGGCTTCCGAAGCGCCGGACAGCGCGCCGTGCAGCGCGTACTTGGCGCCGCCATGAATGATCCCCTGAGACTTGACGGTCTGCCCGCCACCGAGGCTGGCATTCTCCACCACGACAGTCGAAAAGCCCTGCCGACGCAGGCGGGCGTTGAGCCAAAGACCGGCAACACCCCCGCCGACAATCAGGACGTCAGTGGATATGGCAGATGACATGCGAACCTCGGATGGCAAAACGAATCGCGGCATTATAAGGGAAGCCGCTTTTCAATGACCTCCTTTAATGGCCGGCTGTTTTCGAGAACAACTGGATCACCACGACCCCCGCGACAATCATCGCCATGCCGCCGATGGCAGGCAGATCAAGCTTCTGGCCGTAAATGATCAGCGCGGCAACGCTGACCATCACGATGCCCATTCCCGCCCAGACGGCATACGCCACCCCGACAGGGATCGTGCGCACCACCAGCGTCAGCATCCAGAACGCCGTGGCGTAACCGACGATCACCAGCAGCAGGGGTAGAGGCGTGCTCAGGCCTTTGACGGCTTTCATGGAAACGGTGCCGATGACTTCCGCGCAGATGGCGATGGCGAGCAGGTAGTAGGCGGACATGATGGAAACCCTCTTTGCAAATTCACGCTTCATTGGTGGTGGATTTTAGAGCCTATGCAGATGGGGTAAAGTCATTACCTATCTCACGGGCTGATAGGTTGCACGATCATGGAATGGAGCCTTGAACAGATCCGGCTGTTCGTCAGCGTCGCTGAACAACGCTCGTTTTCTGCGGTGGCGCGGGCGTCGAAGCGCGCGCAATCGGCGGTCAGTAGTGCGATTGCGATGCTGGAAACCGATCTGGGTGTGAGCCTGTTCGATCGCAGCAGCGGGCGGCAGCCCCGTTTGACCGAAGCGGGCGCTGCGTTGTTGGAAGAGGCGCGAGAGTTGTTGCGCCAATGCGAGCGGCTCGATGGCCGTGCGCTGGCGTTGATGCGCGGTCAGGAAGCCCGCTTGCGACTGGCCCATGATGAAGCGATGCCGTATCAACCGGTGCTCGACAGCCTGGACAAGCTGGATCAGCGCTTTCCCAGCGTCGAGGTGCAACTGGCCAGCGGCGCGCAAGGCGACGTGGCCCGCAAGCTGGTGGAGCGCCGCGCTGACCTCGGCCTGTTGTTTCACCACGAACAAATGCCCGAAGCGCTGGAGCGGCGGGTGCTGGGCAGCGTGGAGATGGTCACCGTGTGCGCCGTCAATCATCCGCTGGCGAGCGAGCCGGTGGTCACTCGGCAACAACTGGCCCGGCATCGCCAATTACTGATCGCGCCGCAACAAAGCGACTACCCGGGCGGCGAGCAGTTAAGCCCGCAGGTCTGGCGCGCGGACAGCTTCTACGTCATGGCCGAGTTGCTGATGCGCGGGCTGGGCTGGGCCTGGCTGCCGCGCCATGTGGTGCAGTACCCGGCCTATCAAAATCAGATGATCGAACTGAGCAGCGAGTGGACGCCACCTGCGCTGGTGGTGGAAATGGTCTGGCGTCGCGATGAGCCACTGGGGCCAGCGGCCCGTTGGCTGGCCGAATGTTTCACCCATCACCTGAAGGCCATTGGCTGATAGACTCCGCGCCCATGAATAGAACCCTCTACACCTTCCTGTTTCACCTCGGTTTGCCCCTGATTGCGCTGCGCCTCTGGCTCCGTGCCCGCAAGGCCCCGGCCTACGCCAAACGTATCAGCGAGCGCTTTGCCCGCGAGTTGCCGCCCATGCATAAGGGCGGCATTTGGGTGCACGCGGTGTCTGTTGGCGAGAGCATCGCAGCGGCGCCGATGGTTCGGTCGTTGTTGGCGCGTTACCCGGAACTGCCGATCACCATCACCTGCATGACGCCCACCGGTTCCGAGCGCATTCAATCGATGTTCGCTCACGAGCCTCGGGTTCAGCATTGCTACCTGCCGTACGATTTCCCGTGGGCGGCGGGGCGTTTTCTCGATCACATTCAGCCGAAAATCGGTGTGATCATGGAGACCGAGCTGTGGCCCAATCACATTCACCACTGTGCGAAACGCGGCATTCCCACAGTCTTGGCTAACGCACGACTGTCAGAGCGTTCGGCGCGGGGCTACGGCAAGTTCGCCAAACTCACCCGGCCGATGCTGGCCGAGATGAGCCTGATTGCAGTGCAGACCGAGGCTGAGGCCCAACGTTTTCTGGACTTGGGCGCTCGCCCTGAATGCGTGACGGTCACCGGTTCGATCAAGTTCGACCTGACCATCGACGCACAACTGCTTACCCGCGCCGCACAGCAACGCGCGGACTGGCAGACCAGCGAGCGCCCCGTATGGATCGCCGCCAGCACCCATGCGGGTGAAGACGAGGTGGTCTTGTCAGCCCATCGCGAGTTGCTGAAACAACATCCTGATGCGCTGCTCATTTTGGTGCCACGCCATCCTGAGCGCTTCAACAGCGTGTTTGAACTCAGCCAGCAGCAGGGCTTTGCCAGTGTGCGCCGCTCAAGCGCAGAGCCGGTGACGAGCGCGACGTCGGTCCTGGTTGGCGACACCATGGGCGAGCTGCTGTTTCTCTACGCCTTGGCGGACATCGCCTTCGTTGGCGGAAGTCTGGTGCCCAATGGTGGCCACAATTTGCTCGAACCTGCTGCGCTGGATAAGCCTGTGTTGAGCGGCCCGCACCTGTTCAACTTCCTCGAAATTGCTGCGTTGTTGCGCAGTGCCGGGGCGTTGGAGGAGGTGAGTGATGCGGCGGGGTTGGCAGTGGTGGTGCAGCGATTGATCGAGCAGCCTGAGCAGGCCAAAGCGATGGCCGATGCAGGGGTGGCGGTGATGAAGGCCAATCAGGGGGCTTTGCAGAAGCTGCTGGATGGGATTGGGCGTTTGGTCTAACGGCTGTCGCCGACTCTGTGGGAGCCGCCTTGGTGGCGAAAGCGCTAGACCAGGCAACATAGAATCTCCCACAGTTCCAATAAGCGCTACCGCTCCGACGGCCTCTCGAAATTCTTCGCCGCCTCTTTCGCCAGATCCGGTGGCAGGAAGTCCTTGTCCGGGTTGTAGTCGGACTTCAGATACCGCGACAAATCCTGCAGATCCCCCGGGCTCAACGTTCCCGCCGCCTGCTTCAAACGCAGGTTGTCGAGGATGTAGTCGTAGCGGGTGTTGTTGTAATCGCGTACCGACGCATACAGCTGGCGCTGCGCATCCAGCACGTCGACGATGTTGCGTGTACCGACCTGATAGCCGATTTCCGTGGCTTCCAGCGCGCTCTGGTTGGAGATGATCGACTGCTTGCGTGCCTGAACCTGTTCAACATCGGTGTTCACTGCACGGTGCAGGTTGCGGGTGTTTTCCACCACCTGACGACGCAGGCCCTCGCGTTGTTGTTCAGTCTGCCCGAGGCGGGCATAGGCTTCGCGCACTTGCGAGCTGGTGAGGCCGCCGCTGTAGATCGGGATGTTCACTTGCAGACCGATGGTGCGTTGCTCGACGCTGCCATGAAAGTTCTGCCCAGTGTAGTTAGGGTTAGTGAAGCCCAGCGAATCGTTGTCGCCTTTCTCGTACTGCGCAACGGCGTCCACGGTCGGTGCATGACCGGCCTTGCGCTGGCGCAGGGTTTCTTCGGCAGCGCTGACGGCGTAATTGCTGGCCAGCAGATTGAGGTTCTGTTGCGAGGCCGTGTCCACCCACGATTTCGCATCGTTAGGCGAGGGCGCCAGCACGGGCAGGGTGTGGACGATGCCTTCGATGGAGTTGTACTCGCGGTTGGTCAGGGTCACCAGCGCCTGGAACGCATCGTCTACCTGACGCTTGGCCACAATGCGCGCAGCACGGGCAGTGTCGTAACTGGCTTGGGCTTGCAGCACGTCGGTCTTGTCGGAAAGGCCCACGTCGAAACGCTCGTTGGCCTGATCCAGTTGGCGTTTGAAGGCCGCTTCTTCGGCCTTGGTCGAGGCCAGATTATCCTGTGCACGCAGCACCGAGAAATAGTCTTCGGCGCTTTGCAGGATCAGGTTCTGTTCCGTGGCCGACAGTTGCAGCAAGGCCTGCTCGTTGACGTCTTTTGCGGCTTTGAGCTGGAACCAGCGGTCGGCGCGGAAGATCGGCTGGCTTAGCGTGGCGCGATAAGCCGTGCCGCTGCGATTGATCACCGCGGACGGCTCATCGATCTTGGTCCGGGTGTTGTTGATGTCTGCGCCACCAGAAAGGTTGGGCAGAAGGCCTGCGCGGGCCTGGGGCACGACTTCCTTTTGCGCATCGTAATTGGCGCGGGCCGCAGCGAGGTCGGCGTTGTTGTTGACGGCTTCCTGATAGACGCTGACCAGTCCGGTCTTGGTCGGCAGAGGCAAGTCCGCTGCGCCAGCCATTGCGTTCGAGGCACATGACACGGCAATCGCCAATGAAAGTTTGCGCAGCATAAACAGTCCCTGGTAGTTGTTTTCGTTAACGCGATGCCGTCAAAACGACAGCAGACGGCATTTGGCGCCGCGTAGCGAGTGTAGTTCCGCACGTTGTCGACAACAATCGGGCATACCTGCCATTTAACGAGCGTTTGAAATCCGCGCTTGGCGTTAGCAGGTGGTCGCGTCTAGACTGATGCCGTTCTTGTCGGGGTGCCTTGCTGTGAGGCTGAGATCGGATAATCCGGATCCCGTTGAACCTGATCAGGTTAGCGCCTGCGTAGGGAACAAGATTTCTCGTCTCCCGGCGAGTCCTCTTGAGTGTCGTCCGGGGTCGTGTTTGTTCATTTTGTGAACAGTCCTCGTTTTTCGATTCTCAGCATCCGTTTGATTTCTCAGGGTGCCTCCGTCCGTTCGAATCAGGCTCAAGCTCCGACAATTCAATCCGTTGCAGGATGATGTCTGGAGAGCCAGTGATGAGTACAACACTAAAAAGCACCAATCTGAGTGAGTCCGCCCAGGTCGATTCGGGGTCGGTTCAACCGTTCACCCGCTCGCAGAAAATCTACGTTCAGGGCTCGCGCCCGGACATCCGCGTGCCCATGCGTGAAATCAGCCTGGATGTCACGCCGACTGACTTCGGTGGCGAAATCAATGCGCCGGTCTGTGTCTACGACACGTCCGGTCCCTACACCGACCCCAACGTCATTATCGATGTGCGCAAAGGCCTGGGCGATGTGCGCTCGGCGTGGATCGATGACCGTGGCGACACCGAGCGTCTCGATGGCTTGAGTTCGGACTTCGGCCAACAGCGCCTGGCCGATGCCGAGCTGACCAAACTGCGCTTTGCCCACGTGCGCAACCCACGTCGCGCCAAGGCCGGGGCCAACGTCAGCCAGATGCATTACGCGCGCAAAGGCATCATCACTGCCGAGATGGAATATGTCGCCATCCGCGAAAACATGAAGCTGCAAGAGGCCCGCGCCGCTGGCCTGTTGAAGCAGCAACACGACGGTCACAGCTTCGGCGCGAGCATTCCGAAAGAAATCACCCCCGAGTTCGTGCGCGAAGAAATCGCCCGTGGCCGCGCGATCATTCCGGCCAACATCAACCACGTCGAACTGGAACCGATGATCATTGGCCGTAACTTCCTGGTGAAGATCAACGGCAACATCGGTAACAGCGCGTTGGGTTCGTCCATCGAAGAAGAAGTGGCGAAACTGACGTGGGGCATTCGCTGGGGTTCGGACACCGTGATGGACCTGTCCACCGGCAAGCACATTCACGAAACCCGCGAGTGGATCATCCGCAACTCGCCGGTTCCGATTGGCACCGTGCCGATCTATCAGGCGCTGGAAAAAGTGAACGGCGTCGCCGAAGACCTGACCTGGGAGCTGTTCCGCGACACGCTGATCGAACAGGCCGAACAGGGCGTCGACTACTTCACCATCCACGCGGGCGTGTTGCTGCGTTACGTGCCGCTGACGGCCAAACGTGTGACCGGGATCGTTTCCCGTGGCGGTTCGATCATGGCCAAGTGGTGCCTGGCGCACCACAAGGAAAACTTCCTCTACACCCACTTCGACGAAATCTGCGAAATCATGAAGGCCTACGACGTCAGTTTCTCGCTGGGCGACGGCCTGCGTCCGGGCTCGATTGCCGACGCCAACGACGAAGCGCAATTCGGTGAGCTGGAAACTCTGGGCGAGTTGACCAAGATCGCCTGGAAGCACGACGTGCAGTGCATGATCGAAGGGCCCGGCCACGTGCCGATGCAGTTGATCAAAGAGAACATGGACAAGCAGCTTGAATGCTGCGACGAGGCGCCGTTCTATACTCTCGGCCCGCTGACCACTGACATCGCGCCAGGTTACGACCACATCACCTCGGGCATCGGCGCTGCGATGATTGGCTGGTTCGGTTGCGCGATGCTCTGCTACGTCACGCCGAAAGAGCACTTGGGCCTGCCCAACAAAGACGACGTGAAGACCGGGATCATTACTTACAAGATCGCTGCCCACGCCGCCGACCTCGCCAAAGGCCATCCGGGTGCGCAGATCCGCGACAACGCCTTGAGCAAGGCGCGTTTCGAATTCCGCTGGGAAGACCAGTTCAACCTCGGTCTGGACCCGGACACCGCGCGCTCGTTCCACGACGAAACCCTGCCGAAGGACTCGGCCAAGGTCGCGCACTTCTGCTCCATGTGCGGCCCGAAATTCTGCTCGATGAAGATCACCCAGGAAGTCCGTGAATACGCGGCCAACCAGAAGATCGACGCGGTGGATATTTCGGTCGCTGAAGGCATGCGCGAGCAGGCTGAGCGGTTCAAGCAGGAAGGCAGCCAGCTCTACAAAAAGGTCTGACCGATCTTGATTGATCGTTCCCACGCAGAGCGTGGGAACGATCACCAAACCCAATAACAATGCTCCTCTGAGATCACACACTGTGAACACACCCGGCACCTATTCCCCCGGCATCCCCGTCCCCGCTTCCAAGCGGGTCTTCGGCGGGCGCGATCTGTTTTCCCTGTGGTTTTCTCTTGGCATCGGCCTGATGGTCCTGCAAACCGGGGCCTTGCTGGCGCCGGGGCTGGGCTTGTCAGGGTCGATGCTGGCGATCTTCCTTGGCACCTTGGTTGGCGTTCTGCTGCTCGCTGCCGTCGGTGTGATCGGCAGCGACACCGGCCTGTCGTCCATGGCTGCACTCAAGCTCAGCCTCGGCGCCCAGGGTGCGGCAGTTCCGGCGGTTCTCAACCTGTTGCAACTGGTGGGCTGGGGCTCGTTTGAAATCATCGTCATGCGTGATGCAGCCAGCCTGCTCGCGGCCGGTGCATTCTCCGAAAACAGCCTGTGGACAAGTCCCCTGCTGTGGACGCTGTTGTTCGGGGGGCTGGCAACCCTCCTGGCCGTCAGCGGCCCCCTGACCTTCGTTCGGCAGATCCTGCGCAAATGGGGCATCTGGTTGCTGTTGGCGGCGTGCGCCTGGCTGACCTGGAACCTGTTCGCCAAGGCTGATCTGGCGGCACTCTGGGCTCGCGCCGGAGATGGCTCGATGCCGTTCGCGGTGGGTTTTGACATCGCGATTGCCATGCCGCTGTCATGGCTGCCACTGATTGCCGACTACTCGCGCTTCGGCAAACGCGCAACCGGTGTGTTCGGTGGCACGGTGCTGGGCTTCTTCATCGGTAACTTCTGGCTGATGACCTTGGGCGTTGCCTACACACTGGCGTTTGCGCCGAGCGGTGAAGCCAATGCGCTGTTGTTGGCGCTGGCCGGGGCGGGGATGGGCATTCCACTGCTGCTGATCTTGCTCGACGAGTCCGAAAACGCCTTCGCCGACATTCATTCGGCCGCGGTCTCAAGCGGGATTCTGTTGAAGGTCAAGGTCGAGCATCTGGCGCTGGCCATCGGCGTCATCTGCACGCTGATTGCCTGCTTTGCACCCTTGGCGCAATACCAGAATTTCCTGTTGCTGATCGGCTCGGTGTTCGCGCCGCTGTTCGGCGTGGTGCTGGTGGATCACTTCATCCTGCGTCGTCGCAGTCATGTCGCCGCGACGGTGGGCTTGCGCTGGATGACGCTGCTGGCGTGGGCGGGCGGCATCGCGACTTACCACACGCTGGCCAATCTGTACCCGGATGTGGGTGCAACACTGCCAGCCCTGATCGTGGCTGGCGTGCTGCAACTGATCTTGAGTAAGGCGATCAGCTCCGGCCGGGGAACAGTTCCGGCTTGATGATGCCGTTGAGCTGAGGGTAAGGAATCTTCAGCTCGATGTGGCCCATGGCGTACGGGGCGATGGTGGTGACCGGGTACTTCAGGATCACGGCACCGTACGTCAGGGCGACGTTGGAAGTGCGTTTGAATGGCCACATCTTCTGGAACTCGGCGTCCTTGTCCAGCTTGGTGCTGACTTGCCACGCCTGATGTGCCAGTTCTGCTTTCGCCCAGAACGCCGCTTCCTGGCCCGGCACCAGCATGTCGTTGAGGGTCAGGACGCGCTGTTGCTGACGGGAATAATTGATGAACGCACGGCCTGGATTGCCATGGGCGCCACCGGTGTCCAGATAGCTCGACAGCTCGACCACCACGATGCCGTCATGCTGCTCCCGTACCTTGGCCTGCAAATAGCTGGCATTGCGCGCAGGGGCATTGGCAAGGAACCGCTCCTGATAGGCTTTGATCGACGGCGGCACTGGGCCATCGGAATCGCTGCGGGTCAGGCCCAGCAATGTGCGCTGAACGATTTCATCGAGTTTTGGCTCGTCTGGGAAATGCACGGTGTCGATGTTCACCAACGGGCAATCGGTGGCCGTGCAGCCAGGTTTGACCAATTCGGAAGCGTCGCGCTGAACGGTCAGCGGCTTGCGCATGTTGGGTTCGAAATAACTCTGACAGGCACCCAGAATCAGGGCCAGACAGGCAATTGAAGAGATCTTCAGAAACGACATGGTGATCCTTGGCGTTGGCAGATTAGGGCCATAAAAGGCCACCCCGGAGGGGTAACGGCAACGGGCTTTGACTGCATGGGGCGCAATCAGTTCGCCACTGGGCGGATTAGAGGGCCTTTCCCGTCCGGTCGTCTACCCTCAGTGCCGGATTTGCCAACGATGAGGGCTGCATCCCGTGCAACTCCACGTTAGGATGGCGCGAAGTCTTCCGTGCTTAGCAGTGAGAAAACCCATGACCGACAGCGCTAAATCGACACCCACGAAGCATGAGATCACCCACCGTGAAACCTGCTTCAAGGGTTTCTACCAACTGGATCGCCTGCACCTGCGGCATGAACTGTTCGATGGCGGGATGGGGCCGGAAATCAAGCGCGAACTGTTCGTGCGTCACGATGCCGTGTGTGTACTGCCCTATGACGCCAAGCGCGATGAAGTGGTGCTGATCGAGCAGTTTCGCGTTGGTGTGGTCGGCAAGCATCCCAACCCGTGGCTGATCGAGATGGTCGCAGGGCTCATCGATAAAAAAGAACAGCCGGAAGAGGTTGCTCACCGCGAAGGAGAAGAGGAAGCTGGGCTTGTCTTCGAATCGCTCTGGCCCATCACCAAATACTTTCCGTCGCCCGGTGGCAGTAACGAGTTCGTGCACTTGTACCTGGGCAAATGCGAAAGCGAGGGGGCGGGTGGGCTGCACGGGCTGGAAGAGGAGGCCGAAGATATCCGTGTGTCGGTCTGGTCGTTCGACGAGGCCTTTCAGGCAGTGAAAGACGGACGCATCGTCAACGCGGCAACTATCATCGCAATACAATGGCTGGCACTGAACCGTGCCGAAATCAGGGGGCTTTGGTCGTGAATCTTCTGCGCGAGCGCTACCGTGTCGACCTCGCCGGGCTGCAAGCAGCCTGTGAGGCGAACTACGCGCGCTTGATGCGTCTGCTGCCGGACATGCGTCAGGGCAGTGGGCAACGTTCTCGCCGAGTGGCTGTCACCCAAGGCGATCAAATGCTCGGCGTGCTGGCCGTCGAAGTGCTGCTCGACTGCCCGTACACCACCACGCTGCAAGTGCGTCAGGAACACAGCCTGCCTTGGCTGCCGGTGCCGGTGCTGGAAGTGCAGGTCTACCACGACGCCCGCATGGCCGAAGTCATCGGCGCCGAACATGCGCGACGTTTCCGTGGCATCTACCCGTATCCCAACGAAGCCATGCACCAGCCGGATGAAAAGGCGCAGTTGAACCTGTTCCTTGGCGAGTGGCTGAGCCATTGCCTGGCATGCGGGCATGAGTTCGAAGCGGTTCGTTGATTTCAAACCGTCCTGATCCCCTGTAGGAGTGAGCTTGCTCGCGATAGCGGGCTATCAGTCACTCTCATTGCGACAGGTGGACAGCTATCGCGAGCAAGCTCACTCCTACAGGGATTGGTCTTCTTCGATGGTTCTATTGTGCAAATGAGAACTGCCACGCGTCTGCGGGTTTGCCGTCGTCACAATCAGACACCATAATCCGGCCATATCTGCTCAAGGAGATGGCCATTGCTGAGCGCATCCTCACATCCGTCCTCTGTGTTGGTCGTGCAACTGTCCGACAGTCATCTGTTCGCCGAGGCGGACGGCTCGTTGCTGGGCATGACTACCCGTGACAGCCTCAACGCCGTGGTCGATCTGGTGCTGGCTGAGCAACCGGACATTGACCTGGTGCTGGCGACCGGGGACCTTTCGCAGGACGGCACCGTTGAGTCTTATCAGGCCTTTCGCGAGTCGAGCGACCGGCTCAAGGCGCCGAAACGCTGGCTGCCGGGCAACCACGACGAGACGCGGGAGATGGCGATTGCAGCTCAGCAAAGCGATCTGCTTGACCCTGTCACCGACGTCGGCAATTGGCGAATCACCATGCTGGATTCGTCAGTGTCAGGCTCGGTCCCCGGCTATCTGGAAGACAAACAACTGCAAGTGCTCGCGCAGGCGCTGAGCGAGGCGCCGGATCGCCATCACCTGGTGTGCCTCCATCACCACCCGGTGCCGATTGGGGCAGCGTGGATGGAGCCGATTGGGCTGCGCAATCCAGAGGCGCTGTTTTCGGTGCTTGAACGTTTCCCGCAGACCCGTGCGTTGCTCTGGGGGCACGTGCATCAGGAGTTCGATCAGCCACGCCATGGTGTGCGCTTGATGGCCTCGCCCTCCACCTGCATTCAGTTCGCGCCCAACAGCGTGGATTTCGGCCTCGACTCTCTGGCGCCGGGCTATCGCTGGTTGCGCCTGCATGACGATGGCCAGATCGAAACCGGGGTATCTCGCATCGCACCGGATTTGTTCGAAGTCGATCTGAGTGGCGCCGGATACTGAAAGGAATGTCCTGAGTTCGTCGCAAATGCTCATCACGTGAGTCTTCACGCCGTTGTCTCTGTAAACTGCGTGGTTTTGAATCTCGCTGCCCTGAGAGGCATAGCGACTGGCGGTTTTTTGAGGCAAACGCATGAACCAAGACCATTCGACGCTTCTTTATATCCATGGCCTGAACAGCTCGGCGATGTCGAAAAAGGCCACTCAACTGACTGCGTTAATGAAAAAGTTGGGTCTCGGCGAGCGACTGCGGGTTCCAGAGTTGCATCACCACCCGCGTCAGGCCATTGCGCAACTGGAAGCGGCAATCGAAGAACTGGGCGGGCGGCCATTACTGGTCGGCAGCTCGCTCGGCGGCTACTATGCGACTCACTTGGCTGAACGCCATGGCCTCAAGGCCGTGCTGATCAACCCGGCGGTGAACCCGCATCAGTTGTTCGACGGCTTTCTCGGCACCCAGACCAACCTCTACACCGGCGAGACGTGGGAACTGACCCACGACCACGTGGACGCGCTGGCTGAGCTGGAAGTGCCTGCACCGCAGGACCCGCAGCGCATTCAGGTGTGGTTGCAAACCGGTGACGAGACGCTGGATTATCGACGCGCTCAGGGTTTTTACCGGGCTTGCGCCTTGCGCATCGAAGCGGGCGGCGATCACAGCTTCCAGGGCTTCGCGCAGAAAATGCCGGCCCTGTTGAGCATTGCAGGCTTTGCCCCGGAATTGTTGCAGGCCATCGATCTGGCAGCGCTGTAAGCCAAGCGTGCGGACAGAGGCGCCAGTTGAAACATATTTGTAGACCACGCTTGAAAAGATAAGCAGCACTCCGACATTTCATGAACGACTTGATGACGAGACCCCATGGCCAATCCCAGCGCTAGCTCTTATAACGCAGACGCCATCGAAGTCCTCTCGGGCCTCGACCCTGTCCGCAAACGGCCGGGCATGTACACCGACACCACTCGGCCGAACCACTTGGCGCAGGAAGTCATCGACAACAGCGTCGACGAGGCCCTTGCCGGTCACGCCAAGTCGGTGCAGGTCATCCTACACGCTGACAACTCGCTGGAGGTCGCCGACGACGGTCGCGGCATGCCGGTTGACATCCACCCTGAAGAGGGCGTGTCGGGCGTTGAGCTGATCCTGACCAAGCTCCACGCGGGCGGCAAATTCTCCAACAAGAACTACCAGTTCTCCGGCGGCCTGCACGGCGTGGGGATTTCCGTGGTCAACGCGCTCTCCACCCAAGTGCGGGTGCGGGTCAAGCGTGATGGCAACGAATACGAAATGACCTTCGCTGACGGCTTCAAGGCCAGCGAACTGTCGGTCATCGGCACCGTGGGCAAGCGCAACACCGGCACCAGCGTGTTCTTCGCGCCGGATCCGAAGTATTTCGACAGCCCCAAATTCTCTGTCAGCCGCCTCAAACATGTACTCAAGGCCAAGGCCGTTCTCTGCCCGGGCCTGACCGTCAGTTTTGAAGACAAGAGCACGGGCGAGAAGGTCGAGTGGCATTACGAAGATGGCCTGCGTTCGTATTTGCAGGATTCTGTCAGCGATTTCCTGCGCCTGCCGGAAGAGCCGTTCTGCGGCGCCTTCGCCGGTAACAAGGAAGCTGTGGACTGGGCGCTTTTGTGGTTGCCGGAAGGCGGCGACAGTGTTCAGGAAAGCTACGTCAACCTGATCCCGACTGCGCAGGGCGGCACCCACGTCAACGGTCTGCGCCAGGGCTTGCTCGATGCCATGCGCGAGTTCTGCGAGTTCCGCAACTTGCTGCCACGCGGTGTGAAACTGGCCCCGGAAGACGTCTGGGAGCGCATCGCGTTCGTGCTGTCGATGAAGATGCAGGAGCCGCAATTCTCCGGCCAGACCAAGGAGCGCCTGTCGTCCCGCGAAGCAGCGGCATTCGTGTCTGGCGTGGTCAAGGATGCGTTCAGCCTGTGGCTCAACGCGCACCCCGAAGTGGGCATGCAACTGGCTGAACTGGCCATCAGCAACGCAGGCCGTCGTCTGAAAGCGAGCAAGAAGGTCGAGCGCAAGCGCATCACTCAAGGTCCGGCATTGCCGGGCAAACTGGCCGATTGTGCGGGCCAGGACCCGATGCGCGCCGAGCTGTTTCTGGTCGAGGGTGATTCTGCGGGCGGTTCGGCCAAGCAAGCACGAGACAAGGAATTTCAGGCCATCCTGCCGTTGCGCGGCAAGATCCTGAACACGTGGGAAGTGGACGGCGGCGAAGTGCTTGCCAGCCAGGAAGTGCACAACATCGCCGTCGCCATCGGCGTCGATCCGGGCGCGGCGGACATGAGCCAATTGCGCTACGGCAAGATTTGCATCCTCGCCGATGCCGACTCTGACGGCCTGCACATCGCCACGCTACTGTGCGCGCTGTTCGTTCAGCACTTCCGCCCGCTGGTCGATGCCGGTCACGTCTACGTGGCGATGCCGCCGCTGTACCGCATCGACTTGGGCAAGGACATTTATTACGCCCTCGATGAAGCCGAGCGCGACGGGATTCTCGACCGTCTGGTCGCCGAGAAGAAACGCGGCAAACCGCAAGTGACGCGATTCAAAGGCTTGGGCGAGATGAATCCGCCGCAGCTTCGTGAAACCACCATGGACCCGAACACTCGCCGTCTGGTGCAACTGACGCTGGACAACTTCGAAGAGACCTCGGAGATCATGGACATGCTGTTGGCGAAAAAACGCGCAAGCGACCGCAAGAACTGGCTGGAATCCAAAGGCAACCTGGCCGAGGTGCTGGTTTGACGCGAGGGTGGCTGGCGGCCCTGTTGCTGGCCGCCATGCCCGTCCTTGCCGCGCAGCCGGTTGAGCAGAAGCCGCTGCCGGAGTTGAAGCTGCTGTCCGAGCATCCCGTCGACGACATGGTCGGCGGTAACCTCTCGGGTCTGGCGTCCTGCAACGGCACGCTGTGGACGATCTCCGACCGCGACGATACGTTGCTGTACAGCCTCGACACGTCATCCACAGTTTGGAAAGCGCGGGCGCAGGTGTTGGAGATTCCGCCGATTCCGGACAGCGGGCTGTCCTCGACGCTGCGTGGCATGGCCAAGGCAGCGGCTTTGATTCGTGGCGGCGATCTGGATTACGAGGGTGTGAGCTGTGACGCGGCAGGCAATCGCTATCTGGTCAGCGAAGGCTATGCCACGGTGCTGAAAGTTCCGGTGAACGGTAAACCCACTTGGCTCGAACTGCCGAAAAAGCTGGTGCAGGAAGCCCAGGCGGCGGGGATGTTGCAGCATTTCAATGCCATTTTCGAAGGCATCGCCATCAGCCCGGCGGGTGACCAGATCTGGCTGGCGGCCGAGCGCGAGAAGCGTGGGTTGCTGACCGCGACGCTGGGCAAGGACGGTTGGGCCTGCGGTGCGAGCTGCATATTGCGGGTCGAGTCCGGTAACGACGTATTGCCGCCGCAACTGGGGGGCAGATCCGTTGCCAAGGATTTTTCCGACATCTCGCTGTACAAGGGCAAACTCTACAGCCTTGAGCGTGCGGCTTACCGCATCTGCCGTCGTACGCTGGAAACCGGGAAACTGGAGACCTGCTGGTCGTTCGCCAAAGAGGCCTTGCAGCCCAATCGGCTGTATGACCAGAAATACGGTCTGACCGAAGCGCTGATCGTCGATGACACCGGCGCGTGGGTGGGCACCGACAACAACTTCGGCGCTCGCGCCGATGGCGAAAAACGGCCCATCGTCTGGCGCTTTGCCGCGCCCGAAGGTGGCTGGAGTGGCAAGCCTTGACGCAGGCACCTCCCGGCAAGCGCGCCGGGCGTCTGATGTTGATCATCGTCTGGGCTGCGGCGCTGTTTTTGGCGACGCGTTTTTTCGGCGAATGGGAGCAGCGTCAGGAAAATCCGAATACCGCTGTCACTTCGCAACACGGTGATGGCTATGTCGAGGTGCAACTGGTGAGCAATCGCCAGGGGCACTTCGTCATGACGGGGCAGATCAATGCACGTCCCGTCGAATTCATGCTCGATACGGGCGCGACCAACGTTGCGATTCCCGAAAGCGTCGCACAGACACTGCGACTTGAGCGCGGCGCTCGCGTGGACGTCAGTACGGCCAATGGCCGGACCGAAGCCTTCCGCACGACGCTGAAACGGCTACAGATCGGCGACATCGTTCTGGACAATGTGCGCGCCCTGGTGGTGCCCGGTCTGGACGGTGATCAGGTGCTGCTGGGCATGAGCGCCGTCAAACAACTCGAATTCACCCAGCGCGGCGGCACCTTGCTGCTGCGCCAGACGACAAAATGATGAGGCCCGCATGAGCGACTCCCTTGACCTCAGCCTAGATGGCGTAGAACGCCGCTCACTGGCTGACTTCACCGAACAGGCCTATCTCAACTACTCCATGTACGTGATCATGGACCGGGCCTTGCCGCACATTGGCGACGGTCTGAAGCCTGTACAACGCCGCATCGTCTACGCGATGAGCGAGTTGGGCCTGGATGCAGACGCCAAGCACAAAAAATCGGCGCGTACCGTCGGTGACGTGCTCGGTAAGTTCCACCCCCACGGCGACTCGGCCTGCTATGAAGCGATGGTGCTGATGGCGCAGCCCTTCAGCTATCGCTACACGCTGGTGGACGGCCAGGGTAACTGGGGTGCGCCGGACGATCCCAAGTCGTTCGCCGCCATGCGTTACACCGAAGCGCGCCTGTCGCGTTATTCCGAAGTGCTGCTTAGCGAGCTGGGCCAGGGCACGGCGGACTGGGTGCCGAACTTCGACGGTACGCTGGATGAGCCCGCCGTACTGCCTGCGCGCCTGCCGAACATCCTGCTCAACGGCACCACCGGTATTGCCGTAGGCATGGCCACCGATGTGCCGCCACATAATCTGCGGGAAGTCGCCAATGCCTGTGTGCACTTACTCGACGACCCCAAGGCTACGACTGAAGACCTGTGTAAATTCGTGCAAGGCCCGGATTACCCGACCGAAGCCGAGATCATCACCCCACGCGCCGACCTGCTGAAAATCTACGAAAGCGGTCGTGGTTCGGTACGCATGCGCGCGGTCTATCGCGTGGAAGATGGCGACGTCGTGGTCACTGCGCTGCCTCATCAGGTCTCCGGTGCCAAGGTGCTGGAGCAGATCGCCGCACAGATGCAGGCCAAGAAATTGCCGATGGTCGCCGACCTGCGCGACGAGTCGGACCATGAAAACCCCTGCCGCATCGTGATCATTCCGCGCTCCAACCGCGTGGACGCTGATGAGCTGATGCAGCATCTGTTCGCCACCACCGAGCTGGAATCCAGCTATCGGGTGAACATCAATATCATCGGTCTGGACGGCAAGCCGCAGCTCAAGAACCTAAAAGCGTTGCTGGCCGAATGGTTGCAGTTCCGGATCACCACCGTGCGCCGCCGCTTGCAATTCCGTCTGGACAAGGTCGAGAAGCGCCTGCACCTGTTGGAAGGTTTGCTCACCGCTTACCTCAACCTGGACGAAGTGATTCACATCATCCGGACCTCGGATCACCCGAAGGCCGACCTGATCGCCCGTTTCGAGCTGTCGGAAATCCAGGCGGACTACATCCTCGACACCCGTCTGCGTCAATTGGCGCGTCTGGAAGAGATGAAGCTGCGCGGCGAGCAGGACGAACTGCTGAAAGAGCAAGCCAAACTGCTGGCCCTGCTGGGCAGCGACGCAAAACTGCGCAAACTGGTGCGCAGCGAGCTGATCAAGGATGCCGAAACCTACGGCGACGAGCGTCGTTCGCCGATTGTCGAGCGCGCCGAAGCCAAGGCTCTGTCTGAAAACGAGCTGATGCCGACCGAGCCAGTCACCGTTGTCCTGTCGGAAAAGGGCTGGGTACGATGCGCCAAAGGCCATGACATCGACGCCACAGGTCTTTCCTATAAAGCCGGAGACGGCTTCAAGGCGGCGGCGGCGGGGCGTTCGAATCAGTTTGCGGTGTTCATCGACTCCACCGGACGCAGTTATTCGCTCGCCGCACATAGCCTTCCGTCGGCTCGTGGGCAGGGCGACCCGCTGACCGGTCGTCTGACGCCACCGCCTGCTGCGACGTTCGAATGTGTGCTGCTGCCGGACGATGAAGCGCTTTACGTCATCGCCTCTGACGCCGGTTATGGCTTCGTGGTGAAGGGTGAAGACCTGCAAGCCAAGAACAAGGCGGGCAAGGCATTGCTGAGCCTGCCAGCGGGCGCGAAAGTCATCCTGCCGCGCCCGGTCCCGGATCGCGAGCAAAACTGGCTGGCCGCCGTGACCACCGAAGGCCGCTTGTTGGTGTTCAAAATCAGCGACTTGCCGCAACTGGGCAAAGGCAAGGGCAACAAGATCATCGGTATTCCGGGCGAGCGTGTGGCCAGCCGTGAAGAATACGTGACCGATCTGGCGGTGATTCCCGACGGCGCCACCTTGGTGCTTCAGGCGGGCAAGCGTACCCTGTCTCTGAAACCGGACGACCTCGAGCACTACAAAGGTGAGCGTGGGCGTCGTGGCAATAAGCTGCCCCGGGGTTTCCAGCGCGTGGATGCGCTGTTAGTGGAAAGCGCTACGTAAAGCGGTGTTTTCAGTGATCGATCTTCGGTTTGTCACGAAGATCGACGCAGAATCGCTGGAGTCACAGCGCATATTCACGGATGATATGACGTCGTTTGGCGCTGGCATGGCCCAGCGCTTTCATGTTTCTACGAGTTATTTGAATTGTGGGCGCGTCGTATTCGCTCACCTGGACGGAATGATGAATTTTTTACGCGTTCCTTTTGTTCTGTTATTGACCGGCGTTCTGGGTTTGGCCGGATGTAGCGTTCATCAGCCTCAATCGCTTTATCAACTGGACAGTGGCGATCCAGGACAACCTAAACAAAGTGCTGGCGTCGCGGTTTTGCTGGGGCCGGTTTCCGTTGCTGATTACCTGCAACGGGAAACATTATTGCAACGCCAACCCGACGGCAGCCTGACGGCATCGACCGACGGGCGTTGGGCGGGCAGCCTGTCTTCGGACATCGATCAACTGCTGCTGCGCCAACTGGCGTGGAAGCTGGACAGCCAGCGCGTGGTCATGGCGCCTGCGGCGGCCAATTTCACTCCGGACGTGCAGGTGGTGCTGTCGATCACCCGTCTGGATTCCGGTGAGAATCAGCCTGCGGTGCTCGATGCACAATGGCGCCTGCTGGACCGTCGTGGCACCGTACGCGACAGCAAGCTGATTCACCTTGAAGAACCCCATGCAGGCACTTCTGCTGCTCAGGTCAAGGCTCAGGGCGTGCTGTTGCAGCGCCTTGCCGAGCAGTTGAGCGTTGCGGTCAAGCCTGTCGCCAGTCAGCCGTTGGTCGCTGATGAACCGAAAAAGGCCGCGCAGCCGGCCAAGACCCGTGTCGATCAGGACAAGCCAAAGATCCCGATGGCCTCTCCGATTCGCACCGATCTGGAAGTGTTCCGCTTCTGAGTTCAGCGCAAACAAAAAAGCCCGCAGCGATGCGGGCTTTTTTGTGGGCAGTGTCTTCTGATTCTGCCCGGAGGGCGTAGGCGCGCAGCTTGCTCGCGATCTGGCGCCAAGCGGCAGCAAAATCAGGCGCTGGGTAGTGTCAGGCAACCCTCTTAAACAGCGTTTACTGCCGGTGCCCGGCAGATCGCGAGCAAGCAGCGCTCCTACGGCCTCCGGCCAGAATCAAGAGCAGGTCGCGGGCGATCTCAGGCTTGGGGCTCAGACCTTACGCGCCTCATGCATACGTGCCAACTGGCGTTCCAGCATCGATGGGTATGGCTCCATCAGGCGTTCCACACAGCTCGCGCCTTCGGGGCTTGCAATCGGGCGGATGCGTGCGCGCTGGCGAATGGTGTGGTCTTCGCTGATCTTGCGCTCCACCAGCAGCAAATTGCGGCTGTGTTGCGACAGGGCCAGTGCGTCTTGCGCGGTTTCGGTCAGCAGCAGATCGATCTGGTTCATGCCGTGCAGACCTTCGCCCAGCGTCAGGCCCAACTGCAATTGCAGGGTGATGCCGCTGTCCGCCACTTCGATCTGCAAGGCGTGGCTCAGCGCGCGCAGCAACTCGCCGCAGCAGATGGCGTTGGTCAGGTAGTCGTCACCGCTGTCCTGCGTGCTGAACACCATGAGAGAACTGCCATCGTTCAGGGTGTGCAGCTCGCTGTCGTACAACGAAGCCGCCTGATCGATGCAGTCGCGATAGCGCTCCAGCAATTCGGTCAGACGAGCGCGGGGCAGGCGGCGCAGTTGTTCCTGAGAACCCAGTTGCACAGCCAATACAGCGCTGTACTGGGGCTGCGAAGGCACCACCGGCAAAATAGGGCGCGATGCAGGTTTCTGGGTAACAGGCGTTTCGTCGCGGAGGTCGGCGAACGGGTCTTCGTCGTCCTCATCTTCCTCGGCCAAGATACGGCGCGCCGGTATGGCGGTGGCACGGGGCTTCGGCGAGTCGTCGAAATCAGGGTCGTTCAGATCGCTGGCGTCGAACTCAGGCGAAATGTCGTCTTCGTCGTCGATGTGCTCAGGCTCGGGAATGGGTGCCGGTTCCGGCTCTGGCGGCGCATAGGACGCCTTGAGCTGGCGAGCCAGATCGCCGATTTCATCCTGGCGGTCGGTGGCCGGGGTGTAGGGGTCGATGTAGCGCAGCCACATGCGCAGTTGCAGCATCGGCGTGGAAATATGTCGCCCCAGACGCAGGCTCAACGCCAGCGAGAGCGCCAGCAGAATGCCTGCCAGGATGCCCATGCTTTGCAGGCTGATGGTCAGTGGCTGCTGGAACTGGCTCATGTCCAGGCTGATACGCAACGTACCGGCGACCACGTCCTGGAACGTGACTTTGGTTTCGTAGAGGCCTTCCGTCTGGCCGAGCAGGCCGTTCTTCGGGCGCTGACCCGCTTCGGCGAGAATACGGTTGTCCACGCTGTAAATCGCCGCGTGGGCGACCAGCGGGTTCTTCACCAGATTGCCGAGCAGCACGTTGAGGCTGAGGATGTCGTTGGACACCAGCAGTTCGGTGGCGGAGGTCGCGGTTTGCGTGGTCAGGGCCTGGCCCAGCGCGTCGGCCTGCTCGTGCATGGCTTGCTTGAACTGCAAACCCATCACGCAGGCGTAGATCACCAACGCCAGCGCGACGAGGATCACGTTGTGGCTGGCGATGCGCAAAGCAATCGGTACGCGTCGATGACGCAATGCCCGGAAGATCAGCAAGAAGAAATTATCGGTTTTTACTGGCGTGGGCCGGTTCACTGAGCACGGCTCTCTTGGAGAAGTTGGGGCGCAGTATAGCGAGCGACCCAGATGCGGCAAAGCGCTCACTGTGCCCGGCGGTCACTGAAAGTGCGTAGAATGCGCTTTTTTTCCACAGCGGGGGTGCGCCTTGCGCGAAATTGTCCTGATTAACATTACCGGCGAAGACAGCCCGGGTCTGACGGCAGCCATTACCGGTGTTCTGGCTCAAGGTGGCGCCGATGTTCTGGATATTGGTCAGGCCGTGATTCACGACACCCTGTCATTCGGCATTCTGGTGCAGATTCCGGACACCGAAAGCGGCTCGACGGTCCTGGATCGGGTGCAACTGAAGGCCGACGAACTGGGCCTGCAAGTGTTATTCACCCAAGTCAGCGAAGACGATTACCAGCATTGGGTCGACGATCAGGGCAAGGACCGGCACATTGTGACGCTGCTGACCCGCAAGGTCACGGCCGAGCAGTTGCAGACCGTGAGTGCGATTACGGCCAAATACGGTTTGAACATTGACCGCATCGATCGTCTGTCCGGGCGCATTCCGCTGAACATGCCGACTGAAAAGGCCAAGGGCTGCATCGAGTTTTCCGTTCGCGGCGAACCTGCCGATGCGCAGCAGATGCGCGCCGAGTTCCTGCACGTGGCTCAGGAACTGAATGTCGACATCGCGTTTCAGCAGGATTCGGTGTTCCGCCGCAATCGCCGTCTGGCCGTGTTCGACATGGACTCGACGCTGATTGAAGCAGAGGTCATCGACGAACTGGCCAAGGCTCATGGTGTAGGTGATCGTGTTTCGGAAATCACCGAGCGTGCAATGCGCGGCGAGCTGGATTTTCGCGCCAGCTTCAAGGAGCGCCTGGCGCTGCTCAAGGGCCTGGACATCAAGGTGCTGGACGAGATTGGTGCGGCGTTGCGCTTGACCGAAGGCGCGGAAACGCTGTTTGCCGAACTCAAGCGTCTGGGCTACAAGACCGCGATTCTGTCCGGTGGCTTTACATACTTCGCCCGACAGTTGCAGGCAAAACTGGGCATCGATTATGTCTTCGCCAACGAACTGGAAGTGGTCGACGGCAAGTGCACCGGCGTTGCTGTAGAGCCGATCGTCGATGCTCAACGCAAGGCCGATCTGCTGCGTGAGCTGGCAGAGAAGGAAGGTTTGAGTCTGGAGCAGACCATCGCCGTGGGTGATGGCGCGAACGATCTGCCGATGCTGGCCATTGCCGGTCTGGGCGTAGCGTTCCGCGCCAAGCCACTGGTCAAGCAGTCTGCCAAACAGGCGATTTCGACGCTGGGCCTCGATGGTGTGCTGTACCTGCTGGGCTTCCGTGACCGGGAAGGCCGCTGACTCTTTAGTCGCACGACTTGCCGGAGGCAGCGATTTCAAATACGCCACCGCCGGCAAGCCATGCTGCTAGACGACGAAGTACCGAATGGCTACAACACCGTCCACAACGAATCGAATTCCTGCTCCGGACCTGCTTGCGCAGTGGCTTTCTTCGGCCCTTCAAGGATTTCATATTCGAACTGGTTGTAATTTCCTGTCGTTGCCTTACGCCCATTGAGGGTCGCTCGGCGTTCGTCACCGCAGTTGTTGATCATCACCTTGCAGCCGTCCTCGAAAGGCAAGCGAGGGGCCAGGACCGTCGCGGGTACGTCGATGGCTCGTACTTCCGGGAGTAACAGGGCGCGCAGGTATTGACTGCTCTGTTCGGCGCGCAGCAATTGCAGGCCACATGCTTGAGCGAAGGGCGCGATCAGTTCCAGCCCCATCTGTGTACCGCCGCTGCGCACCTGACGCACCCAGCGCACGACCGCAATACTCCAGCCGTGACCATGATCCTGAATGCCGATCATCTCACCGGCCTGAAGTTGATCAGGCACTTCCTTTGGCCACGCAAGGCAGTAACCCCCCGGGCTGTGATTGACGATGTTCAAGCTGTAAGTCGGAAAACCTTTCTGTGCGTCGGCGGCTGCGGCGGCTTCGGCTTCGCTGCCCTGGTACTCGATCTCTTCGAACGGCAACATCGTGTTCGACGTGCCAGTGCGTTGCACGTCCAGTGCCTGCCCCCAAGGATCAAGCTTGGCGGGTTCCAGCGGCTGCAGCGTGTATTCGGTGACCTTGCCGACTGTGGCAGCGGGCATTTGCAGCAAGTCACTGAAGCAGCGCTGCCCGCCGACGAAGTAGTGCAGCGCGCTCATGCCAACGCAGACCGTCAGCGTGCCTTGGCCCTGAGTGCGCTGAAACGCGCGCTCCGATACATCTCCCCACGCAGCAGCCAGATGTTGGAGCACATCGATCGACAAGCCCGGCGGCACATGAAGGTAGGACTGCGAGCGCTGGTCAGGCGGTGTTTCGAGGTAGCGCTGGAGCGCTGCGGACAGTGGGCGAGGGTTGAAACCTAGCAGGTGGGCGCGTTGATCCTCATTGAACAACGAGGTGTAACGCGGCGCCGTATCGGTGCCGAATGCCACTGCGTAGAGGCTTGAGTCGTCCAGGGGCTGTTGCAGCGTGACCATCGCGCTCCAGGCATCCAGCGCATCGGCCAGTTTGCCGATGTTGTGCTGGCGCATCTGGTTGCAGCGCGAGCACCCCATCAACAGGGCCACGATGTAGGTCTGTTCGACGGTCAGGGTACGGGTGTGGTTCGCCTGATTGTCGGCCACCGGTATCCCGTGCAACTGATGTTGTCGCGCGATCTGGTAAATCTGGTGGAGCTCCAGCCAAAGCCCGTCTTGTACCGGGCAGTACAACTGATTGGCGCGGATGAGCGGACCATTGAGGCAATGCAGCGCACGTTGCAATGCGGTGGCCAGCAGCGTTGTACGGTCTCGGCTGAATTTGGGGGCCACTCTGGCGATGATCTGCTTATAGCCAATTGCCAAGTGGTTTTGCAGCGCCTGACACAGGTTGGCGACCTTTCGAGGCCGTTCTTCCAGCACCACGGATTGATTCAGGAAATGCCGCTCCAAGTGCCTGCACACGAAAAACACTTCCGGGCGCAGCAATTCGAGCAGTTGCAGACGGTTTTCGCTGGGCGTCCGCAGTTGGTTCAGCTCGCCCAGGCCCTGATAGAGCTGGCGGGCCATTTCGCCGAGGTTGGCTTTAGGCAGGGTAGCGATCCAGCGCTTCAGGTCTTTTGGCGTCGCGTCACAGAACGACAGGCTCGACTGCGTCGGCACAGGGGCGCGCAACAACAGAGGGAGGCTTAAGTTACTCATGTGACAGGCAAACTCCAACAAACTACTGGCCCGGATGGCGTCATGAAACTGCGGTGCAGTGGCACGGTGACCCAGCGAAACGAGCAAGTTTACGTCAATTGAAAGCGAAGTTTCCTACAACACCGATGGACGACTGTACCAGCATCGACGTTGTGTCGCAGCCATTAATATCAAAGTGACATTGTATTGAGGCCGATACGTCGGTTTCGTGACGATGAATGGCGGGTCTCATTGAACATGAGTGGCCCGCCAATAAACCGTTTCAGAGTTTGTGAGGCAAAAATCAAGCCTGAACAGGCGTTGCCAGCAGTTGACCCATTTGCGTGGGCGAACCGGCCGACAGCTCCTCGACCCATTTCACCTGATTCGGGCCAAACAGCACGATGGCGGTCGAGCCCAGTTTGAAGCGACCCAGTTCGGCGCCTTTCTCCAGATGAATCGGCGCACGGGCCGCTTCGTCATAACGGAAGGTTTTCAGCTCGCGCTTCGGAGGTGTCACCAGACCGGCCCAGACGGTTTCGACCGAGGCCACGATCATTGCGCCCACCAGCACAACGGCCATCGGGCCGCGCTCGGTGTCGAACAGGCAGACCACGCGCTCGTTGCGGGCGAACAGTTCCGGCACGTTTTCAGCGGTGGTCTGGTTCACTGAGAACAGACGCCCTGGTACGTAAACCATTTCACGCAGCGTGCCTGCCAGTGGCATGTGAACGCGGTGATAGTCCTTCGGCGACAAGTAAATGGTGGCGAATTCACCGCCCATGAACGGCGCGGACAGGCGTGCATCACCACCCAGCAGTTCCAGCGCGCTGAAGCTGTGGCCTTTGGCCTGGAAGATGCGGCCATGGTCGATAGTGCCCAACTGGCTCACGGCGCCGTCAGCGGGGCAGAGGATTGCGCCCGGTGTTTCATCCAGGGGGCGAGCGCCCGGCTTCAGCGCCCGGGTGAAGAAGTCGTTGAAGTGCGGGTACGCCGTGGCGTCCTCCACCAGCGCCTGAGACATGTCGACCTGATAGCGGCGCACGAACCATTGGGTGAATGCATTCTTGAACCAGCGCACGCGGCACTCGGCTACACAACCCGCCAGGCGAGACAGCAGATGGTGAGGCAGCAGGTATTGGAAAAGGATAAACAGACGCTGTTTCATCAGGATTCCTAAGCGTTTGAAAAAGGGAAATTCAGGTCGCGTGGCAACCCGTTATTTCTCGACCGGCGTGTCCGGATGATTGCCCCATTCGCCCCACGAACCGGCGTAGCCCTTGATTCGCGGATAGCCCAGCGCCTTGGCCACCAGATAGGTGAAGCCGGAGCGATGGTGAGTCTGGCAATGGGTGATGACTTCTTTGTCGGGGGTGATGCCGAGGTTTTCGAGTATCTGCGGCATGTCTTTGCGGATGCGCAACTGGCGGGCCTGATCCATGCCGCCCGTCCATTCGAAGTTGATTGCGCCGGGGATGTGCCCTCCTCGGGCTGCGACGACTTTTTCACCCGAATACTCGCTGGGACCGCGTGCGTCCCAGATTGCCAGGTCCGCAGCGCCCAGACGGCTTTGCAGGTATTCGCGGGTCGCGGTGGGGGCGTCGTGGATCGTGATTGCAACCGGGCCACCGGCAGGCGCAGGCACTTCAGTAGAGAGCAGCAGGCCTTCGGCTTGCCAAGACAGCACGCCACCATTCAGGTAGTGATACTTCGAGTGCCCAATGACGTCCAGCAGCCAGATGAAACGACCGGCCCAACCGCCGCCTTCGTCGTCGTACACCACGTAGACCGCGTCAGGGTTGTGGCCGAGTTCGCCGAACAGTGTTTCCAGTTGCGCCTGGGTCGGCAGCAGACCGGGCGCCGGAGGCTGGCCCAGTTGAGTGCGTTTCGGGTCGACGAAGCGGGCGCCGGGGATATGGCCTGCCTCATAACGGGCGGCGCTGGTCAGGTCGACCAGAATCAGTTCTGAAGCGCCGAGGCGTGCCTGCAGGTCTGCAGGCTCGATCACCAGTGGCAAGCTTGAGAAGGCAGACATGTGACGTCTCCAGATCATGAAAAAAGAGGCGAATTGTAGCTCAGCCGTCAGCCGTTGCGTTGGCTAAAGGTTGTCAGAGCTTTCTCGATACATTGCCCGGTTTTTCCGAATGCCTGGACCGTCACTTCCGAAAATGGCCCGCCACCCTGATCGGCCATGATCACCATCACCACGCGGCCGTTGCTGGCCAACGAGCGGATCAGCAGGTTTTCCCCCGGAAACAGGCTGCGCAGCTGAGGAGGAAGCAATGCCGAGAACTGTGCGTTATTGCTGGCGGTCAGGCGCAATTGGGTGGCTTGCGCCATCAAGCGTTGCAGCACGGTGCTGTCACGATAAGGGATGAGCAGCGCGGCGGACGTCGGGTCTACCCCTGCCAGTTGGTGTACGCGCAAAGTGTCGGTCTTGCGGTCGATCATGAGCAGCACGGTACGCTTCATGCCAGAGGCGAGCAGCGCATCCCGCGCACAAGTGGTCAGGTGCATTGCGTTGGTGAACGCGCTGGGCTCTTTGAGCAAGTCGCCGCAATGCTTGCGCCAGATTTGCAACGCTTCGGCCGATGGCGGCGGGGCGGGCAGCAAACCTTTGTGGACCCGGCGCGTGTCCCATGGCCACAGCAACGCTTCAGCCGGATGCCAGACGCCGGGCGCGGCATGCTGACGTGCGCTGGCGGCGGCGTTTTGATGCACTTGTTGCTGTAATTCGTCGAAAGGCTGTTGCAGGTACAGGCTGGTCAGCAGTTGCCAGCGCAGATTGTGTGGGGTGTCCCAGGATTGTTGCGCCGACAGCGCGAGGCCGTTGGCCAGCAGAATCGTATTGGCGGGTTGGTTGAGCCAGCGGCGCAAGGGCAGATCGGCGTCCAGTGCTTGTTGCTGTTTCAGTGGGTCACCATTTTCATGCGCGATACGCAGCACCTTCACCAGACTGCGCTGCTCGCGGACCAGCAGATCGTAGCCCTGCGTCACCCAGATCGGCAGTTGCCAATGCTGGGCCATGGCTTGACAGAGCTGTACCAGACGCACGCCAAACAACGATTTTTCGACAGTTTTTGCGCACTCGCCCTTGTGGATGACCCTCAGCTCCCATTCTTCCAGAAGCTTGGGGTGCGCCAATGCCATCGGCCACAGGGGGGCGAGGAACAGCAGACTTCCCAGATGAATGTCCTGCCACAAGCGTGCGAGCTGATTGGCGAACAATCCGTAAGCCTGTTGCGTGGCGTGCTGGCTGATGAGTTGCAGTTGGCGAAACGCGACCGGGATGTTCTGCAATTCGATGCTGGGCAGGCGCGCCAGTAATGTGCCGGTGCGGGCCAGGCCCAAGCGGTTCAAGGCCACTTCAAGGCTTTCCGCAGGTTCGGTTAGGCCACCGGCATTCAAATTCGCTTCGCGCAATACGCTGAGGACCAGCGCCGGACTGTCCTGCATGAAGTCGGCAATCTCTCGCAACGAGCGGCGGCTGTCGTTGAGCGCAGCGTGCACCTTCGCATGAGCGTTGGCAGGGACGGGCAGGGCAATGCCATCGAGCTGCTTGACCCAAGCGTCGAGTGTCTGCGGAACGAGGAGCGTAGAAGCTTTTTCTGATTGCATTCACAAGGCCCGTACGGCTGGGAGGTTTTGATCGGCGTCGAATGGTGGCATCATGCTGGCCGTTGCGCTGTGGTGCCCGAGCCAGACGCCAGACAGGATTTTCGCCTGAATTGACTATAGTCTGGCGCACTCATGCCGATAAGTAGAACAAGAGTTTCGACCGCTTCTCGCACAATGACCTTGAACCCGACTCAGTAAGTATTTTTTATCTATGGCAAAAATTATCGGCATCATCGTCGTTTTCGCGAGCGTTCTCGGCGGCTACGTACTTTCCCATGGTCAGATTGCTGCGTTGATCCAGCCTTTCGAGGTGATGATCATCGGCGGTGCTGCGCTGGGTGCATTCCTCCAGGCGAACCCGGGATATATGACCATGCTGGTCATCAAGAAGTCCCTGAAGATGTTCGGTTCGCGCTTCACTCACGCCTTTTACCTCGAAGTGCTGGGCCTGATCTACGAAATCCTCAACAAAAGCCGTCGTGAAGGCATGATGGCCATCGAAGGCGATATCGAAGAGCCGGAAAACAGCCCGATCTTCGCCAAGTACCCCAGCGTGTTGAAAGACACCAAGATGATCGCGTTCATCTGCGATTACCTGCGCATCATGTCCTCGGGCAACATGGCTCCCCACGAGCTGGAAGGCCTGTTCGACATGGAACTGCTGAGCATGAAAGAAGAGCTTGAGCACCCTTCCCATGCGGTGACCGGCGTCGCGGACGGTATGCCCGGTTTCGGTATCGTTGCGGCGGTACTGGGTATCGTCGTGACCATGGCGTCCCTGGGTTCCGGTGACAAAGCGGCGATCGGTATGCACGTAGGTGCGGCGCTGGTCGGTACCTTCTTCGGTATTCTCGCGGCCTATGGCTTCTTCGGCCCACTGGCGCAGTGCCTGGCCCACGACGCCAAAGAAGAAATGAACGTGTTCGAATCGATCAAGGCTTCCCTGGTGGCATCGGCCTCGGGTGTGCCGCCTTCACTGGCTGTCGAGTTCGGTCGCAAGGTGTTGTACCCGGCTCACCGCCCCAGCTTCAGCGAGCTGGAACAAGCTGTTCGCGGTCGTTGATCCATGGAAAATAATCAGCCCATTATCGTCAAGCGCGTAAAGCGCTTTGGCGGCGGACACCACGGCGGCGCCTGGAAAATCGCCTTCGCCGACTTCGCGACGGCGATGATGGCGTTCTTCCTGGTGCTGTGGCTGATGTCGTCGGCCACGCCCGAGCAGTTGATCGCCATCGCCGGTTACTTCAAGGATCCGGTCGGGTTCTCTGACAGTGGTTCGCCGTACGTCATCGACCTGGGCGGCTCGCCCGAGATGTCGCCGGACCAGACCCTCAACCCTGAAGTCAAATCCACCCCCGCGCCCGACAAAGTCCCGGTGGACGCCGATCAGCAGGATGCAGCGGCCGAGCAGGTCGAGCAGGAGCGGCTGGAGATGCTCCTGCAAGAGTTGCAGACCAAGGTCAACGAGAACCCGCAACTGGCGAAGTTCAAGGACCAGATCCTGTTCGAGATTACTCAGGACGGCTTGCGTATCCAGATCATGGACGCGGAAAACCGCCCGATGTTCGACATCGGCAGTGCGCGCCTGAAACCGTATTTCGAAGACATCCTTCTGGCCATGGCCGACACCATCAAAACGGTGCCAAACAAGGTGAGCATCAGTGGCCACACCGACGCCACGCCATACGTGGGCAATAACGGTTTCGGTAACTGGGAACTGTCAGCCAACCGCGCCAACGCCGCACGTCGTGCGCTGACGGCAGGCGGTTACCCGGATCCGCAAGTGGCTCGTGTCGTGGGCTTCGCCTCGTCGTCGCTGTACGACAAGGAGAACCCGAACAACCCGATCAACCGCCGTATCGACATCACCGTGCTGACCAAAAAGGCACAGGCGCGTATCGAAGGCGACCAGAACGCGGGCGGCGCCCCGAAAGCGGCGCCAGCTCCTGCGGCGCCAGCGGGCCAGCCTGGCGCGTCGAGCAGTGCGGCACCGGCCGTCGATCCACAGGCTGACGCCCAGCCTCATGAGATTCGGCAGAAGCTGAACATCTTCGATCAAGGGCAGTTGAAGATCGACGAGACCAAGAACTGATTTACGGTTCTGACAAAAACGCCGCGATAATCGCGGCGTTTTTGTGTGCCATCAATGGTGAGCGGAAACCGTGTGGGAGCCGGCTTGGTGCGGGCGGCGTTCCGACGAAAGCGTCGGGTCAGGCACCGTCGATGTTGATTGATCGAGCGCCTTCGCCAGCAAGTCGGCTCCCACAGGAGGACAGTGCATCGGCTCAGTAACTGCTCTCCGGCAAACTCGCGATGATCGACCGATAGCTGTTCATCCGCTGCTGCTGCACCCGGCCATCTTCCAGCGCCTTGAGCAGTGCGCAGCCCGGCTCGCGATCATGTTTGCAATCGCGGAAGCGGCAGCGGCCCAACAGGTCGTTGAACTCGATGAAGCCCGCTTCCACATCGGCGCGGCTGACGTGCCCCAGGCCGAATTCGCGAATGCCGGGGGAGTCGATCAAATCGCCGCCACGGGGGAAATGGAACAACCGCGCAGTGGTCGTGGTATGCGTGCCTTGACCGGAGTATTCGGAAAGCGGCCCGACTCGCGTCCCTACCTCAGGCAACAGGCTGTTGACCAGCGATGACTTGCCCACGCCAGACTGCCCCACGAAAACGCTGGTGTTGTGATCCAGCAAATCCTGCAACTGCTGCATGCCATCGCCGTGATGAGCAGACACTTCCAGCACCGGGTAACCCAGCGTGCGATACACCGCCAGCAGTGCATTGAGCGCCGGGGCGTTCTGGTCGTTGATCAGGTCGAACTTGTTCAGCAGCAACAGCGGACGAATGCCCGAATGTTCAGCCGCCACCAGATAGCGGTCGATCAGGTTGGCGTGAGGCTCCGGCGCGGGGGCGAAGACGATCACGATCAAATCGACGTTGGCCGCCACAGGCTTGAGTTGGCCGCGAGTATCAGGCCGGCACAGTTCAGTGGTGCGCGGCAATTGCGCAACGATCACACCGATACCCTGATTGCCCGGACGCCAGACCACCTTGTCACCCGTCACCAGAGCGGGCAGGTTCGCCCGCAAGTGGCAGCGAAACACCTGCCCGCTCAGTTCGCCTTCTTGCGCCTCGACTTCGACCTGCACGCCGAAGTGCGCGATGACCAACCCTGTCTGCTCAGGACCCAGATCCCCGCCTTCCAGCGTTTCCAGGGCCAGAGACTCGCGTTTGGCCGCGCGGGCGGCGCGTTCGCCCTGAATCTTTTCGATGCGCCAGTTCTGGCGGCGGTTGAGTTGGCGTTTGGCCATGGGTGTTCAGTGTTCCAATTCGGGGTGCAGAAAGCGGCAGATTGAGTAAAACGCCGGGAGTCTAGCACGCTTACCTAGGCTAAACTGCGCGCCTACGCTAAGGAGCCGACATATGCAGAACAAACAGAATCTGATCTGGATCGACCTGGAAATGACCGGTCTGGACCCTGATAACGACGTCATCATCGAGATGGCCACAATCATCACCGACAGCGAGCTGAACACGCTGGCAGAGGGGCCGGTCATCGCCATTCATCAAAGTGACGACCTCCTGAACGGAATGGACGAGTGGAACACCCGTCAACACGGCGGCTCGGGCCTGACCCAGCGCGTGCGCGAGAGCAACATCTCCACCGCCGAGGCTGAAGCCATGACCCTGGAGTTCATCAAGCAATGGGTGCCAGAGCGCAGTTCTCCGATTTGCGGCAACAGCATCTGCCAGGACCGTCGCTTCCTTTATAAGCGCATGCCGACCCTGGAAAACTACTTTCACTACCGCAATCTCGATGTGTCGACGCTCAAGGAGTTGGCCGCACGCTGGTCGCCGGAACTGAAATTCAAGAAAGGCAGCACCCACCTGGCGCTGGACGACATCCGTGAGTCCATTGCCGAGCTGCGTTTCTATCGCGAGCACTTCATCAAGGTTTAATCTGCCACCATGCTGTTGATGCTTTATCTGATCGCCATCACCGCCGAAGCGATGACGGGCGCATTGTCTGCCGGGCGGCGCGGAATGGACTGGTTCGGTGTGGTGCTGATCGCCTGCATCACGGCCTTGGGCGGTGGTTCGGTGCGTGACGTGCTGTTGGGCCATTACCCGCTGACGTGGGTCAAGCACCCTGAATATCTGATCCTGACCAGTGCCGCGGCATTGGTCACCATCTTCATCGCGCCCCTGATGCGGCATTTGCGTTCGCTGTTTCTGGTGCTCGACGCCCTGGGGCTGGTGGCGTTCACGATCATCGGCTGCACGACGGCGCTGGAGATGGGGCTGGGCATGATGGTCGCGGCGGTCAGTGGGGTGATCACCGGGACGTTTGGCGGCATCCTGCGCGATATTTTCTGTAACGACATCCCGCTGATCTTCCGCCGCGAGCTGTACGCCAGTGTTTCGTTCGCAGCCGCGTGGTGCTTTCTGCTGTGTCAGTGGGCAGGGTTGCCGATTGAGCAAGGGACGTTGATCACGTTGTCGGGCGGGTTGTTACTGCGTTTGTTGGCGATCCGGTTTCGCTGGGAAATGCCCAAGTTCGTTTACAAGGATGGGCATTGAGTGTCGCTCTGGCCTGTAACGCTCAACTGTGGGATATCGATCAGGCGTTATGCCGCCGCAACGCCCATTCCACATGCTCGCGCACCATCTCTGACGGATAATCCCGCCGAGACTTCAACGCCTCGATCACCGGAATGCTCGACGGCGCATTGCCCAATCCCACCGCCAGATTACGCAACCAGCGCTCATACCCCGCGCGCCGCAGCGGCGAGCCTTCGGTGTTGCTCAGGAAGGTCGCTTCATCCCACAAAAACAGCGTCGTCAGCTCGGCGTTGTCGAGGCCGTGACGCGGCTTGAAGTCGTTCTGATCGGTAGGCCGGGCGAAGCGGTTCCACGGGCAGACAATCTGGCAATCATCACAACCGAACACCCGATTGCCGATCATCGCGCGCAGTTCTTCGGGGATCGATGTCTTCAGCTCGATGGTCAGGTAGGAAATGCAGCGTCGGGCGTCGAGCACGTAAGGGCCGACGAAAGCGTTGGTCGGGCACACATCCAGACACGCGCTGCAACGGCCGCAATGCTCAGTGGCATGGGGTTCGTCAATTGGCAACGCCAGATCGACGAACAACTCGCTCAGGAAGAAATAACTGCCCGCCTTGCGATTGAGCACCAGCGTATTTTTGCCGATCCAGCCCAGCCCGGCCTGTTCGGCGATCGCCTTTTCCAGCACCGGTGCGCTGTCGACGAATGCCCGGAATCCGAATGGTCCGATGGCCTGTTGGATGCGCTCTGCCAACTGCTGCACGCGCTTGCGAATCAGCTTGTGGTAGTCGCGGCCCAAGGCATAACGGGAAACGTAGGCTTTTTCCGGTTGGGCCAGCAATTGCGCCATCTGCGTGTCGCCGGGCAAATAGTCCATGCGCAACGACACGACCCGCAACGTCCCAGGCACCAGTTCGTCCGGGTGCGAACGTTTGCTGCCATGCGCTGCCATATAGTCCATCTCGCCGTGGTACCCGGCTTCCAGCCAGCGTTCCAGATGCTGTTCGTGTTCCGCCAGATCCAGCCCCGAGATGCCGACCTGCTGAAAGCCGAGTTCGCGCCCCCAGTCCTTGATCGATTGGGCAAGCTCGGACAACCCGGCAGCCGAGAGCGGCGCTGAGTTTGTGGATGGATCTACAGTAATCGAGGACATGCAAAGAGGACACCGGGGCGCAGGTGCGTATAATTCTGCCAGACATCGGAGCCCAAAGACTCATGTTGCACAGCAAACCCCCATTTCCCGACGCACTGTACAGCGCCGCGCAGGTCCGCGACCTCGACGCGCGGCTGGTTGCAGCGGGCACGCCTGGCTTCGAATTGATGCAGCGTGCAGCCCATGCAGCGTGGCGGGCGATTCGTCGGCGCTGGCCCGAGGGGCGGCAATTGGCGGTGCTGGCCGGGCACGGCAATAACGCAGGAGATGGCTATCTGATTGCCGCCTTGGCCAAACGGGCAGGGTGGCAGGTGGTTGTTTTCGCGGTGGGCGATTGTTCAGGGCTGCAAGGCGATGCCGAAACTGCTTATAAAGAAGCGCTTTCTGAGCAAGTCGTTATTCAACCGTGGATTCAGCAGCCGCTGTCGGGAATCGTGGTAGACGCGCTTCTGGGGACCGGGCTGAAGGGTAATGTTCGTGCGCCCTACGCGTCTGCTATCGAACACATCAATAACAGCGGCCTGCCGGTCATGTCGGTGGATATCCCTTCAGGGCTGTGTGCGGATACCGGCAGAACGCTGGGGGCGGCGGTTCGTGCAGACCTGACGGTCACCTTTGTCGGCCTCAAGATCGGGCTGTTCACGGCAGATGCGCCTGAGGTGGTCGGGGAGTTGATCTTTGACGACCTTCAGGCCGACCCTGCAATCGTGGCGCAGACCCCCGTCAGCGTTAAACGTCTCGATAAATCTAATTTGCCTGCGCTCAAACCTCGTCTCCGCACCGCGCACAAAGGGCTGTTTGGCCGGGTGCTGGTGATCGGCGGCGATCATGGCTTCGGCGGGGCGGCCCTGTTGGCTGCTGAGAGCACCTTGCGTTGCGGTGCGGGCATGGTCACGCTGGCGACCCGTTCTGAACATGTCGCTGCGGCACTGGCGCGTTTCCCGGAGGTCATGACTGTCGGAATACATTCGGCCAATCAACTGATGGCGCTGATGGATCCCGCGTCGGTGCTGGTCGTCGGGCCGGGCATGGGGCAGCAGGCCTGGGGGCGTAGCCTGTTATCGGCAGCCGCCAATGCCGAGCGACCGCAGGTCTGGGATGCTGACGCACTCAATCAACTGGCCGCCGGTTTTGCGCAATTGCCCAAGGATTGCGTGATCACGCCGCATCCCGGAGAGGCGGCGCGGCTGCTGAGCGTCAGCACGCAAGCGGTGCAGGCTGATCGTCCGACTGCTGCGCTCGCTCTGGCGAAGCGGTTCAATGCCGTTTGTGTGCTCAAGGGGAGTGGCAGTTTGATTGCCAGCCCGGCAGGCGAACTGGCGCTGGCCGATCACGGCCACCCAGCTATGGCGACGGGCGGGCTGGGTGACGTGCTGGCGGGTGTGATTGGCGCGCTGATGGCGCAAAAGATGGCAGCGTTCGATGCGGCGTGCCTGGGTGTCTGGCTGCACGCGCTGGCCGGAGAAAAATGTGGGGCGGGCGGGCGTGGCCTGGCTGCCGCTGATCTGATTCCTGAAATTCGCAAGCTGTTGGAGGAGCAACAACCGTGTCTGAGTTAACCCTGCACCTGGTGGGTGAAGAGGCGATGACCAACTTTGGTGCACGGATTGCCCAAGTCACTGAAAGTAATGGGATTATTTTTCTTGAAGGCGATTTGGGCGCGGGCAAGACCACCTTGTCGCGGGGCATCATTCGCGGTCTTGGTCACACTGGTGCGGTAAAAAGCCCGACTTTTACCCTCGTAGAACCTTACGAAATTGGGAGAAATCGCGCGTATCACTTTGATCTTTACCGACTTGTTGACCCAGAAGAGCTAGAATTCCTCGGCATACGCGACTACTTCGAAGGCGAAGCGCTTTGCCTCATAGAGTGGCCCAACCTCGGTGCAGGCTTTTTGCCAAAGCCTGACCTGATCATTACCATTAGGCCGCACGCGGAAGGTCGAGCGTTGACGCTAAGCCCGGAGAGCTCGCGCGGCGAGGCGTGGTGTGCCGCTTTGGCTTTGGAATTCAAATAGATATGGGGTTTGGTATGCGCATGCGCGCGCTGGTTTCTGTGATTGGACTGCTGCTGACGACATTGGCTGTCGATGCGTTTGCCGCCTCACAGGTACGAAGTGTCCGCTTATGGCGTGCGCCGGATAACACCCGGCTGGTGTTCGACCTGTCCGGTCCGGTTCAGCACAGCGTCTTTACCTTGCAGTCTCCAGATCGTCTGGTGATCGACATCAACGGCGCCACGTTGGGCGGCTCGCTTAATATCGCGACCGCCAACACCCCGATCACGGCCATGCGTTCGGCCCAGCGTACGCCGGATGATCTACGTGTCGTCATCGATCTGAAAAAGGCCGTGACGCCGAAGAGCTTCACGCTCGCGCCGAATCAGCAGTACGGGAACCGGTTGGTGGTTGATCTCTATGACAACCCCGCAGACGCCAATCCGACGCCAACCGTCGCGGATACCCCGGCCACGGCTGCCCCGGCGACGCCTGCCGTGCCGGTCAGCCCATCCAAGCCTGAAATCAAACTACCTCCTGTGCCCAACGGCAAGCGCGACATCGTGGTCGTCATCGATGCCGGCCATGGCGGGGAAGACCCTGGCGCCTCCGGTGGCCGTGGGCAGAAAGAAAAGAATGTCGTGTTGTCGATCGCCAAAGAGCTGCAGCGGCAGATCAACGCCGAGAAGGGCTATCGCGCTGAACTGACCCGTACCGGGGATTATTTCATCCCGCTGCGTAAACGGACCGAGATCGCCCGCGCGAAAGGCGCGGACCTGTTCGTTTCCATCCACGCTGACGCCGCGCCTTCCTCGGCTGCGTTCGGTGCGTCGGTGTTTGCCTTGTCTGATCGTGGCGCGACGTCCGAGACGGCTCGCTGGCTGGCAGACAGTGAAAACCGTTCCGACCTGATCGGTGGCGCGGGGGCGGTGAGTCTGGATGACAAGGACCGCATGCTGGCCGGGGTGTTGCTGGACCTGTCGATGACGGCTTCGCTGACTTCCAGCCTGAACGTTGGCCAAAAAGTCCTGACCAACATCGGTCGCGTGACCCCGTTGCACAAATCCCGTGTCGAGCAGGCCGGTTTCATGGTGCTCAAGTCGCCGGATATCCCGTCGATTCTGGTCGAGACAGGCTTTATCTCCAACGCCGCTGAAGCCAACAAGCTTGAAGGCGCCAGCCATCAGCAGGCCCTGGCGCGCTCGATCACTGCGGGCGTAAAACAGTTCTTCCAACAGAACCCGCCGCAAGGCACCTACATTGCGTGGCTGCGTGACAACGGCAAATTGGCCATGGGTGCGCGTGAGCACACCGTACGCCCCGGCGAGTCGCTGAGCATGATCGCCGTGCGCTACGACATGAGCATGGAAGCGCTGCGCAGTGCGAACAAATTGAGTTCCGATGAGTTGAAAATCGGCCAGCAACTGAGAATTCCGAGCGCGGAACTGGCGGGTGAGCCGTGAGTGATCTGTTGCTGGATGAGCAGGGGCTCAATGTTGGCGTGAGTGACGACAGCCCTGCCGCAAAAGCTGCGCGCATTCAGTTGCTCAGCCCTCGGTTGGCGAACCAGATTGCAGCGGGCGAGGTGGTCGAGCGGCCTGCGTCGGTTATCAAGGAATTGCTGGAGAACAGCCTGGACTCCGGTGCTCGCCGTATCGATGTCGAAGTCGAGCAAGCGGGTATCAAACTGCTGCGCGTGCGCGACGATGGTGGTGGCATTTCCTCTGACGACCTGCCCCTGGCGCTGGCGCGCCACGCGACCAGCAAGATTCGCGAGCTGGAAGACCTTGAACGGGTCATGAGTCTGGGCTTTCGCGGTGAGGCGCTGGCGTCGATCAGCTCCGTCGCGCGCCTGACGCTGACCTCTCGCACCCGCGACGCCGATCAGGCCTGGCAAGTGGAAACCGAAGGTCGCGACATGGCCTCTCGCGTGCAGCCTGCGGCCCACCCGGTGGGCACATCGGTAGAAGTGCGCGACCTTTTCTTCAATACCCCGGCCCGGCGCAAGTTCCTCAAAGCCGAAAAAACCGAATTCGATCACCTGCAAGAAGTGATCAAACGCATGGCGCTGGCCCGTTTCGACGTGGCTTTCCACCTGCGCCATAACGGCAAGACGATCCTCAGCCTGCACGAGGCCCGCGATGACGTGGCCCGTGCGCGCCGTGTCTCGGCGGTCTGCGGTCCCGGCTTCCTGGAGCAGGCGCTGCCGATCGAGGTCGAGCGCAATGGCCTGAAACTCTGGGGTTGGGTGGGTTTGCCGACCTTCTCTCGCAGTCAGGCGGACTTGCAGTATTTCTTCGTCAATGGCCGTGCGGTGCGCGACAAACTGGTCGCCCATGCGGTTCGTCAGGCGTATCGAGACGTGTTGTTCAACGGCCGTCATCCGACGTTCGTGCTGTTTTTCGAGGTCGATCCTGCCGTGGTCGACGTCAACGTTCACCCGACCAAACACGAAGTTCGCTTCCGTGACGGGCGAATGGTGCATGACTTTTTATATGGCACGTTGCATCGCGCACTGGGCGATGTGCGTCCTGATGATCAATTGGCGGGCACGACGTCCGTCGCCGCGCTGGTGCGCCCGAGCGGGCCGGGGGCGGGCGAGTTCGGGCCGCAGGGCGAGATGCGCCTGGCCAACAATGTGCTGGAAACGCCTCAAGGCTCTGCGTGGAATGCGCCAAACAGCGCAGGTTCGGTCTCTTCGGCAGGTTCCGGCAGTGGCGCGGGCTATCAATATCAGTACACGCCCCGCCCGGCGTCTGTGCTGCCTGCCGAGGAGGCGCGAGCCGCTTACAGTGCGTTTTTCGCCCCATTGCCGGGTACGACGGTCAATCCGACAACCGCTACGGGCGTCGCCTTGCCTGAGTCTCAAGGCGACATTCCGCCGCTGGGTTATGCCCTCGCGCAGCTCAAGGGTATTTATATCCTCGCCGAAAACGCCCACGGTATGGTGCTGGTGGACATGCACGCCGCTCACGAGCGGATCATGTACGAGCGCCTGAAAATTGCCATGGCCAGCGAGGGCCTGAGTGGCCAACCACTGCTGGTGCCAGAATCGATTGCCGTCAGTCAGCGTGAGGCCGACTGCGCCGAAGAGCACATGGCGACATTCCAGCAACTAGGCTTCGAGTTGCAGCGTTTGGGGCCTGAGAGCCTGGCGATTCGGCAGATTCCTGCGCTGCTCAAGCAGGCGGAGGCGAATCGTCTGGTGCATGACGTGCTGGCCGACCTCATGGAATACGGCACCAGCGACCGGGTTCAAGCTCATATGAACGAACTGCTCGGGACCATGGCCTGCCATGGCGCAGTGCGCGCCAACCGGCGTCTGGCAATTCCGGAAATGAACGCCTTGCTGCGCGACATGGAAAACACCGAGCGCAGCGGTCAATGCAACCACGGGCGGCCAACCTGGACTCAACTGGGTATGGACGATCTCGACAAACTGTTTCTGCGCGGTCGCTGATGAGTGCTTATCCCCCGGCCATCTTTCTGATGGGGCCGACGGCCGCTGGCAAAACCGATCTGGCCATCGAGCTGACCAAAGTCCTGCCGTGCGAGTTGATCAGCGTCGATTCCGCGCTGGTCTATCGCGGCATGGACATTGGCACTGCCAAGCCTTCAAAAGCGCTTTTGGACAAGTATCCACACCGCTTGATCGATATTCTCGATCCGTCTGAAAGCTATTCTGCTGCGGATTTTCGTAGCGATGCGTTGCAGGCGATGGCTGAAATAACAGCCAAAGGAAAAATTCCTCTGCTGGTCGGCGGCACCATGTTGTATTTCAAGGCTCTATTGGAGGGCCTGGCAGACATGCCCGCGGCGGACCCCGATGTTCGTGCGCAGCTTGAAGCCGAGGCGGCGAGCCGTGGCTGGCAGGCGTTGCACGATGAATTGGCGAGCATTGACCCGGTCTCGGCGGCGCGTATTCACCCCAACGATCCGCAACGTCTGGTTCGGGCGCTGGAGGTGTATCGGGTGAGCGGGATGAGCATGACCGCACACCGAGAGCAACAAAGTGCGCAAAGTGCTCAAGCTGGCGCTTCGGGGCGACATCAATTGCCCTATACTGTCGCAAATCTTGCGATCGCACCTCAGGATCGGAAGGTACTGCACGACCGAATCGCGTTGCGTTTCAGGCAAATGCTTGAAGAAGGATTCGTTGAAGAAGTTGTGGCGTTACGTTCGAGGGGTGACCTGCACTCGAATTTACCGTCTATAAGAGCTGTAGGGTATCGCCAGGTCTGGGACCATCTGGACGGAAAGCTGACTTGGGACGAGATGCAGGAACGCGGCATCATCGCCACGCGCCAGTTGGCCAAAAGACAGTTCACCTGGTTGCGAAGCTGGGAAAATTTACACTGGTTGGACAGCCTGGCTTGCGACAATCTGCCACGCACCTTGAAATACTTGGGATCGGTCTCCATATTGGGCTGAGTCCTTGCAATAGCCGTCTATCCTTGGGGGGTAACGGCCTGAGCCAATGTTTTTGAATTTATTCTATTGATCCTTAAAGGAGTGCGGCACATGTCAAAAGGGCATTCGCTACAAGACCCTTACCTGAACACTTTGCGTAAAGAGAAGGTTGGGGTTTCGATCTATCTGGTAAACGGTATCAAGCTGCAAGGCACGATCGAGTCCTTCGACCAGTTCGTTATTTTGCTGAAGAACACTGTCAGCCAAATGGTTTACAAACACGCCATCTCGACCGTTGTTCCGGTTCGTCCAATTCGTCTGCCTAGCGCGTCCGAATCCGACCAGGGTGACGCTGAGCCAGGTAACGCCTGATAGGAGTCTGCCTTGTTCTTTGAGCGCCACGAAGGTGGTGAGCGGGCAATCCTCGTTCATTTGGATGGCCAGGACCCTGAGGCGCGCGAAGATCCGCAGGAGTTCCGGGAGCTGGCTATTTCGGCAGGTGCCGATATCGTTGCATTCGTCAACGTGCCACGGCATCGGCCAACCGCCAAGTTTCTGGTAGGCAGCGGCAAGGTCGAGGAATTGCGCGACCTGGTCCACGCCGAAAAAACCGATCTGGTTATTTTCAACCATGTCCTTACGCCCAGTCAGGAACGCAACCTCGAACGTGTTTTCGAGTGTCGCGTGCTTGACCGTACGGGCCTGATTCTCGACATCTTCGCCCAACGCGCGCGAACCCATGAAGGTAAGCTGCAAGTCGAACTGGCTCAGCTTGAGCACATGAGCACCCGCCTGGTCCGAGGGTGGACTCACCTTGAGCGCCAGGGCGGCGGTATCGGCCTGCGCGGTCCGGGTGAAACCCAGCTCGAAACGGACCGTCGTCTGTTGCGGGTTCGTCTGCGGCAAATCAAAGGCCGTCTGGAGAAGGTCCGCAGTCAGCGCGACCAGGCCCGTCGTGGCCGTTCCCGTGCCGATATCCCGACCGTTTCCATCGTTGGCTATACCAACGCCGGTAAATCAACGCTTTTCAATGCGGTGACCCATTCCGAGGTCTACGCTGCTGATCAGTTGTTCGCCACCCTCGATCCGACCTTGCGCCGTCTTGAACTCGACGACCTGGGACCGATCGTGCTGGCCGACACGGTGGGGTTCATTCGCCACCTGCCGCACAAGCTGGTAGAGGCCTTTCGGGCTACGCTCGAAGAGTCGAGCAACTCGGACCTGTTGCTGCATGTGATCGATGCGCATGAGCCTGACCGCATGGAGCAGATCGAACAGGTGCTGGCGGTGCTGCGCGAGATTGGTGCGCAAGACTTGCCGATGCTGGAGGTCTATAACAAACTCGATTTGCTCGAAGGGGTCGAGCCTCAGATTCAGCGCGATGCCGATGGCAAGCCGCAACGGGTCTGGGTATCTGCACGTGATGGTCGTGGCCTGGATTTGCTCAAGCAAGCCATCGCCGAGCTGTTGGGGGACGATCTGTTCATTGGCACCTTGCGTCTGTCGCAACGCTTTGCGCGGCTACGCGCCCAGTTTTTCCAATTGGGTGCGGTGCAGAGCGAGGCCCATGATGAAGAGGGCCAGAGTCTGTTGGCGGTCCGCCTGCCCCGAGTTGAATTCAATCGCCTGGTGAGTCGCGAAGGACTGCAGCCGCTGGAATTCATCGAGCAACACACTTTGCAATAAAAGCCTTTCGAAGCGGTTGTGCTGCTTCGACAGGCATTCTGTAGCATTGGTCGGCGCGCCGAGGGCGCGTCTTTGCTTTATCAGATGGAGAGCGCTATGGCTTGGAATGAGCCGGGTGGCAACTCGAATAATCAGGATCCCTGGGGTGGCAAGCGCAAAGGCGGCGACCGCAAGGGGCCACCGGATCTCGACGAGGCCTTCCGAAAGCTGCAGGAAAGCCTGAATGGGTTGTTCGGTGGTGGAAAAAAACGCAGCAGTGATGGCGGCGGCAGTGGCAGCTCGGGCAAGGGCGGCGGTTTTGGCCTGCTCGGTATCGGCCTTGTCGTGCTGCTCGCGATCTGGCTTTACAACGCAATCTACGTGGTGGACGAGCAAGAACAGGCCGTCATCCTGCGTTTCGGCAAATACTACGAAACCGTCGGTTCGGGTCTGAATATCTATTTCCCGCCGTTCGACCGCAAGTACCTCGAAAACGTGACCCGCGAACGTGCGTACAGCAAGCAGGGCCAGATGCTCACCGAAGACGAAAACATCGTCGAAGTGCCGCTGACCGTGCAGTACAAGATCACCAACCTGCAGGATTTCGTGCTGAACGTCGACCAGCCTGAGGTCAGCCTGCAACATGCGACCGAAAGTGCCCTGCGTCATGTCGTCGGCTCGACCGCGATGGATCAGGTGCTGACCGAAGGTCGTGAGTTGATGGCCAGCGAAATCAAGGAGCGTCTGCAGCGTTTCCTCGACACCTATCGCACCGGTATCACGGTTACTCAAGTGAACGTGCAGAGCGCCGCTGCGCCTCGTGAAGTTCAGGAAGCCTTCGACGACGTGATTCGCGCCCGTGAAGACGAGCAGCGTTCGCGCAACCAGGCTGAAACCTACGCCAATGGCGTGATCCCGGAGGCCCGTGGTCAGGCTCAGCGTATTGTCGAAGACGCCAACGGTTACCGCGACGAAGTGATTTCCCGCGCCAAGGGTGAGGCGGATCGCTTCACCAAACTGGTCGCGGAATATCGCAAGGCGCCGGAGGTCACTCGTGAGCGTCTGTACCTGGAAACCATGCAGGAAGTCTTCAGCAACACCAGCAAGGTGCTCGTGACCGGCGACAAGGGTCAGAACAACCTGCTTTATTTGCCGTTGGACAAAATGATCGAAAGCAGTCGTGGCAGTTCCGGTTCGTCGTCGAGCGGCGCTTCGGCCACTGTCGTCGATCCGGGGGCTCGTACCTCGGACATGCAAACTCAACGTGACACGCGCACTAGGGAGACCCGTTGATGAGCAATAAATCTCTGGTCGCCCTGATTGTCTGTGCCGTATTGGCCGTTGTGGCCTGGAATAGCTTCTACATCGTCGCTCAGACCGAGCGCGCGGTGCTGCTGCAATTCGGTCGTGTGGTTCAGGCTGATGTTCCACCGGGTCTTCACGTCAAGATTCCTTACGTGAACCAGGTGCGCAAGTTCGACGCGCGTCTGCTGACCTTGGATGCACCCACCCAGCGCTTCCTGACCCTGGAAAAGAAAGCCGTCATGGTGGATGCCTATGCCAAATGGCGCGTGAAGGACGCTGAGCGTTTCTACACCGCGACATCGGGCCTGAAGCAGATCGCCGACGAGCGTCTGTCCCGTCGTCTGGAATCGGGGCTGCGTGACCAGTTCGGTAAGCGTACCTTGCACGAAGCCGTGTCGGGTGAGCGTGACGCATTGATGGCCGACATCACGTCGACGTTGAACAAGATGGCCGAGAAAGAGCTGGGCATCGAAGTCATCGACGTTCGGGTCAAGGCAATCGATCTGCCGAAAGAAGTCAACCGCAGCGTGTTCGAGCGTATGAGCACCGAGCGTGAACGTGAAGCACGTGAGCACCGCGCCAAAGGTAACGAGCTGGCCGAGGGTATTCGTGCTGATGCCGATCGTCAGCGCCGTGTACTGCTGGCCGAAGCCTATCGAGAGTCTGAAGAGACTCGCGGTGATGGCGATGCCCAGGCCGCTGCGATCTACTCCAAGGCGTATGCTCAGGATCAGGAGTTCTACGCGTTCTACCGCAGTCTGCGTGCCTATCGCGAAAGCTTCGCGAACAAGAGCGACGTGATGGTGCTGGACCCGAACAGCGAGTTCTTCCGCTATCTGGAAAAAGCCAAACCGTAATCGCACCCCGTGATCGATACCTCCCGCCGGGCGGCAAAACTGTCCGGCGGGGTGATCACACGGCAAAACGTGTGTATGATGCGGCAGCCGGGAAATTCCCGGCTTTTTTGCGTCTACACGATTGATTGGCCGTGGCGTATGTCGTGCGCGGCAGTTTTTTCGAGGGCAGTGTTCGCAACGCTCAGGCCGGACTCGTCCGGGGATCATCCTGTCGAATGCTGTCTGCTTCACTCAAGGCTCGCCCAAGGGGTTGGCCGCCCGGATCATAGGGGAAAGGCGTAATGGCAACGGTTGACCGCTGGCTGCTGCCGGATGGCATCGAGGAAGTACTGCCGCCGGAAGCTGCGCGCATAGAAGTGGCGCGTCGTCAGGTGCTGGATCTGTTTCAAAGCTGGGGTTACGAGTTCGTCGTGACGCCGCACATCGAATACCTTGAGTCTCTGCTCACGGGTGCGGGCCAGGATCTGGATCTGCGCACCTTCAAGGTGGTCGATCCGCAATCGGGTCGGCAGATGGGCTTCCGTGCGGACATCACGCCGCAGGTCGCCCGTATCGACGCGCATACACTGCGCCGGGAAGGCCCGAGCCGCTTGTGCTATGCCGGTAGCGTATTGCATGCGCAGCCTCGCGCGCTGTCGTCCTCGCGCAGCCCGATTCAACTGGGCGCCGAATTGTACGGCGATGCCAGTCCGAGCAGTGACGTGGAAGTCATCAGCTTGATGCTGGCCATGTTGCAACTGGCCCAGGTGCCTGACGTTCACATGGATCTGGGCCATGTCGGCATCTACCGCGGTCTGGCCCGTGCGGCCGGCCTTTCCGGTGAGGTCGAGCAACAACTGTTTGATGCTTTGCAGCGCAAGGCAATCGATGAAGTCGTCGCCCTGACCGAAGGCTTGCCAGCCGACCTGGCCGCCATGCTGCGCGCACTGGTTGATCTGTGTGGCGGTCGTGAAGTGCTGGTGGCTGCCCGCGAGCGTCTGGCCAAGGCGCCTGCGCCGGTTATCGACGCCTTGAATGATCTGGTGGAAATCGCCGAGCGTCTGTCGGCGCGTTTCCCGGATCTGCCGCTGTACTTCGACCTCGGCGAGCTTCGCGGCTATCACTACCATACCGGTGTGGTGTTCGCGGTGTTCGTACCGGGCGTGGGGCAGTCGATCGCTCAGGGCGGTCGTTACGATGATATCGGTGCCGACTTTGGTCGAGCGCGTCCGGCAACGGGCTTTTCCACCGATTTGAAAACCCTGGTCACGCTGGGGCAGGCGCAGATCGAGCTACCGTCTGGCGGTATCTGGATGCCTGATAGCACCGATGCGGCACTCTGGCAGAAAGTCTGCCAGTTGCGCGGCGAAGGTCAGCGCGTGGTTCAGGCATTGCCAGGCCAGCAGGTCTCGGCAGCGAAAGAAGCCGACTGCGATCGGCAATTGGTTCAGCAGGGCGAGCTTTGGCAGGTGATGCCGCTGGCCTCTTGAGTTTTTCCAGTCGGCACAGCCGGCACCCAAGTTTGCGTGAATGAGGACAAGTGTTATGGGTAAGAATGTCGTAGTCCTGGGCACCCAGTGGGGTGATGAGGGCAAAGGCAAGATCGTTGATCTGCTGACCGAACATGCTACCGCGGTAGTTCGCTATCAAGGCGGCCACAACGCCGGTCACACTCTGGTGATCGATGGCGAGAAAACCGTTCTGCACCTGATTCCGTCCGGTGTACTGCGCGAAGGCGTGCAGTGCCTGATCGGTAACGGTGTGGTCGTAGCGCCTGACGCGCTCATGCGTGAAATCACCAAGCTGGAAGAGAAAGGCATTCCGGTGCGCGAGCGTCTGCGCATCAGCCCGTCCTGTCCGCTGATTCTGTCCTACCACGTTGCGCTGGATCAGGCCCGTGAAAAGGCCCGTGGCGAGCAGAAGATCGGCACCACCGGTCGCGGCATTGGCCCAGCGTACGAAGACAAGGTTGCACGTCGTGGCCTGCGCATCGGTGACCTGTTCCATCGCGAGCGTTTCGCCGCCAAGCTGGGTGAGCTGCTGGACTACCACAACTTCGTGCTGGTCAATTACTACAAAGAACCTGCGATTGACTTCCAGAAAACACTCGACGAGTGCATGGAATACGCCGAGCAGCTCAAGCCAATGATGCTGGACGTGACCGCTGCGTTGCATGAAATGCGTCGCGACGGCAAGGACATCATGTTCGAAGGCGCTCAAGGTTCGCTGCTGGACATCGACCACGGCACCTACCCGTACGTCACCAGTTCCAACACCACCGCAGGCGGCATCGCCACCGGTTCGGGCGTTGGTCCAATGTTCATCGACTACATCCTCGGCATTACCAAGGCCTACACCACGCGCGTCGGTTCCGGTCCTTTCCCGACTGAACTGTTCGACGATGTCGGTGCGTTCCTGGCCAAGCGCGGTCATGAATTCGGTGCGACTACTGGTCGTGCGCGTCGTTGCGGCTGGTTCGATGCCGTCATCCTGCGTCGCGCCATCGACGTCAACAGCATCTCGGGTCTGTGCCTGACCAAGCTGGACGTGCTGGACGGTCTGGAAACCATCAACATCTGCGTGGGCTACGAGAACGAAAACGGCGCAGTGATCGACGCGCCGACCGATGCCGACAGCTATGTGGGCCTGAAGCCTGTTTACGAGCAAATGCCAGGCTGGTCTGAATCGACCCTGGGTGCCAAAACCCTGGAAGAGCTGCCAGCCAACGCTGTGGCGTACATCAAGCGTCTGGAAGAGCTGGTGGGTGCGCCGATCGACATTATTTCGACAGGCCCTGATCGCAACGAGACCATCGTTCTGCGTCATCCGTTCGGTTGATAAGTCGTTGAAATACAAGAAGGGGTCGCAACTGCGACCCCTTTTTTATGCGCGTATGATCCTGATCATGAGAACGGCACGCCCCTTGCTGTAAATACCGTCAGAAAAGATGCCATCATTTTAATGGCGTTTGTTGTTGGGGGAGTCTCCAGTGTCAGCCGTCCTTTCGCTTTTGCGCAGCCGCTTGCTGCGTCCCGTATTCATTGCCCTCGGCATCGCCCTTTTGGTGCAGGTGCTGGTAGCGGTCGCCCTTACCCGGAGCACCGTGACGGCGCTCGAAGCTGATCTGGCTGCGCGCCTGGGTGTAGATTCGCAACACTTGTCGGGCGAGCTTGAGCAGGCGAGTCGTGACGTTACCGCCAGTCTGGACAGCCTCTCGCAAAATACCCGGCAGCGCCTTAGTGCGGGTTTGTCGGCTCGGCTGAAGGATGAGCAGAAACAACTGCGGGGCACGCTGGAAAAGGCCCTCAAGGATTCAGCAGGTGACATGGCTGAATTACTCGCCGCTGTAGCGCCGCGCGCCATGTGGGACAACGACACGCCGACGCTTTCCGAATTCGCACGCCGCGCTCAGCGTAATCCGAACGTGCTGTTCGTGGTATATGACGACGCTCAAGGCGAGCACCTGACGCGCTACCTGAATCGCGACAACGAATCTATCAAGAACCTACTGGCCAAAGGTGAGGGCGAGCGGGCGATGGATAAGGTGCTGAATGCGGCACAGAAAGATCCGTCGGTTTATTACGTCGAGGCGTCCATCAGTCCGAATGGCGTTGAGATTGGTAAGGTGCGCATGGGCGTGTCGACGGCTTTGGTAGAGGCCGACTTGGCTGCGCTGGATAAGCGATTTACGGCGCTGATCGGCAATGGCGAGCAACTGGTCTCCGACAGCCTGGGCAGCGCTGCTGCCGAAAGCTCGACAGCGTTGCGTTCGCGCCTGCAAACCGCGCAGTCCTCTGCTTCGGCGATGGCCACCAATACCAGTGCTGCGGTGCAGGATGCGGCGACGACGTTGCGCTGGAGAATCGGTGTGGGCCTTGCGTTGGTGGGGCTGGGCGTCTTACTGGCGTTGGCGGTGGTCTTGGGGCGCCGTGTTGTCCTGCGTCTGCAACTGCTCAATCGGGCACTGGATGATCTGGCTGCGGGCGAGGGCGATCTGACCAAGCGGGTCAAACTTAACAGTAATGACGAAATCGGTGATATGGCGTCCGCGGTCAATCGCTTCGTCGACAAGCTGCAACCCATCGTACGTGAAGCGGGCGATGTGGCGCAGCAGACCGGCGTTGAGATCGGTGCCATGAGCAAGCGCAATGCGGGCGCCGATGCGGCAGCTGAGTTGCAGCGGGATGAAGTGGCGGCCAGCCTGCAAGCGCTGTCGCAAATGGCCGATGAGGCTCAGGCTGAAAGTCAGGCAATGCAGGCTGCTCTTCAGCAAGTGGTGGACATTCGTCATGCTACGGATGAAAACACCCGCACCTCCAATCAGGTCGGCAATCTGATCGAGGCGCTGGCCGGGCAGGTTGATGCCGGTGCGCAGGTAATTGAACGTCTGGCTCAGCAAAGTGAGCAAATTGAAGTGGTGCTGGAAGTGATTCATGGCATCGCCGAGCAGACTAATTTGCTGGCGCTCAACGCAGCGATTGAAGCGGCGCGGGCGGGGGAGACCGGGCGTGGGTTTGCGGTGGTGGCAGATGAGGTGCGTGCATTGGCCAGCAAGACCCAAAGCTCGACGGGCGATATTCAAGAGCACATCACCAAGCTGCAATCCGGTGCCAAAGAGGCCGTGGCAACCATCGGTATCGCTGGGCGCCAAGCGAAAGAGGGGCTTGAGGTGTTGCGCGACAGCGCACGCTTACAACAGACCGTTCAATCCTCGGTTGAGCAGGTGCATGCGGCAATCGGATTGGCGACGCGTGCCGCTGAGCACCAGGCGAAAGGTGCGCAAGCAGTCAGAGGGCGCGTTGAAGTGATTCATGCTCAAGCAGAGAAGGCGGCGCAGGCGGTGGTCGAAACCACGGCCAGCGGCAAGACGCTGGATAAGCTGGCGGCGCAATTGAAGGCGAGCTTGGGGCAGTTCCGGGCTTAGCGAGTGAGTGGCTATGTATCTGTAGCAGTCCGGCTTGCCGGCGGCAGCGAATTTTGTGACGTCGCCGTCCGCAAGCCGTGTTGCTATAGGGGGGCATTAAATTCACAAACCCCAGAAAGCACAAAACCGAGCACTTGGCTCGGTTTCGTTTTGTCTGGTGCCCAGGAGAAGACTCGAACTTCCACGACCGTAAGGTCACCAGCACCTGAAGCTGGCGTGTCTACCAATTTCACCACCTGGGCATGGCGCTGATTTAATTAGATTTTTCGTTTTGATGCAACTGAATTTTTAATTTTTTTGATCGGAGGGTGTGGTCGTTCGAAGAAATGTAGAAAAGAACGGGCAAGATGGCCGTTGAGGAAAGGGGGGAGTAAGTGATCTACGCTCTGGGTTGTTCTGTAGCGCGATATTTTCAAACCCCGAAAAGCACAAAACCGAGCACTTGGCTCGGTTTCGTTGAATTGGTGCCCAGAAGAAGACTCGAACTTCCACGACCGTAAGGTCACCAGCACCTGAAGCTGGCGTGTCTACCAATTTCACCATCTGGGCAAGTCGTTGATTTCGAAGGATATTTCTTTCGATTTCAACTACAACGTGGCCTGTGCCGTCGTTGTGGGGCGCATCTTACGGATGAGATTCGGGGCTGTAAACCCCCTGCCGTGAAATTTTTTTTGAAATAGCGAAAAGTCTCAATGAATGCTGGCTTCGCGTTTCAATCGGGTATATGCCAAACTAATTGCATACAGATAAGGTGAATTCATTCTAATGGCCGATTGGCAGTCCCTCGATCCCGAGGCCGCTCGTGAAGCGGAAAAATACGAAAACCCCATCCCTAGCCGCGAGCTGATTCTCCAGCACCTTTCCGAGCGTGGGTCTCCCGCTGCCCGTGAAGAGCTGGTGGCAGAGTTCGGTCTCACGACGGAAGACCAGATCGAAGCCTTGCGCCGCCGCCTTCGAGCCATGGAGCGCGACGCGCAACTGATCTACACCCGTCGTGGTACGTATGCGCCGGTGGATAAGCTCGACCTGATCCTGGGTCGCATCAGCGGTCACCGCGATGGTTTTGGTTTCCTCGTGCCGGACGACGGCTCCGAAGACCTGTTCATGAGTCCGGCGCAGATGCGTCTGGTGTTCGATGGCGACCGCGCTTTGGCCCGCGTATCGGGTGTGGATCGTCGTGGTCGTCGTGAAGGTGTGATCGTCGAAGTCGTTTCTCGTGCACACGAAACCATCGTTGGCCGCTATTTCGAAGAGCAGGGTATTGGTTTTGTCGTCGCTGACAACCCCAAGATCCAGCAGGAAGTGCTGGTTACGCCGGGCCGTAATGCCGACGCCAGGATTGGCCAGTTCGTGGAGGTGAAAATCACCCACTGGCCAACGCCGCGCTTTCAGCCACAGGGCGATGTGATCGAAGTCGTCGGTAACTACATGGCGCCAGGCATGGAAATCGATGTCGCGCTACGTACTTACGATATTCCCCACGTCTGGCCGGAAGGTGTGCTCAAGGAAGCAGGCCGTCTGAAGCCTGAAGTGCTGGAACGAGACAAAGAGCATCGCGTCGATCTGCGTCATTTGCCGTTCGTCACCATCGACGGTGAAGACGCCCGCGACTTCGACGACGCCGTTTACTGTGAGGCCAAACCCGGCAAGCTGCGGCTGTTCTCTGGTGGCTGGAAGCTGTACGTTGCCATCGCCGACGTCTCCAGTTACGTGAAAATCGGTTCGGCGCTGGACGCCGAAGCACAGGTGCGCGGCAACTCGGTGTACTTTCCCGAACGCGTGGTGCCGATGCTGCCAGAGCAGCTTTCCAACGGCCTTTGCTCGCTGAATCCTCTGGTGGATCGCTTGGCGATGGTCTGCGAAATGACCATTTCCAAAACCGGTGAAATGACGGATTACGTCTTCTACGAAGCGGTCATCCATTCCCATGCGCGCCTGACTTACAACAAAGTCAGTACGATTCTTGAGCACTCGAAGACGTCCGAAGCGAAGAAGCTGCGTGGTGAGTACAGCGAGGTCGTCCCTGATCTCAAGCAGCTCTATGCATTGTACAAAGCGCTGCTGGGCGCACGTCACGCTCGCGGTGCCATTGATTTTGAAACTCAGGAAACTCGCATCATCTTCGGCTCCGAGCGCAAAATCGCGGAAATTCGTCCGACCCAGCGTAACGATGCTCACAAACTGATCGAGGAGTGCATGCTGGCGGCCAACGTGGCCACGGCGGAATTCCTCAAAAAGCACGAAGTCCCGGCACTGTACCGCGTTCACGACGGCCCGCCGCCTGAGCGCCTGGAAAAGCTGCGCGCCTTCCTGGGTGAGCTCGGCCTGTCTCTGCACAAAGGCAAGGACGGCCCGTCGCCGAAGGATTATCAGGCGTTGCTGGAGTCGATCAAGGATCGTCCAGATTATCACCTGATCCAGACCGTGATGCTGCGTTCGTTGAGTCAGGCGGTGTACACGTCCGACAACAACGGCCACTTCGGCCTGAATTATGAGGCGTACACCCACTTTACGTCGCCGATTCGCCGTTATCCGGACTTGTTGACCCACCGCGCCATTCGCAGTGTGATTCGCTCGAAGCAGGACACTCCGCACGTTCGTCGTGCCGGTGCGGCCTCGATTCCGAAAGCGCGTATCTATCCGTACGACGAAGCCGCGTTGGAGCAGTTGGGCGAACAGTGCTCGATGAGCGAACGCCGCGCCGACGAAGCGACCCGCGACGTGGTGAACTGGCTCAAGTGCGAGTTCATGAAGGATCGCGTAGGCGAGTCGTTCCCGGGTGTGATCACTGCCGTGACGGGCTTTGGGCTGTTCGTCGAGCTGACCGACATCTATGTCGAAGGTCTGGTGCACGTTACTGCGCTGCCGAATGACTACTACCATTTCGATCCGGTCCATCACCGCCTCGCGGGCGAGCGTACCGGCCGTAGCTTCCGCCTGGGTGACACCGTTGAAGTGCGCGTCATGCGCGTCGATCTCGACGAGCGCAAGATCGACTTCGAAATGTCGGACAAGCCAGCCGTTGCGCCAACAGGTCGCAAACGTAAGGCAGCCGAACCTGCGCCTGTGCAAAAAACTGCACAAAAGCCTGAGAAAGAGAAGGAAAAGCTCACGCTTTCCAAGCCGAGCCGTCGTCCTGCCAAAGAACCGGTCGAGGCGTACCGCGCCAGTGATGCTGCGGCCAAGAATGCAGAAGTTCGCAAAAGTCGCGAAATGAAAAAGGCATTGCTGGCTGAAGCCAAGAGCGGCGGCAAATCTGCCAAAGGTGATTCCGGATCGTCAGGCAAGGCGTCAAAGCCGACCAAGCACCGTAAGGGACCATCGAAGTCGTCCCCTGCGGCGAAGAAACCTAAGGCCAAGTCATGAGTCAGTTGGAAAAAATCTACGGCGTGCATGCCGTGGAAGCGCTGTTGCGCCATCACCCGAAGCGGGTCAAGCAAATTTGGCTGGCTGAAGGGCGCAGCGAGCCGCGCATGCAGGTGTTGATCGATCTTGCTGCGCAGAATCGCGTGCAGGTTGGTCAAGCCGAGCGCCGTGAAATGGACGCCTGGGTTGAAGGCGTGCACCAAGGCGTCGTGGCCGAGGTGAGCCCGAGCCAGGTCTGGGGCGAGGCGATGCTCGACGAGTTGCTCGATCGTACGGAAGGTGCACCGCTGATTCTGGTACTCGATGGCGTCACTGATCCGCACAACCTCGGTGCTTGTCTGCGTACGGCGGATGCAGCCGGTGCGCTGGCGGTGATTGTGCCAAAGGACAAGTCGGCCACGCTGACGCCAACGGTACGAAAAGTCGCCTGCGGTGCGGCTGAAGTGATCCCGCTGGTCGCCGTCACTAACCTGGCGCGCACCCTGGAAAAACTCCAGCAACGCGGATTGTGGGTCGTGGGTACGGCGGGGGAGGCTGAGCAGGAGCTGTATCAACAAGACCTGACCGGCCCGCTGATCATGATCATGGGCGCGGAAGGCAAAGGCATGCGTCGCCTGACGCGCGAGCATTGCGACTATCTGGTGCGATTGCCGATGGCGGGCAGTGTCAGCAGTCTGAACGTTTCGGTGGCAACAGGCGTTTGCCTGTTCGAAGCCATGCGTCAGCGTGCTGCCAAAGCGGTTTTGAAGAAGTAAACGAGGTCTGCTGCCCCGTGCTGTGGGAGCGGATTCATTCTGGGCGGCATTCCGACGATGCGGCGGTACATTCGATCCATCTGCGTTGTCGTTCCCGCCCTCTCGCGAATGAATTCGCTCCCACAGGCTGCGCGCCCGTATCTCGGTTGGCATGTTACAACTCTGCTGTTCAAATATTCACCAATTTCCTTGCGCCGACTCAGGCCCTTCTCTACAATTGCGCCCCTTGCTGTTATGGCAGGCGCAGATGTGCCTGCCCTTGTGCAAGATAAACCAGTGTTTTTCACTCCTTGTCTGACCGCTCTGGCGGCAGGCTACAACCCGTAAGGAGCATTCATGCGTCATTACGAAATCATCTTTCTGGTTCACCCGGACCAGAGCGAGCAAGTCGGCGGCATGGTTGAGCGTTACACCAAGCTGATCGAAGAAGATGGCGGCAAGATCCACCGCCTGGAAGACTGGGGCCGTCGTCAACTGGCCTACGCAATCAACAATGTTCACAAAGCTCACTACGTGATGCTGAACGTTGAGTGCACTGGCAAGGCTCTGGCCGAGCTGGAAGACAACTTCCGTTACAACGATGCCGTGATCCGTAACCTGGTCATCCGTCGCGACGAAGCCATCACTGGCCAGTCCGAGATGCTCAAGGCTGAAGAGAACCGCAGTGAGCGCCGTGAGCGTCGCGACCGTCCTGAGCACTCCGACGCAGAAGGCGTTGACAGTGATGACAGCGACAACAGCGATAACGCTGACGAGTAATCCACGGACCTTTTGAGGAGCCAATTACATGGCACGTTTCTTCCGTCGTCGTAAATTCTGCCGTTTCACCGCAGAAAACGTTAAAGAGATCGATTACAAAGATCTGAACACCCTGAAAGCCTACGTATCCGAAACCGGCAAGATCGTTCCTAGCCGCATTACCGGTACCAAAGCTCGTTATCAGCGTCAGCTGGCTACCGCTATCAAGCGCGCCCGCTTCCTGGCCCTGCTGGCCTACACCGACAGCCACGGCCGCTGAGTCCAGGTTCAGTCGACAAAACGCAGTAAGGGATAAATCGCATGCGCGCCATGGCTGACTTCATCATGCGCGGTCGCGTGCAGGCCACTCTGGTAGTGGCTGGATGTGCGGCATTGCCGCTGTTGTTCTGGTTGAGTGCTGCCGCGGGATGCCTTGTGCTTCTGCGACGCGGGTTGAGTGATGCCACGAGTGTCCTCGCCTGGGGTCTGCTGCCAGCGGTTGTCTGGTGGTATTTCGGTGATCCTCGCACCCTGATGGTGTTGCTGGGTTCATGGGGGTTGGCAGCGCTTTTGCGTGCCAGCGAATCCTGGGTTCGCGTGCTGCTGGTCAGCGTAGGGCTTGGATTGTTGTATGGCGTGATCCTGGGGGCGGTTTTCCGCGAACCCATCGAAACCATGGCGGGGGAGTTGCAGAAACTCCTACCCCACGTCTTCGGTGAGGTCTACCAACAGATGTCGGTAGAAGAGCGAGCGCGTCTGGGAGCACTGATTACACCGGTCCTCAACGGCCTGATAGCAGCGGTGCTCCAGATCCTCAGCGTGGTATGCCTGATCCTTGGGCGGTACTGGCAGGGGTTGTTGTATAACCCAGGCGGTTTCGGGCGCGAATTTCGCAGCTTGAAGCTCCCGCGGGCACCGATGCTGGTGCTGCTGGTGTGCATGTTGGTGGCGCCGAATTTCGGTCCGCAACTGGCGATGTTGACACCGTTGTGCAGCGTGCCGCTGGCGTTCGCGGGTCTGGCCTTGATTCACGGTCTGGTGGCTGCAAAGCACCTGACACGGTTTTGGCTGGTGGGGTTGTACGTCACCCTGGTGCTGTTCATGCAGTTGATTTATCCGTTGCTGGTGGTGTTTGCCATTGTCGACAGCCTGATTGATTTTCGCGGCCGTCTGGTGTCGAAGGACGCCGATAACGGCTCTGCGAACGGTGAAGGTTAAAGTTAAGAGGTTATTACCAAATGGAACTGATCCTGCTGGAAAAAATCGCCAACCTGGGCAACCTGGGCGACAAAGTAAACGTTAAGGCTGGTTACGGCCGTAACTACCTGCTGCCTTTCGGCAAAGCCACCGCTGCGACCGCTGCCAACCTGGCTGCGTTCGAAGAGCGTCGCGCTGAGCTGGAAAAAGCAGCTGCCGAGAAGAAAGCTTCGGCTGAAGCGCGAGCTGCTCAACTGGGCGAGCTGGAAGTGACCATCACTGCCACTGCCGGTGACGAAGGCAAGCTGTTCGGTTCGATCGGTACTCACGACATCGCTGACGCACTGACCGCCTCTGGCGTTGAAGTGGCCAAGTCCGAAGTTCGTCTGCCGAACGGCACCATCCGTAACGTCGGCGAGTACGACGTTGCCGTGCACCTGCACAGCGACGTTGAAGCGACCGTTCGCGTTGTCGTGGTGGCTGCGTAAGCTGCTTGATTTCGGTGCTTCGGTGCTGAAATTCGATGAGTTGGCGATAACCTCGCCAATTCATCAGCAAAGGGCGCGTACCTGTTTTACAGGTCGTGCCCTTTGTCATTTCTAGGTATTGTTAGTTAACTCCTGATACAAATCCTGATTCAGTGTGGCCATGAACGATATTTCCGCTCCCGAGCAATACGACCTGCAAACCGCTGCACTGAAGGTGCCGCCGCATTCCATCGAGGCTGAACAGGCCGTGCTCGGTGGTTTGATGCTGGATAACAATGCTTGGGAACGGGTACTGGATCAGGTGTCGGATGGCGATTTCTACCGCCACGACCACCGCCTGATCTTTCGGGCCATTGCAAAATTGGCCGATCAGAACCTGCCCATCGACGTCGTGACCCTTTCCGAGCAATTGGACAAGGAAGGTCAGACCTCACAAGTGGGTGGCCTGGGCTACTTGTCGGAGCTGGCAAAAAACATCCCGTCGGTTGCGAACATCAAGGCGTACGCCCAGATCGTTCGGCAGCGGGCCACCTTGCGTCAGTTGATTGGCATCAGTAACGAAATTGCCGACAGTGCCTTCAATCCTGAAGGTCGCACTGCCGAAGAAATTCTCGATGAGGCCGAACGGCAGATCTTCCAGATTGCCGAAGCCCGGCCAAAGACCGGCGGCCCTGTGGGCGTCAACGACCTGCTGACTAAGGCCATCGACCGCATCGATACCCTGTTCAACATGGGCGAGGGCATTACCGGTCTGTCCACGGGGTATACCGATCTGGACGAAAAGACCAGCGGCCTGCAGCCAGCAGACTTGATCATCGTCGCGGGCCGTCCGTCGATGGGCAAAACCACCTTCGCCATGAACCTGGTCGAAAACGCGGTGTTGCGCAGCGACAAGGCAGTGCTGGTCTACTCGCTTGAGATGCCAGGCGAATCGCTGATGATGCGTATGCTGTCTTCGCTCGGGCGTATCGATCAGACCAAGGTGCGTTCCGGTCAACTGGACGACGATGACTGGCCACGCCTGACCTCGGCGGTCAACCTGCTCAATGACCGCAAGCTGTTCATTGACGACACCGCCGGCATCAGCCCGTCAGAAATGCGCGCCCGTACCCGGCGTCTGGTGCGCGAGCACGGCGACATCGCCCTGATCATGATCGACTACTTGCAGTTGATGCAGATTCCGGGCTCCAGCGGCGACAACCGGACCAACGAGATTTCTGAGATATCCCGTTCCCTGAAAGCGCTGGCCAAGGAGTTCAATTGCCCGGTAGTCGCACTGTCCCAGCTCAACCGCTCCTTGGAACAACGCCCGAACAAGCGGCCGGTTAACTCCGACTTGCGGGAGTCCGGAGCGATCGAGCAGGACGCCGACGTCATCATGTTCGTTTACCGGGACGAGGTGTATCACCCGGAAACCGAGCATAAAGGCGTTGCGGAAATCATCATCGGTAAACAGCGGAACGGCCCGATCGGTTTCGTGAGGCTGGCCTTCATCGGCAAGTACACCCGGTTCGAAAACCTGGCGCCGGGTAGTTATAACTTTGATGATGATGAGTAGGTTGGGTTGAGGTTGGCGGTTTTGGCTTGAAATCCATACTCTGATGCCCTTCGGGCTTTTCGCCGCCTTGGTGGCGAAAAGCCCGAAGGGCATCCATGCAGCAATCTCAAACCAATGGCCGTCAGGCTCTCTTGAATCAACACAAACCCGACCAACTCCGTCGGATTTGATCAAAATTTGTGCTATTCTCCGCGCCCGCGAATTCCCGTAGAAGAATCGCCTCCCCTGATTACGAACCCTGGTCATCGACATGCAAGCAGCCAAGCCGTTATTTGACTATCCGAAGTACTGGGCCGAATGTTTCGGGCCAGCGCCTTTCCTGCCAATGAGCCGGGAAGAGATGGATCAGCTTGGCTGGGATTCCTGCGACATCATCATCGTGACCGGCGATGCCTATGTCGATCACCCGTCGTTTGGCATGGCAATCATTGGCCGACTGCTGGAGTCGCAGGGCTTCCGCGTCGGGATCATTGCGCAGCCAGACTGGAAGTCCAAAGACGACTTCATGAAGCTCGGCAAGCCGAACCTGTTCTTCGGCGTTGCAGCGGGCAACATGGACTCGATGATCAACCGCTACACCGCTGACAAGAAGATTCGTTCCGATGACGCTTATACGCCTGGCGGAATGGCGGGCAAGCGTCCGGATCGTGCCAGCCTGGTCTACAGCCAGCGCTGCAAGGAAGCTTATAAGGATGTGCCGATCATCCTCGGTGGCATCGAGGCATCCCTGCGTCGCATCGCGCATTACGACTACTGGCAGGACAAGGTTCGCAACTCGATCCTGATTGACGCTTGCGCCGATATCTTGCTGTACGGCAACGCCGAGCGGGCAGTTGTCGAGGTCGCCAACCGTCTGTCGTATGGCGAGCAGATCGAAACCATCACCGATGTGCGGGGAACCGCGTTTATTCGTCGCGACACGCCTGAAGGCTGGTACGAAGTCGACTCCACACGCATCGATCGGCCGGGCAAAGTCGACAAGATCATCAACCCGTACGTCAACACCCAGGACACCCAGGCTTGCGCCATCGAGCAGGAAAAGGGCGAGGTTGAAGACTCGAACGAAGCCAAGGTCGTGCAGATTCTGGCCAGCCAACGTATGACCCGTGACAAAACGGTCATTCGCTTGCCGTCGATGGAGAAAGTGCGTAACGACCCGGTGTTGTATGCCCACGCCAACCGTGTGCTGCACCTGGAAACCAACCCGGGTAACGCTCGCGCGCTGGTTCAGAAGCATGGTGACGTTGACGTCTGGTTCAACCCTCCGCCCATTCCGATGACCACTGAAGAAATGGACTACGTGTTCGGCATGCCGTACGCACGTATCCCCCATCCTGCGTACGGCAAGGAGAAAATCCCGGCCTACGACATGATTCGCTTCTCGGTGAACATCATGCGTGGCTGCTTCGGTGGCTGCACTTTCTGTTCGATCACCGAGCACGAAGGCCGCATCATCCAGAACCGATCTCACGATTCGATCATTCGTGAGATCGAAGAGATTCGCGACAAGGTGCCCGGCTTCACTGGCGTCATTTCCGACCTCGGTGGTCCAACCGCGAACATGTACCGCATCGCCTGTAAGAGCCCGGAAATCGAATCCGCCTGCCGTAAGCCCTCATGCGTGTTCCCAGGCATCTGCCCGAACTTGAACACCGACCATTCGTCGCTGATCCAGCTCTACCGCAGTGCCCGTGAGCTGCCGGGAGTGAAGAAGATTCTGATCGCCTCCGGTCTGCGTTATGACCTGGCAGTTGAGTCGCCGGAGTACGTGAAGGAGCTGGTGACCCACCACGTCGGCGGCTACCTGAAAATCGCCCCGGAGCACACCGAGGAAGGCCCACTCAATCAGATGATGAAGCCGGGTATTGGCAGCTATGACAAGTTCAAGCGCATGTTCGAGAGGTTCTCGAAAGAAGCGGGCAAAGAGCAGTACCTGATTCCCTACTTCATCGCTGCTCACCCGGGCACCACCGACGAAGACATGATGAATCTTGCGCTGTGGCTCAAGGGCAACGGCTTCCGTGCGGACCAGGTGCAGGCGTTCTACCCGTCGCCGATGGCCAGTGCGACTGCCATGTACCACTCGGGTAAGAACCCGCTGCGCAAGGTCACCTACAAGAGCGACCCGGTCACCATCGTCAAGAGCGAAGAGCAGCGCCGTCTGCACAAGGCCTTCCTGCGCTACCACGACCCGAAAGGCTGGCCGATGCTGCGTGAAGCGCTTGAGCGTATGGGCCGTGCCGACCTGATCGGCCCAGGCAAGCACCAGTTGATCCCGCTGCATCAGCCGGACACCGATAGCTACCAGAGCGCTCGCCGCAAGAACTCGACGCCAGCTGGTAGCCACAAGGTCGCCAAGAACACGAAGATTCTCACGCAACACACCGGCCTGCCACCGCGCGCCAGTGACGGCAGCAAGCCTTGGGATAAGCGTGAAGAAGCGAAAGCAGCCGCTGCCGCGCGCAGCAAACAAGCCGCGAAAGATCGTGCGGATGCTGCGAAAGGCGGGAAGGGCGGCAAGAAGAAACCGTCACGTCAGCCCGTGTTCCCACGCTGAATGATCGTGCCGTAAACAAAAACGCCAGCTTTCGAGCTGGCGTTTTGCGTTTTACATCTTCACGTTTTCGCGGATGTTCCAGCCGTACTTGATGGCTCCACCATCTTTGCTGCCGTCGGCTTTTTGAGGTTGGTAGGAGACTTCGACTTTGCCGAAGTTTAGAGAGATGGTTTCAGGAATTATCTCGTCATTGCATCCCGCGTCGGAGCTGTAGGACGCAATCATTACTTCTTTCAGGGTAATGATCATGTATTCAATTGGGGATGTTCCTCCGGCTTTCCGAATAGTTAAAACAGCCTCTGGATAATGTTTTCCACTGGAGCATGCCATCATCAGATTGGGTGAGGCTTTATCCAGAAATTTTGTCAGGCTCAAATTTTGGATATTGACCTTTCCCGCGCCACCGCCGCCGCCTTGGTGCATGGAGCCCGACTGTGCCATTCCCCACTGAAAAGACCGAATGTCTATCTCATCTTTGTGCGAGCTGTCTTTGGACTCACCCTTGATATCACCGATTTTCAAAAACATATCGATAGCCATGCACACTCCTTGAAATGCAAAAAAACGGCGAACTGCCGGAGCGCACCTTTTCTCACTGCGGGCCGAAGCGCAATAGGGAAAAGGCATAAAGAGATGGTTCACACAGAATAAAGGAAAATCTCCTACATCGTTTCCAATCGTTACTGCCTATCCTCTGTTCGCGTTGATATTTCAGGGCGGAGCGAGTATGAGCATAAATATTAGAGATGGTTTTTCTGTCGCGCGTAGCATGGCTAGAGATCGCTTTGAGAGCAGCATCGATCTTCGGGCACTATTCCGAGCAATTGACGCGGATCCTGCGATCGCCGGCGCCGGCGTGATCTTTATTGATAGTGATTCAAATGTTGTAGTAGTTAGGGAATTTCAGCCTATTTGCAGCATTTCTGTTAAGCGAGTTTTCCTACAAGAGGTGCCTCGGCACATGGCACCCCAAGAATTTGCTCGGGATTTAGAGTTGAGACCCCGGAAGTCAAAGCTTGTGGATGAAGCGATAAATGCGGCTATTGCATGTACAGGTGCATACATTAGTTGGACCGTTTTTTATGCGGGCGGTTTGGCCGCACCGATGACGTTGGGCGGAAGCATTGTAATATCTGGAATAGCTCTTTCTTCAGCGGTTGCCGGCACTGGTCAGTGCTTGATCGGCGCAGGAAAGGTAGCAGGGGAGATGTTTTTTCCAGATAAGTTGGATGAACTGACTTCTCAAACTTGGTTTGAGGATATGAACCAGACACTTGACAGGATCACCTTAGTCGGCGCTAGCACATCTCTTTTTGTAACCGCGCGCTTTGTGCTGGCTGCTAGGGCAGCTACTGGAAAATCGATTAGATCAGTACTTAAAGGTCTGAGTCCGAGAGAGAGACTGAATTTAACAATAGAGCTTCATCAATATCGCATGCAGACCGTCGGGTTATCTGGGCGTATTACAAATGCCGAAATTCGTAAGCAGGCAACCATTCAGCGTAATGACTTGTCTGCTGCTTTTTTGGCTATCGGGGGGAGCATTAATTCCGGCGTGTTGCGCCCGTACGTGATAGGGATTTTTGAGGAGTAATGGAATGTTCAACTGGAAGGATGGCTTAGAATTTCGTACTGAGTATTTTGGAACTTTTATGGGGTCGATTTATATTGGGATGGCTTCATGTTTTTTTACGTTGCTTTTAGCGATCTCATCATATTTGAATGATACTGCGTTCGTTGACCAAGCAAAGTGGTTCTGCGTGCTATCTCTGCTGTTTGCAGTGTACCAGACTTTTGTATGCTTTATGATTTCACAAGGTCGGGCCAAATGGGTGAGGGCGCTGGTAGGGATGTGTATGTTGTTTTTCGTGGTTGATCTTTTTTCGATTTTATACGCTCCGAGCTTTGTTTTATATATCCTCGCATTGGCGTGCTCACTGCTCGCATTAGGCTTCTTGAAATCTACAAGGTATGAACGCATGTTGGTTTGGTTAGAAGAAAAAAAAGAGATGCGCAAGAGCCTTGGTTAACCTAATTCCTTAATCGGTCGGAAGGTCGATATCTGGGATTGTGAATGCTATGGAGGTTTTAACCAGGAAAACCGTTTTCGGGGTTCTGAAAAAGCTGGAGAACAAAGAGTACGCTAAAATTGTGTTTGGTGACGATTTTTCTGAGCTTTCTAGTTAATATATTTTGCTTCAATAGGTTGAAAGTTGTGTTGCTATTTTGGGGTTGATGTGAGTGTCTGAAAATTTGCAATCCATATTTTTTAAGAGGATGCCAGGTTATGAGGGTTTTAGAGTATTTGTTGTTCATGCGGCGCTATTTCCATACGTTTATAGGTGGGATCTTTTTAGGGGTGCTATCGATCACACTCCTTCTCACTCTCTACGCCGACGCATTCTACAGGTCGCTGCGTTGGGGCGACGCCACAGCATGGGTCTTCGGCGCGGCGATGTTCGCAATAATAATCATGTGTGTCTGCCACTTTTTCATCGTTAGGGGACGGGTTTCATGGGTGTGGGGTGCGGCTTCGATATTCTTTATTTGTTTCCTTCTGACGTTGCCAGCTATTGAATATCGCCCGCAAAGAGTTCTCTATTTTTTTGCGTTGCTGTTTCCATTGATGGGATTGCTGGTTTTGAACTCAAATAAGCATCGAGAGATGAGGCGTATTCTGGTTGTCGCACGTTATAAGCGTTTGCGTTTTTTTGGAATCCGAAAAGCCCGGATGCGGCGGTTAAAAGCAGAAAAAGGGAAAGTGAATGGCTAGCGCCCGCGTTGGGTAGATCTGAGCTGTTGATGATTGCTTTTAATGAGTGTTGCCGTTCAAGTTGATCGAGATGGAGGACGTGCCATGGGGCGAAAACCTGATGCGCCGAGAGAGAGGCTTACAAAGCGGCAAATAGCTGAAAGTAACAGGCTTCGTGATCAAGCAAGGATGGTTGATCGCGTGGGGTATAAGAAATCCTGGCGAAGAAAAGGTTGTTTACTATTTTTTCTGCTTGTTGCTACTGTGCTAATAGCGTGCGGGTTTTACATGATATATGACGGTTTGATCAGCGGTGTCGCGATGCCGGGTGGTAGGACAGGGCCGATTAAGTACTATTCGGTAGGCACTCAACCTAGTATGTACTGGTTCTCGATCGCTGGGAATTTGGGGACCGTGTTGTTTGGAGTGGCGTTAGGGGCATTCGGGCTTTTCATCTGCAAAGCCGATCCTGACAGGTAAGTATGGCGTCGACTGGAGGCAGTGATATGTGTTGTCAGGATGTCCGCCCCATCCCCGTGCACACCCCTGCACCATCCATCAGGGTTGGCGCAATTTTGGTGCTGTGCTTAGCTGTGCGGGCACCCTCAACGCCGAAGGCGCCGGACTTGCCTGGATGGCATAAGTCTTGCGCGGTTCCGCTACCGTCCAGGCTCGCAGGAGGCACGCCGTGTCGATTCACATTGCCTTGCACCATGTCACGCATTACCGCTACGAACGTGCGGTCGAGCTAGGCCCGCAGATTGTGCGGTTGCGCCCGGCGGCTCATAGCCGTACGCGGGTGTTGTCGTATTCGCTGAAAGTGTTGCCTGAGAATCACTTCATCAACTGGCAGCAGGACCCGCAGGGTAATTACCTGGCGCGTCTGGTGTTCCCCGAGAAGACTGACGAATTGCGCATCGAGGTGGATCTGGTCGCCGAGATGGCGGTGTTCAATCCATTCGATTTTTTCCTTGAGCCTTATGCCGAGAAGATTCCGTTCGCCTACGCCAAGGAAGAGCACCATGAACTGCTGCCGTATCTGGAAAAGTTGCCGCTGACGCCGAAATTTCAGGCGTATCTGGAGAGCATCGACCGCACACCCGTGCCTTCCATCGATTTTCTGGTGAGCCTCAATCAGCGTTTGGCGCACGACATCAATTACCTGATCCGCATGGAGCCGGGCATTCAGACGCCGGAGTACACGCTGGACAGTGCCTCCGGGTCCTGCCGAGACTCCGCGTGGTTGTTGGTGCAGTTGCTGCGTCATTTGGGGCTGGCAGCACGGTTTGTGTCGGGTTATCTGATTCAGCTCAAGGCGGATGTGGAGGCGCTGGACGGGCCGTCGGGCACTGACGTTGATTTCACTGATCTTCACGCCTGGTGCGAGGTGTATCTGCCGGGCGCTGGCTGGATTGGTCTGGACGCCACGTCGGGGTTGTTTGCCGGGGAAGGGCATATTCCGTTGGCGTGCAGCCCGGATCCTTCTTCTGCGGCGCCGATCAGCGGGTTGGTCGAACCCTGCGAAACCGACTTCAGCCACGACATGTCGGTGGAGCGCATCTGGGAGGCGCCGCGCGTCACAAAGCCTTATACCGAAGCGCAATGGTTGGAGATCCAAGCGCTGGGCCGACAGATCGACGCCGATCTGATCAAGGATGACGTGCGCCTGACCATGGGCGGTGAGCCGACCTTCGTGTCCATCGATGATCGGGATGGCAGCGAATGGAACACTGCCGCGTTGGGGCCGAAAAAGCGCGTGCTGTCGGCTGAGCTGTTTCAGCGCATGCGCGCGCATTATGCGCCGCAGGGGATCGTGCATTTTGGCCAGGGCAAGTGGTATCCGGGCGAGCAATTGCCGCGTTGGTCGCTGAACTGCTTCTGGCGTCGCGATGGCGAGCCGGTGTGGCGCAACAATGCGTTGATCGCCGATGAGACCGAAGACTACGGCACGGACAGCGAGACCGCCGGACGCTTTTTGCGCAGTGTCGCCGAGCGCCTGAAGTTGCCTGCCCGCTATGTCTTCCCCGCGTACGAAGACAATTTCTACTACCTGTGGCGCGAAGGGTCGCTACCGCAGAACGTCAGCGCCGAAGATCCCCGCTTGAGCGACGAAATGGAGCGGGCGCGCTTGAGCAAAGTCTTTTCTCAAGGGCTGGACAAGGTCATCGGTCACGTCCTGCCACTCGCACGTACAGCAGCGGATGATCGCTGGCAGAGCGGACGCTGGTACTTGCGTGGTGAACATTGTCGACTGGTGCCGGGCGATTCCCCACTGGGTTATCGCCTGCCGTTGGCCTCGCAGCCTTGGGTCAAGGCCGCGGAATACCCGTATATCCATCCCAACGATCCTAACCAGGACTTCCCGGAGCTGGCGGATCGTGACGAGATCGACTCGAAGCTCAAGGGGCTCAAGACGGCTGATGATCAGGCAGAGCGCGCTCCTGTCATCGATCAATCCGCAGACTGGCTCACCCGCACAGCCTTGAGCGCCGAGGTGCGCGGCGGTCGGTTGTACCTGTTCATGCCGCCGTTACAGTCCCTTGAGGCGTATCTGGAATTGGTCGCGGCCATCGAAGCGACCGCAGAGGAACTGCGTTGCCCGTTGCTGCTGGAGGGCTATGAGCCACCGTTCGACCCACGTATGGCCAACTTCCGTATCACGCCGGACCCGGGCGTGATCGAGGTCAACGTTCAGCCATCGTCCAGTTGGGACGAGTTGGTCGAGCGCACCGAGTTTCTGTACGAACAGGCTCGATTGACACGCCTGACCACCGAAAAATTCATGATCGACGGGCGCCATACCGGCACCGGCGGGGGTAACCACTTCGTGCTTGGCGGCGCGACGCCAGGGGACTCGCCATTTCTGCGCAGGCCCGATTTGCTGCGCAGTCTGTTGAGTTACTGGCACAACCACCCCTCGCTGTCGTATCTGTTTTCCGGCCTGTTCATTGGTCCGACCTCGCAGGCGCCGCGTGTCGATGAGGCTCGCAATGACTCGTTGTATGAGCTTGAGATCGCCTTCTCACAAATGCCCGAACCGGGCGAAGAATGTCCGCCTTGGCTGGTTGATCGCTTGCTGCGCAACCTGTTGATCGACGTCACGGGTAACACCCATCGCGCCGAGTTCTGCATCGACAAACTGTATTCGCCGGATGGTGCGACAGGGCGTCTGGGCCTGCTGGAACTGCGCGCTTTCGAGATGCCTCCTCATGCGCAGATGAGCCTGGCGCAGCAGTTGTTGCTGCGTGCACTGGTCGCCCGTTTCTGGCGTCAGCCTTATGCCCCGGCCAAGCTGGCGCGCTGGGGGAATGAACTGCACGACCGCTTTATGCTGCCGCACTTCATTGAGCAGGACTTTGCCGATGTGATCGTCGAACTCAACGCTGCCGGGTATCCGGTTCGCGCCGAGTGGTTCGCGGCGCATCTGGAGTTCCGCTTTCCGAAGGTGGGCGATTACGCGGTCAGCGGTATTGAGCTGGAGCTGCGTCAGGCGCTGGAGCCTTGGCATGTGCTGGGCGAAGAGGGATCGGGGGGCGGTGCGGTCCGTTACGTGGACTCGTCGCTGGAGCGTTTGCAGTTGAAAGTCAGCGGCCTGCCGCCTCAGCGCTACGTGTTGACCTGCAACGGCGTACCCGTTCCGCTGCAACCCACTGGCCGTATTGGTGAGTTCGTTGCAGGCGTGCGTTATCGCGCATGGCAGCCGTACAACGCGTTGCAGCCGACGATTCCGGTGCACGCGCCGCTGGTTTTCGACATCGTTGATACCTGGATGCAGCGTTCACTGGGTGGCTGCGAGTATCATGTCGCCCATCCTGGTGGTCGCAATTACGAAACCCTGCCGGTGAACGCCAACGAAGCCGAAAGTCGACGTCTGGCGCGGTTCTTCCGCGTCGGCCATACCCCCGGCAAACTGGCGGTGCCTACGCTGTCCATCAACGATGAAATGCCCATGACGCTGGATTTGCGTCTGCATCGATAGAGGTACGGCCCGGACAGACGGCCTGATGCGATGCGTCAGGCCTTCTGGCGAGAAAAGTGGCCGCAGGGAAGCGAGCCACTGCGTGTCACTTTGTCTGCGCTAATCTGACTCCTTTAGTTGTCTGCCGAGCCTTCCATGCCCGACCTGCTTGACCGATATCCGCTCTCTGCGGGTAGTTATCACGAAATGCTCGACGCCAGCGGCGCTGTCCGGCCCCATTGGCAGCGTTTCTATGAGCATTTGCAACGCAGCACGCCTGCGCAGTTGATTCAGCGTCAGGCGCTGCTCGCTCGCCAGATCCAGGAAAACGGCGTGACCTACAACGTGTACGCCGACCCCAAAGGCGCAGACCGCCCGTGGGAGCTGGATTTGCTGCCGCATTTGATTCCGGTCGAGGAATGGCAGCAGGTCGCCGCCGGTATTGCCCAACGAGCCCGTTTGCTCAATGCAGTGCTCGCCGACCTATACGGCCCGCAAAAACTGATTGCCGAGGGCCTGCTTCCTGCTGAACTGGTGTTCGGGCACAACAATTTTCTTTGGCCGTGTCAGGGCGTCACGCCGCCAGAAAACACCTTTTTGCATGTGTACGCCGTGGACTTGGCGCGCACCCCCGATGGCCGTTGGTGGGTTACAGCAGACCGTACGCAGGCGCCGTCGGGTGCCGGTTACGCCCTGGAAAACCGCCTGATCGTGTCTCGGGCGTTTCCCGAGTTGTATCGCGATCTGGAGGTGCAGCACCTGTCCGGGTTCTTCCGCTCCTTGCAGGAAACCCTCGCCCGTCAGGCGCCGAGTGGCATGGAGGTGCCGTTAATCGTGCTGTTGACGCCGGGCCGTTTCAACGAAAGCTATTTTGAACACCTCTACCTTGCGGGGCAGTTGGGCTATCCATTGGTAGAGGGCAGCGACCTCACGGTGCGCGACGCCACGGTTTATTTGAAAACCCTCAGTGGCCTGCGCCGTGTGCACGCGATCATGCGTCGCCTCGATGATGACTTCTGCGATCCACTGGAGCTGCGCACCGATTCCGCGCTCGGCGTGCCGGGCCTACTGGAAGCGGTTCGCCAAGGGCGTGTTGTGGTGGCTAACGCACTGGGCAGTGGTGTGTTGGAGTCGCCGGGCCTGTTGGGCTTTCTGCCGAAAATCAATGAGTACCTGTTTGGCGAAGAACTGATCCTGCCGTCGATTGCGACTTGGTGGTGCGGCGAACCTCCGGTGCTCGCTCAGGCATTGGAAAAGATGCCTGAATTGCTGATCAAACCCGCGTTTCCTTCGCAGAGTTTTGCGCCGGTTTTCGGCCGTGATTTGAACGAAGAACAGCGTCAGGCGCTGGCCGCTCGTATGCAGGCGCGGCCTTACGCTTACGTCGCGCAGGAGTTGGCGCAACTGTCCCATGCGCCGGTTTGGCAGGGTGAACAGGCGCAATTGCAGCCGCGTGCCATCGGCATGCGGGTGTATGCCGTCGCCGCCGCCGATGGTTATCGTGTTTTACCGGGCGGCCTGACCCGCGTGGCCGCAGAGGCCGACGCCGATGTGGTGTCGATGCAACGCGGTGGTGCGAGTAAGGACACCTGGATTCTCGGCGAACGCACGGTGGGCAGCGAGCCTTGGCGCAATCGCCATTCGCTCGGCGTCCACGACCTGATTCGCCGCGATCCTTATCTGCCGTCGCGGGTGGTGGAAAACCTGTTCTGGTTTGGTCGCTATTGCGAACGTTGCGACGACAGCGCCCGCTTGCTGCGGATCATGCTCGCCCGCTATGTCGATGGCGATGATCCAATGGCGCTGCAAGCGGCCGTGGAATTGGGGGAACGCCTGAATCTGGTGCCCAGAGAGGACGAAGACGAGCCTCGCGAATTGCACGAGCGCCTGCTCGATGCACTGTTGGGTGAAGAGTGGCCGTTCAGCCTGCGCTCGAACCTGCAACGCTTGCAGTGGGCGGCGTCGCAAGTGCGCGGCAAGCTGTCGCGAGAAAACTGGCAGGCATTGGTGGAATTGCAGCGTGAAGCGGCGAATCTGGATACCGACACGCCAGACTTCGGCGAGTTGCTGGATTTTCTCAACCGGCTGGTGATGTCGTTGGCGGCCTTGTCAGGCTTTGCGCTGGACGACATGACCCGCGACGACGGTTGGCGTTTCCTGATGATTGGTCGACGCATCGAGCGTTTGCAGTTTCTGAGTGCCAGCCTGGCGGCGTTTCTGCGCAGCGATGCCGTGTTTGATCAGGATGCGCTGGACTGGCTGTTGGAGTTGGGTAACAGCAGCATCACCTACCGCTCGCGTTATCTGGCGTTGCCGCAGTTGATCCCGGTGCTCGACCTGCTGTTGCTCGACGAGCAAAACCCCCATGCGGTGCTGTTTCAGCTCAAAGTGGTCAGGCGCTCTGTCAGGCGTTTGAACGACGATTTTGGCGTGCCCCACGAAAACAGCCTTACGTTGCTGACCCAGCGTCTGGCCACCTTCGATCTGGGTTGTCTGGAAAACGGACTGTTTGGCGAGAGCAGCGTCAAGTCCGCGCTGCACGGGCTGGCGGACCTGTTGCAAAGCGTGGGCGAGATCAGCGGGCAGGTGTCTGATCGCCTGTCTCTGCGCCACTTTGCCCATGTCGATGATGTCAGCCAGCGCACGGTGTCCGTCTGATGAACAGCGCCCATTACGAAATTCTTCACGATACCCACTACAAGTACGACAGCCCGGTCTCTCTGGCGCAGCAACTGGCGCATTTGTGGCCGAGGGTCAGTCCTTGGCAGCGCTGTATCGAACAGCGACTGGAAATCAGCCCGGAGCCGACCACTCGGCGCGACGAGCAGGACGTGTTCGGTAACCCGCTGACCCGGTTGGCGTTCGAGCGCCCTCACGATGAGTTGCAGGTCAACGCACGGTTGCTGATTGAAGTGCTGGCGCGCCCAGTGCTGGAGTTCCAACAGTCGATGCCGTGGGACCTCGCCCGTAGCACCCTGACGTACAGCGCTTCGAAGATGTCGCCAGACATTCTCGACGCTTGCCGTTACCGCTTCGAATCGCCTTACGTGCATCTGAAGCAGTCGTTCGTGGAATTTTCCACTGACTGTTTCCCGATCGGAAAACCGCTGCTGCTTTGCGCGCAGGCGTTGATGGAAAAAATCTTCGACGAATTCACCTTCGATGGTGAAGCGACGCAAGTGGCCACACCCTTGGTGGAAGTGCTGGAGCGCCGTCGGGGCGTCTGCCAGGACTTCGCCCATCTGATGCTCGCTTGCCTGCGCTCTCGCGGGTTGGCAGCGCGTTATGTCAGCGGCTATCTGCTGACTCAGCCGCCACCCGGCCAGCCACGACTGATCGGCGCCGATGCCTCTCACGCCTGGGTGTCAGTGTTTTGTCCGACGCTGGGCTGGGTGGATTTCGACCCCACCAACAACATCCAGCCTGCTCTGGAGCACATCAGTCTGGCGTGGGGGCGTGACTTTTCCGACGTCTCGCCGCTGCGCGGCGTGATCCTCGGTGGAGGCAATCATGACCCGGAAGTGCGGGTGACGGTCATGCCGCTGTCGGAGTGACAGCGCGGCGATAGTCGCTGTAATCCTGAGTGGCACTGTCGTAACTGCCGCTGGCGCCACAAGCATAGGCCGCGAGCAAACTACGGAAGAGGGCGTTGAGGTTCATGGCGGTCATCCTGAACGAGTAAGTGACAAGCTGATCTTAAAGCGGCACTGTAGCGCTCGCTGCTTGATTGTCTCCATGGCCCTGATAGAGGCCACCCAGACATGTTTCATAATCTGTGGTTGATAACTTGTTTAAAGTTGAGGCACTCTTTGTATACAAAAAACAAGAGCAACCCCATTCAGGAGACTCGTACATGATTCGCAAGCTCGTTGCTGCATCCCTGCTGACCCTGGCCAGCGGGCATCTGTTGGCCGCTGAATGCTCGGTGACGGTGGACTCCACCGATCAGATGTCTTTCAACACCAAAGCCATCGAAATCGACAAGAGCTGCAAGGAATTCACCGTCAACCTGGAGCACTCCGGCAGCCTGCCGAAGAATGTCATGGGTCATAACCTGGTGATCAGTAAAGAGGCTGACATGCAGCCCATCGCCACCGACGGCCTGAGCGTTGGCATCGACAAGGATTATCTGAAAGAAGGCGATGCACGCATCATCGCCCACACCAAGATCATCGGTGCGGGTGAGAAAGCTTCGCTGAAGATCGATGTGTCGAAGCTGGACCCGGCGCAGAAGTATGGTTTCTTCTGCTCGTTCCCGGGTCATATCAGCATGATGAAGGGCGTCGTTACCCTGAAGTAAGCGTACAGTTGTGGGGGCCGGCTTGCTGGCGAAAGCGTCAAGTCAGACACCGATGCGTTGAATGACACACCGCTTTCGCCAGCAAGCCGGCTCCCACAATGACGGAGGTCTAGCCGTGAGAGCTGCGTCGAAGGTTTGTAAGGGCCTGCGCGATCAAGACGCCGTCATCTTGAAAATCCCCTGCGCATTGCTACTGTCGAAATTCAGATCGAGCTTGCCGTTTTCCGGGTCGATCTTGCGCTGAATGAACTCCACGAACGACCCTGGCACCTGATGCGCTCTGGCCACGCCCTCGGCGTCCAGCAATTCCCGGCTTACGATGCAGGCTTTGTAGGCCGTCTGCATCACACGGCCCGACGCTGATACCTCAATGCTGTCCTTCATCGGGCGCTCGCGACGAATCTGTTCCTCCACCGTAGCTTCCAGATGATCGACCCGGTCCGTCAGGTGGTTGAAGCTGTTGCCCTCGGTGGAAATCCACGCCATCTCTGCGCTTTCGCTGAGCAATTGGCGATAGTCCGCTTCCTGCACAACACCATGCTGACGACCGAACGCGCGATACAGCCCCGGCAGCAGCCGCGTGGCCTCTTCCAGGCTGCAATGGCGGGTGGTGTGCAGACGTTTGAGGATGCTCAAGTCCTCGGCGCTCAACGGATCACGACTCGACGCCACCACGCGGCCGACTGCGTTCTGGAACGCCTGGCTCAAACGCCCCGGATGCAGCTCAGAGACGAAGAACTGCGCGATGTCTTCCGGCAGGTCCATTTGACGATAGCCCCAGCCGGTCATGTTCAGCTTGGTCAGTGGATAAGTGCGAACGTCGGTGAAGCCCAGAGGCTCCAGCAGACGAGAGAAGGCCAGACGCCCCCGCGGCAGCTCGCCGTTCTCTGCCCAATCGACGGTGCGAATGGCGCCATGATCGAACACCACTTTACGGCCAGATTCGAACTGTTCATCGACATAGCGCAGGCCATCCGGCACCGCTTCTACCAACTTGTGGAACAGGCACAGGTTCAGTGCTTCTGCGAGCCAGACGCGATGGATCGCGTCGTTTGACCAGGAGAAGTTCTGCAGCGCCTGCGGGACGTCGACACGGCGTTCAAGCCATTCGGCAGCGGGCTGGCCGACGGTTGACGCGACGAGGGAGAAGAGGCCTTGGAATGCGGTCATGGGTAGCGGCTCTGAGCGAGAAAGTCAGGACGCTATGTAAGCCCCGTTGGGCGGGTGGGACAAGCGAAAAAAAACTGCGGATTCATTCCGTTTTCTATTGAACGACGCCAAATGTGATTTTGTAGGCGCGCGCTTGCTCGCGAATGCAATCCGTCAGACACCTGTTTGCATCTGACACTCCCTCATCGCGGGCAAGCGCGCTCCTACGAAGAGCGAGCATCAAGGGGCGTAGGGAAGGTCGCGCTTGTGCTGGGTTTTGCGGTAGGTGTTCACAATGATGTCGAACGCTTCCTGACGCAGCGGCTGGCCGTGCAGGAAGGCGTCGATCTCGACGTAGGTTACGCCGTGAGAGGCTTCGTCGGGCTTGCCCGGCACCAGATCTTCCAGGTCAGCAGTCGGAATTTTCTCGACCAGAAACTCTGGCGCGCCGAAGCTGCGGGCGATGGCGCGAACCTGATTTTTCACCAGGCCGCTCAATGGCGCCAAGTCGCAGGCGCCGTCACCGAACTTGGTGAAGAAGCCCATCACGGCTTCCGCCGCGTGGTCAGTGCCAATCACCAAACCACCACGAACGCCCGCGATGGTGTATTGCGCGACCATGCGCGTGCGTGCTTTGACGTTGCCTTTGACGAAGTCCACAGCCGAATCGGACTGACCTTCGAATGCTTTCACCTGCTCGACCAGGCCTTTGACCGACGGCGCGATGTCTACGGTGTGGCGCTCGTCCGGGTTGATGAAGTCTACCGAAGCGGTGGCTTCGTGCTCATCGTGCTGAATGTGGTACGGCAGGCGTACGGCGATGAACTGGTAGGCGTTGTCGCCAGTACTCTCGCGCAATTCCTTCACGGCACGCTGGGCCAGCAGGCCAGCGGTCAGCGAGTCCACACCGCCGCTGATGCCCAGTACCAGCACTTTCAGACGGGCGTTTTGCAGGCAGTCCTTGATGAACTGGATTCGGCGCGCAACCTCGGTTTCAAGCTCACCCTGATTGGCGAAGGGCGGCTGGACCTTGAGCTCCCTGGCGATCTCGAGTTGTACGGCTTGCATGATTGACTCCTTATGAAGAAGAAAAAGAGGCATGTAAAAAAGTGAGGCGCTACGGTGCTCGTTTCAGGCTGGCACCTTGAATACGTGACGCAGGTAGGACACGAATTCCGGGTCCTTGCACTGGGTCTTGCCGGGCTCGTCGGAAATCTTGGCGACGGGCTGACCGGCGCAAGCGGTCATTTTAAGCACGATGCTCATCGGCTGAACGCCCGGTACGTCGGCGGTCAGGTTGGTGCCGATGCCGAAGCTGACATTGATGCGACCGCGCAAGGCACGGAAGATGTCCAGCGCCTTGGGCAGGTTCAGACCGTCGGAGAACACCAGCGTCTTGCTCATCGGGTCGATGCCCAGTTTCTGGTAGTGGGTGATGCACTTTTCGGCCCACTGCACGGGATCGCCTGAGTCATGGCGCAAGCCGTCGAACAGCTTGGCGAAGAACAGATCGAAGTCGCCAAGGAAAGCGTCGGTGGTGATGCAGTCGGTCAGCGCGATGCCCAGCAGGCCACGGTATTCCCGGACCCAGCAATCGAGGGCGGCAATCTGACTGTCGATCAGTCGAGGTCCCAGTTGCTGGTGCGCCATGATCCATTCGTGGGCCATGGTGCCAAGGGGTTTGAGGTCGAATTTGCGTGCCAGGTGGACGTTGCTGGTGCCCACGAACTGACCGGGGAAATCCTTTTTCAGCACGGACACTACATCTTCCTGAACCGCGTACGAGAACCGCCGACGGGTGCCGAAATCCGCGACTTTCAATTCGGCCAACTCCTCGGGTGTCGCGGCCTCATGCAGCCAGTCGAACTTGCGATAGAGCTGGTCGCGGGCCTGGATCAGCAGGGTGTCCGGGTTGCGATGGCGGTTTCGGACTTCGCTGACGATGGCAAGGATCGGCACTTCGAACAGGATCACGTGCAGCCAAGGGCCGGACAGGCGAATGCACAGCTCATCGTTTTCGATGCCGGTGTAGACGTAACGCAGGTTGAAGCGGAACAGGCCTAGGAAGCGCAGAAAATCCGGCTTCATGAAGTTGATACGTTCCAGAAATCCGGTTTCTTCGACGCTCAGGGACAGGTCGCACAATTGCTCGATCTGATGGCGAATTTCCGTCAGGTACGGCCGCAAGTCTTCACTGTTTCGGCAGCGGAACTCCCACTCAACGTCGACGTTGGGGTAGTTGTGCAGCACTGCCTGCATCATGCTCAGTTTGTAGAGGTCGGTATCGAGCAGGTTCTGAACGATGCGATCTGCGAAAGCGCTCTCACTCATTGTGTCGCTCCAGCCAGCAGAGGCCGCCACGTTGCGGCCCATGAAAAAATAGGTGTCGCATACAACCTTGCGGTAGCGCCTGGTATTGGCTCCATGCCACTACGTCCGGTTTGTTATTGACGAAGAGCGACATAATGCCAGTCGACGCGGGGTTGGGGCAGAAATGTTTCAGCGCCGATGGCTCAACCGTCGATTGTTGGAGCCGGTTGCTGGCGAATGCGGCACGCCAGTTACCGCTACGGTGAATGACGCACCCCTTTCGCCAGCAAGCCGGTTCCCACATTGATGTGTGTCTAACCATGGATTTGTGTTTGGCCACGCAACATGGAATCTCCCACAGGGTGATCGTGATTCAGATCATTTACCGCGGCGTTGGGTTATCCAACTGCTCCAACATCCACTCCACGAACACCCGAATCTTGGGCACCTCCGCGGCATGCTCCGGATAGGCCAGGTAGTAGGCGTCGTGGCTGGGCAGTGCATGAGCCCATGGAATGACCAGCTTGCCGTCGGCCAGTTCTTCCTCCACCAGAAAGCGCGGCAGCAGCGCCACGCCACAACCGACCTGCGCGGCGCGAATGCACATGTAGAACGTCTCGAAACGCGGGCCATGGTAGCTGTGTTCGGTCTGGTAGCCCTGACTATCGAACCACTCGTGCCAGCCTTGAGGGCGATGGGCGCATTGCAGCAACACCAAGTCGGTGAGTTGCGTGGGGTGGGTAAAGGGCTTTTCCGGGAGGATGTCCGGCGCACACACGGGCACCAGTTCTTCGCCAAACAGTTTCACGCTCTCTGCACCGGGACGCGCGCCTTGGCCGAAATAGAACGACAGATCGCAGCGGCTTTGCGCCAGATCGTCGCTTTCCTGCTCGTTCACCAGGTCCAGATGGATGTGCGGATGGCGCAGACGCCAGCCTTTCAGGCGCGGGACCAGCCAGCGGGCGCCGAAGGTCGAAGGCGTCGACACGCGTAGGACCTCAGTTTCACCGCCGTAGGAACGTAGAAAGTGGGTGGACATCTCCATCTGCGTGAGGACTTTTCGCACCTCTCCCAGATACAACGCCCCGGCGGGCGTAAGTTGCAGCCTACGACGCACGCGTCTGAACAACAGGTGCTGGACCAATTCCTCAAGCTGCGCCACCTGTTTGCTGACGGCGCTTTGGGTCAGGTTCAGCTCTTCGGCGGCGCGGGTGAAGCTCAGGTGTCGGGTCACTGCTTCGAAACATTGCAGGGCGGTGATGGACGGCAGGTGGCGTCGGTTCAGCATATTCAGACGTGCTCAGCATCAGCATGAAAAAACGGAATGATATCTCGCTTAATCGTCGTTTGTTGCGCGACGCAACGCCAGCTATTACTAGAAGCTGACGAAAGAACTGAATTTCAGCATTCCGCGTTCGCGCTTTTCGATTCCACAGAATCCAGGAGAAATCATGCTTAACGACCTGCTCACTCGCCTCGGTGTCGACCCTGCGCTTTATCAGAAGGGCGACAAGCCTGTTCATACCCCGATCGATGGCAGCCAGGTCGCTTCGGTGAACTGGGAAAGTGCCGCTGAAGTCGAGCAACGCATCACCCGCGCCGAGCACGCGTTCGAAGCCTGGCGCAAAGTGCCAGCGCCGCGCCGTGGCGAGCTGATTCGTCTGTTCGGCGAAGCGCTGCGCAAGCACAAGGCCGATCTGGGCGAACTGGTGTCGTGGGAAGCCGGGAAAATCACTCAGGAAGGTCTGGGTGAAGTGCAGGAGATGATCGACATCTGCGACTTCGCTGTTGGCTTGTCGCGCCAGATGTACGGCCTGACCATCGCTTCCGAGCGTCCGGGTCACCACATGCGTGAAACCTGGCACCCGCTGGGTGTCGTGGGCGTGATCAGCGCGTTCAACTTCCCGGTGGCCGTCTGGTCGTGGAACACCGCGCTGGCGCTGGTGTGCGGCAACTCGGTGATCTGGAAGCCTTCGGAAAAGACCCCGCTGACCGCGCTGGCCTGTCAGGCGTTGTTCGACCGCGTGGCGGCTGAATTTGCGGATGCCCCGCAGTTCCTTGCGCAGTGCGTAGTGGGCGGTCGCGATGCAGGCGAGGCGCTGGTCGACGACGCTCGCGTTGCCTTGGTCAGCGCCACCGGCAGCACCCGCATGGGTCGTGAAGTGGCGCCGAAGATTGCCGCGCGTTTCGCTCGCAGCATTCTGGAACTGGGCGGCAATAACGCGATGATTCTGGCGCCGAGTGCCGATCTGGACCTGGCCGTTCGCGCTGTGTTGTTCAGCGCCGTCGGCACGGCGGGTCAGCGTTGCACCACGCTCCGCCGTTTGATCGCACACAACTCGGTCAAGGCCGAGTTCGTCGAGCGCTTGAAAGCGGCCTACGCCAAAGTGCGCATCGGCCATCCGCTGGAAGGCAACCTGGTCGGCCCGCTGATCGACAAACAAAGCTTCGAAAACATGCAGGAAGCGCTGGAGCAGGCCCAAAGCGAAGGCGGCAAGGTGTTCGGCGGCAAGCGCCAACTGGCTGACAAATTCCCGAATGCGTTCTATGTGTCGCCTGCGATCGTCGAGATGCCGGAGCAAAGCGATGTGGTGCGTAGCGAGACCTTCGCGCCGATTCTGTACGTGGTCGGTTACGACGAATTCAGCGAGGCCGTGCGCCTGAACAACGATGTGCCGCAAGGTCTGTCGTCGTGCATTTTCACCACCGATGTGCGTGAGGCCGAGCAGTTCATTTCGGCGCTGGGCAGCGACTGCGGCATCGCCAACGTCAACATTGGCCCGAGCGGTGCAGAGATTGGCGGCGCGTTCGGCGGCGAGAAGGAAACCGGCGGTGGCCGTGAATCCGGTTCGGATTCGTGGAAAGGCTACATGCGTCGCCAGACGGCGACCGTGAACTACTCCCGCGAGCTGCCGTTGGCGCAGGGGATTACGTTTGATTGATGCCGTAAGGTAAGCGCTTTTCCTTTGTGATGATCGTGCCCACGCTCTGCGTGGGCATGCCTTGATGGACGCTCTGCGTCCGTTTTTGTGTGACGCAGAGCGCCACCAACGGCGTTCCCACGCGGAGCATGGGAACGATCAGTAACGATCGGTATAACTTGAATCATCGTTTGTCCTTTCCGAGGTTTTGCGATGCCGCTACGCGAAGAATGTCTGTGGGAAACGCTGACGCCGCAGAGGCCTGAGGCGCCAGCGTTGAAAGGGGAAGTGACCGTCGATGTGTGCGTGATCGGCGCAGGCATCACGGGGTTGTCGGCGGCGATTCACCTGCTGGAGCAGGGCAAGACAGTCGCCATCGTCGAAGCCCATCGCACTGGGCAGGGCGGTTCGGGGCGTAACGTGGGATTGGTCAACGCCGGGCTGTGGATTCCTCCCGACGAAATCGAAGCCGGTTTCGGCGAGAAAATCGGCAGCCAGCTCAACACCATGCTCGGCAACGCGCCGTCATTGGTGTTCAGCCTGATCGAAAAATACGGCATCGACTGCCAGGCCACGCGCAAGGGCACGCTGCACATGGCGCACAACGCCAAAGGCGAGCTGGATTTGCGCAGTCGTGAAGAACAGTGGAAACGCCGTGGCGCACCGATTGAGTTGCTCACCGGCAAGGCCTGTCAGGAAGCGACCGGCACCAAGGAGATTACTTCAGCCTTGCTCGACCATCGTGCGGGCACCATCAACCCGATGGCTTACACCAGTGGCCTCGCTGCTGCCGTCACGAAACTCGGTGGTCAGCGTTTCGATCATTCGCCGGTCAAACGCCTCGAACGTCAGGGCCAGCGCTGGTGCGTGATCACCGAAAACGGCTCGGTCATCGCCGATCAGGTGGTCATCGCCTCCAACGCCTACACCGAAGGCGAATGGACCGAACTGCGCCGCAACTTCTTCCCCGGCTACTACTATCAGGTCGCTTCGGCACCGCTCACCGAAGAGGCTGCGCAGCAAATTTTGCCCGGTGGCCAAGGCTCGTGGGATACCCGCCAGGTACTGAGCAGCATTCGTCGCGATGCTGATGGCCGCTTGTTGCTGGGCAGTCTGGGCAACGGCAATCAGAAGCCGGCATGGTTCCTCAAAGCCTGGGCGGATCGCGTGCAGCAGCACTATTTCCCGTATCTGAGAAAGGTTGAATGGGAGTGCACCTGGACCGGTTGCATCGCGTTTACGCCCGATCATCTGCTACGCATGTTCGAACCTGCACCAGGACTGGTCGCGGTGACCGGGTATAACGGCCGTGGCAATACGACGGGCACAGTGGTGGGCAAGGCGTTCGCTGATTACCTGTGCGGCGGTAACGCGAGCGTACTGCCGATTCCGTTTGCACCTATGCAGCCGCTCTCGGCCATTGGTTTGCGCAGCTCTTTATATGAGGCTGGCTTTTCGCTATACCACGCAGGGCAGTGCCTCAGAATTGTGATCTGAGGCGAAATGTCTGTCATAAATCAGCGCTTTTTCGCGCATCCACTAACCTGAAATGGTGCGTCCCGTAGCGACCCCGCACCGGCGGTGTGCAGTTCGGTGACGCAGGCTGTAACAACAGGGTTGTACAGGTCAGGTTGGCGTGGTTGCGCATTTTATTCAGGAGGGTTGCCCTTTATAAGTCGCAGGGTTGCACCTTGCGCGGTTTAGACGGTTGCACGCCCAGTAAAAAAGGGCCCGAATCAGTCGGATAACAACAAAACGACGACTTTTTTCAGAATAAAAAACCGATGGCACGCCCCTTGCTCAGAGCATCTCTGTGGTCGCAGTGCTAATTAAAAAACCTAGGAGCACCAACTCATGTCGCAGACGTTTTACAGGAAAGGCTTTCTGGCACTCGCAGTCGCTACTGCAATGGGTGCGGCTACTTTTGCGCAGGCTGACGTCAAGATCGGCGTTGCAGGCCCGATGACCGGCGCCAACGCCTCGTTCGGCCTGCAGTACATGAAAGGCGCTCAGGCAGCGGCTGATGCCATCAACGCTGCGGGCGGTGTGAACGGCGAGAAGATCGTTCTGGTTCAGGGCGATGACGCGTGCGAGCCGAAACAGGCCGTAGCAGTCGCCAACAAGATGTCTCAAGAGAAAGTCGCTGGCGTCGTTGGCCACTTCTGCTCTTCCTCCACCATCCCCGCTTCGGAAGTCTATGACGAAGCCGGTATCATCGCGATCACCCCAGGTTCCACCAACCCGACCGTTACCGAACGCGGCCTGAGCGCCATGTTCCGTATGTGCGGCCGTGACGACCAGCAAGGCGTCGTGGCGGGTGACTACATCGTCGACGTGCTGAAAGGCAAGAAAGTCGCCGTAATCAACGACAAAGACACCTACGGCAAAGGCCTGGCTGATGCCACCGCCAAACAGCTGACCGCCCGTGGCGTGAAGCCCGTGCTGGAAGAAGGTCTGACCCGCGGCGAGAAAGACTTCAGCGCCCTGGTCACCAAAATCCGTTCCGTGGGCGCCGACGTTGTCTACTTCGGCGGCCTGCACCCGGAAGCCGGTCCTCTGGTTCGCCAACTGCGTGAGCAAGGCCTGAAGGACGTCAAGTTCATGTCCGACGACGGCGTTGTGACCGACGAACTGGTGACCACCGCTGGCGGCGCGCAATACGTCGACGGCGTGTACATGACCTTCGGCGCCGACCCGCGCCTGCTGCCTGACAGCAAGGCAGTGGTCGAAGAGTTCCGCAAGTCCGGTTACGAGCCTGAAGGTTACACCCTGTACGCGTACGCTTCGGTTCAGGCCCTGGCCGCTGGCTTCAACGGCGCCAAGTCGAACAAAGGCGAAGACGCTGCCAAGTTCCTGAAAGCCCACCCGGTCAAAACCGTCATGGGCGAGAAAGCCTGGGACGCCAAAGGCGACCTGAAGGTCTCCGACTACGTGGTCTATCAGTGGGACAAGGACGGCAAATATCACCAGCTCGAAAAGCAGAAGTGAGTTGAGCCTCTAGTCGGATGGGCGGCGCTGCGGGCTTGGAACCTCAGAGCCGCTTCACCCGGTAATCGGCGCTGTCTCGCGCGGCGCCGGATTTCTTCTGTTGCCATCGTGTGCGTCCCGCTGCTCCTCACGAGGGGGTAGCCGGTCCGCACCAGGTTGGCCTTCAAGTTCGTGAGCGTGCGTGATGGATGGTATTTTCCTGCAGCAAATGGTCAACGGCCTGACCCTCGGGTCGGTTTACGGCCTGATCGCCATCGGTTACACGATGGTTTACGGCATCATTGGCATGATCAACTTCGCCCACGGCGACGTGTATATGATCTCCGCCTACCTCGCAGCCATCGGCCTGGCCGTGCTGTCTTTTTTCGGTATCCAATCTTTCCCTTTCCTGATTCTTGGCACGCTGATCTTCACCATCGTGGTGACCGGCGTATACGGCTTCGTCATCGAGCGCGTGGCCTACAAACCGCTGCGTAACTCGACCCGGCTGGCACCGCTGATCAGTGCCATCGGTATTTCCCTGATCCTGCAAAACTACGCGCAGATCGCCCAAGGCCCACGCCAGCAAGGCGTACCGACCCTGCTCGAAGGCGCCATGCGCTTCGACGTCGGCTCAGGCTTCGTGCAGATCACCTACACCAAGATCTTCATTCTCGTGGCGGCCTTCATCGGCATGGGCGTGCTGACCTACATCATCAAGTACACCAAGCTGGGCCGTATGTGCCGCGCTACTCAGCAAGACCGCAAAATGGCGTCGATCCTGGGCATCAACACTGACCGGATCATTTCCTACGTGTTCGTCATCGGCGCGGCCATGGCAGCACTGGCGGGCGTGCTGATCACCATGAATTACGGCACCTTCGACTTCTTCGCCGGGTTCGTCATCGGCATCAAAGCCTTCACCGCTGCGGTGCTGGGCGGCATCGGTTCGTTGCCGGGCGCCATGCTCGGTGGATTGATCCTGGGGGTAGCCGAGTCGCAATTCTCCGGTCTGATCAACTCCGACTACAAAGACGTGTTCAGTTTTGGCCTGCTGGTCGTGATTCTGATCTTCCGTCCTCAAGGCCTGCTGGGTCGCCCACTCGTGGCGAAGGTGTAACCATGTCTGCTCCTGTCAAACCCATCGATATCAAACAAAGCGTGATCGACGCCGTGCTGGCCGGGTTGCTGGCGCTGATCGTGTTCGGTCCCATCGTCGGCATCGTGCTGGATGGCTACGGCTTCAACATGCAACCAGGCCGCGTTGCCGCGCTGGTTGGCGTGGTGGTGGTCGGTCGCTTCCTCATGAGCCTGTTCCTGCAAACCCCGAAAGGCCTGGCCATCGCTCAGAGCTTCGAAAGCCCGGGTTCTGGCGTGCATGTACTGCCGCCGGGTTACAAGACACGCCTGCGCTTCATCATTCCGCTGATGATCCTGATCGCGGTGATCTTCCCGGTGTTCGCTGACAAGTACGTGCTGACCGTGGTGATCCTTGGCCTGATCTACGTGCTGCTGGGCCTTGGCCTGAACATCGTGGTCGGTCTGGCCGGTCTGCTCGATCTGGGTTACGTGGCGTTCTACGCCATCGGTGCCTACGGCCTGGCACTGGGTTATCAGTATCTGGGCCTAGGCTTCTGGTCCGCGCTGCCGCTGGCGGCGATTGCAGCGGCGTTTGCCGGTTGCATTCTGGGCTTCCCGGTCCTGCGTATGCACGGCGACTATCTGGCCATCGTGACGTTGGGCTTCGGTGAAATCATTCGTCTGGTGCTCAATAACTGGCTGTCGTTCACCGGTGGTCCGAACGGTGTGGCCGTGCCTTCGCCGACCTTCTTCGGTTTGGAATTCGGCCGTCGTGCCAAAGATGGCGGCGTTCCGATCCACGAGTATTTCGGCTTCGAATACAACCCGGACCTGAAATTCATCTTTATCTACGCCGTGCTGTTCCTCGTCGTGCTGGCCGTGCTGTACATCAAGCACCGCCTGACCCGCATGCCGGTCGGCCGCGCCTGGGAAGCCCTGCGTGAAGACGAAATTGCCTGCCGCTCCATGGGCCTGAACCACGTATTGGTCAAGCTCTCGGCGTTCACCATCGGTGCATCGACCGCAGGTCTGGCGGGGGTGTTCTTCGCCAGCTACCAAGGCTTCGTCAACCCGACGTCGTTCACCTTCTTTGAATCCGCGTTGATCCTCGCCATTGTTGTATTGGGCGGCATGGGCTCGACTGTGGGCGTGGTGATCGCAGCGTTCGTGCTGACCGTCGCCCCGGAAATGCTGCGCAGCTTTGCCGAATACCGCGTATTGCTGTTCGGCATCCTGATGGTGTTGATGATGATCTGGCGCCCTCGCGGCCTGATCCGCATCAGCCGTACCGGCGTACAACCACGCAAAGGCGTGCTGGCCAAAGTGGAGGGCGCGTGATGAGCGACGAAATCGTTCTGTCCGTCGAAAACCTGATGATGCACTTTGGCGGCATCAAAGCCCTCAGCGACGTCAGCCTTGAAGTGCGCCGCAACTCGATATTCGCCCTGATCGGCCCGAACGGCGCAGGCAAGACCACCGTGTTCAACTGCCTGACCGGCTTCTATAAAGCCACCGGCGGCAAGATCGAGCTGAACGCCCGTGGCAAGAAAACCAACGTGATCAAACTGCTTGGCGAGCAGTTCCGCGTCAGCGACTTCGCTTCGCCGAAAAGCTTCGGCAGCCGCCTGTACTACAAAATGTTTGGCGGCACGCACTTGGTGAACCGCGCAGGTCTGGCGCGAACGTTCCAGAACATTCGCCTGTTCAAAGAAATGTCCGTCGTCGAAAACCTGCTGGTGGCCCAGCACATGTGGGTCAACCGCAACATGATCGCGGGCATCCTCAACACCAAGGGCTATCGCAAGGCCGAAGAAGACGCCATGAACACGGCCTTCTACTGGCTGGAAGTGGTCGATCTGGTGGACTGCGCCAACCGCCTGGCTGGTGAACTTTCCTACGGCCAGCAGCGCCGTCTGGAAATCGCTCGCGCCATGTGCACCCGTCCGCAGGTGATCTGCCTGGACGAACCCGCCGCAGGCCTCAACCCACAGGAAACCGAAGCGCTGAGCGGCATGATTCGCCACCTGCGCGACGAACACGACATGACCATCGTGCTGATCGAGCACGACATGGGCATGGTCATGGGCATTTCTGACGATATCGTCGTGCTCGACCATGGCAACGTGATTGCCAAGGGCAAGCCGGAGCAGATCCGCAACGATCCGAAAGTGATCGCCGCGTACCTGGGTGCTGATGAAGAGGAGTTGGTATGAGTAAGCCGATCCTCGAAATGAAAGAGATCGACGTGTACTACGGGCCGATTCAGGCCCTGAAAAAGGTCTCACTGGAAATCAACGAAGGCGAAACCGTCAGCCTGATCGGCTCCAACGGCGCGGGCAAATCCACGCTGCTGATGTCGATCTTCGGCCAGCCCCGAGCCGCTAGCGGGCAGATCATCTATCAGGGCACCGACATCACCCAGAAGTCGTCGCACTACATCGCCTCCAACGGCATTGCGCAGTCGCCGGAAGGCCGCCGCGTGTTCCCTGACATGTCGGTGGAAGAAAACCTGATGATGGGCACCATCCCGATTGGGGATAAGTACGCCAGCGAAGACATGCAGCGCATGTTCGACCTGTTTCCGCGCCTCAAGGAGCGTCGCAACCAGCGGGCAATGACCATGTCCGGTGGCGAGCAACAAATGCTCGCCATCGCCCGCGCCCTGATGAGCCGTCCCAAGCTGTTGCTGCTGGACGAGCCGAGCCTGGGCCTGGCGCCGATCATCGTGAAGCAGATCTTCTCCACCCTGCGTGAACTGGCCCAGACCGGCATGACGATTTTCCTCGTCGAGCAAAACGCCAACCACGCCCTGAAGCTGTCAGACCGCGCTTACGTGATGGTCAACGGCGAGATTCGTCTGACAGGCACCGGTCAGGAGCTGCTGACCAACGAAGAGGTGAGGAACGCGTATCTCGGCGGGCATTGAGTCTTCCTGAGGTCTCGCAATAACCAACGCCCCGAGTGTTACGCACTCGGGGCGTTTTGCATTTGGGGTGCCTGTAGGAGCCGGCTTGCTGGCGAAGGTGGTGCATCTGGGACGAATGAGTTGGCTGACACGCTGCTTTCGCCAGCAAGCCGGCTCCCACAAGTCCATGGATATCTGCAAGCACGCCACCATTCAGATCTGCCATGTCCAGCCATTGTGGAAAACAATTCCGAAGAGCTTCCAAACCGCGACAGTTAGCCGCTGCAAACGGTTGTTTTGTCACGGTTTTGACTTGTCCAGTTTTGCTGTGGAGGCGACTGTGAATAAGTTGGTGGCAGTTGGCTACAGCCCTTTGTTTACGTGGCTTGTAGAGGTCTGGTTGATTTTTGATCAGCGGTTTTGGTCGTTACCTTTGCTCTGTTTGTCAACGCTCCAAGGCCTGTTTTTATATACAGTTAATAGTGTGCGCAAGCCTGTGGATAACTCTGTGCGCAACCCTTGGAAAGACGGCTGTAGATCGCGCAATCTCTAGGCTTGCGCGCTGGGTTGTGTCCGCGTGCCCAGATCAGAGCCTGGCTTGATTGCAGACACGTTTCAGCCGGTCAAGTCGTTTTGCCGTTCGAGTTGCCCACAGGCCTTGTATGGCGGGGCTTGTGGCGTTTCGAGTTGCCCCCGGTTTTTGTGAGTCTGACTGTGGATAAGATGGGCAAAACTGCGTGCAGGCCCCGTAGGGTAAGGCTTTGGCGAGATTGTTCGTTTTTTGTACAGTGATTGGGTTGTACGACGATTGTGATTAACAGGCTTGATCCTGAAGCGCCTGCGCGGGCATTCTCCAGAACTTTCCTACGCGCAACGCGGTTGGTTGCGTAAATCCGGGACTTATCCCCAAGCCGACACCCTCAGTCAGGAGAACCACATGACTTCTACCGTGTTCATTACCGGTGCCACTTCCGGGTTTGGCGAAGCCTGCGCACGCCGTTTCGCAGAAGCGGGCTGGTCGCTGGTGCTGACCGGTCGCCGTGAAGAGCGCTTGCAGGCGCTGAGCGCCGAGTTGTCCAAGCAAACCAAGGTCCACACCCTGACACTGGACGTGCGTGACCGTGAAGCGGTTGAGAAGGCCGTCGAAGGTCTGCCTGCCGAGTTCGCCAAGATCCGTGGCCTGATCAACAATGCCGGTCTGGCGCTGGGCATTGACCCTGCGCCGAAATGCGATCTGGACGATTGGGACACCATGATCGATACCAACGTCAAAGGGCTGGTCTACACCACTCGCACGCTGCTGTCGCGGTTGATCGCTTATGGCCGCGGCGCCAGCATCGTCAACCTGGGTTCGGTGGCGGGCAACTACCCGTATCCGGGCGGTAACGTGTACGGCGGCACTAAAGCGTTCGTGGGCCAGTTCTCGTTGAACCTGCGCAACGACCTGATCGGCACAGGCGTGCGGGTGACCAACCTGGAGCCGGGCTTGTGCGAAAGCGAGTTTTCGCTGGTGCGCTTCGGCGGTGACCAGGCCAAATACGACGCCACCTACGCAGGCGCCGAGCCGATTCAGCCGCAGGACATCGCCGAGACGATCTTCTGGATCATGAACACCCCGGCGCACGTTAACGTGAACAACCTTGAGCTGATGCCTGTGAGCCAGACCTGGGCAGGGTTTGCGATTGATCGTACGCGTGGGGATGCGAAGTAAGCGCTGATCGTATAGATCACGCCAACCTGTGGGAGCCGGCTTGCTGGCGAACGCGGTGCGTCAGTCACCTTAATCTAAGACTGACACACCGCGTTCGCCAGCAAGCCGGCTCCCACAATGTTTGAGGTGCTCCCATAGGGGGCAGTGTCATGCTTTGAAGTACTGGGCCAAGCCGATGTAACAGGTCGCCAAGTGATACGGCGTGGTCGACGGCATGTCGCTGCGGCTGATCTGGCCCTGACCATCCAGGCACTCGTTCCAGCCGCCCGGGTGCAGAAAACGCCGCTCCAGCGCCTCCAACTGCCGAGCCAGCAACACCTGACTGTCAGGCCGCAGCGTCAAGGCTCGCAGGTACTCGGCCTGTGCCCAAATGCGCTGCGTACCATCTTTCACCGCACCTTCAACATCCAGCGAAGCCACCACCGCCCCTGTAATCGGATCGACGCCCTGTGCCTCGGCATGCGCAAATGCCGTAGTCAGCGATTGGTGCAGCGGCGTGCCCCGCAAGTGCTCCGACGATTCCAGCAAATAGAACCATTCGAACTGATGCCCCGGCTCGGACCAGTTATCCACAGCGTCCAGCGGCTGCTCCAGCATCACGCCTTTTGCGGCATCGACGAATCGGCGCTGCATGCCTTCGGCCAGCGCGTCGAGGGCGTCCAGCGTGTCGGCGTCTTCGCGCACTTCCAGCACGGCTAGGAAGGCCTCGGCCAAGTGCATCAGTGGGTTTTGCAGAGGGCCTGCGTCCAGTGACGACCAGTCTTCGGCGAGCACCGATTCATACAGCCCGTCGCCATCGGCAAAACGCTCGGCCACGACGTGCAGCGCAGCATTGAGTACCGACTCGACCAGCGGCTCACGCACTTTGGCCCAGTAGTGAGCGCAGGCGAAAACGATAAAGGCGTGGGTGTACAAATCCTTACGGCGATCCAGCGGCGCACCCTCTGGATCGATGCTGTAAAACCAGCCGCCGTGTTCGGCATCGTGAAAGTGCTGTTGCAGCGAGCGAAACAACGCTGCCGCACGCGCTTTGGCGTTGGGGACTTGAGGGTCGCCGATGAAGCTGGAAAACAGGAACAGCTGCCGCGCACAGGCCATGGCGCGATAGCGTTGAGGCGGCAGCGGCTGGTGTTGAGCGTCCAGCGCTTCATAGGGCAACGCCATGTCGGCATTCCAGCCCGGCCCTTGCCAGAGCGGCACGATCACATCCATGAAGTGTTGCTGCACGCGGGCGAAGGCCGTGGACAGTTCAGACTGGGCAGAGAGGGGAGAGGCGTCAGGCATCGGATGGCGTCGCGGCAGAGGGCAAATTGCGCGACATGGTAGCAGGAGGTGGGGATGACGGGGGTAAACGGTGGAGCAAATGTAACTGACTTTGCGCATTACTCCTGTAGGAGCCGGCTTGCTGGCGAAGGCGGTGTATCGGTCACTATCGATGTGCCTGATCTATTGCATTCGCCAGCAAGCCGGCTCCCACAGGTGTTGTGCAGGGTTTTAACCTGCGAACAACCACACGCCAGTTGCAGCCGACAGCGCACCGGCAACACGCACAATCGGTGCCGCAGCGGCAGGCAGGAACCGCACCACGGCGTAACCGGCGGCATGCAGCGCAGCAGTAGCGCCGACGAAGCCCAGTGCATAACCCCACGGGCTGGACATTTCAGGCAATTCCAGACCGTGCGCCACACCGTGGAACATTGCGAACAGCGCTGTGGCTGCTACCGCGACGAACAGCGGCGGGCGAACGGCCAGCGCGACGGCCAGACCCAATGCAAACACCGAAGCAGCAATGCCGCTCTCCAGCGCAGGCAGTTCAAGCCCTTCAAAGCCCAACAGGCCGCCAATCAGCATGGTGACGACGAACGTGGATGGCAGCGCCCAGCGTGCAGCGCCTTTCTGTTGTGCGGCCCAAAGACCGACAGCCACCATCGCCAACAAGTGATCGATGCCGCTCAGCGGGTGGCTGATACCGGCGATCAGGCCGCTTTCGTCATGACCCGGATGAGCGAACGCCAGCGCCGGGGCCAGCAGCAGCGCCAGAGCGCCGAACAGTTTCTTGAAATTCATGAACAGTAATCCCCTTGAGTGGTTGAAATCAGGCCGCAGTCAGCAAGCCCTGGCGCTCGATGAAGGCAATGATGTCCTCCAGGCCGTGGCCGGTTTTCTGATTGCTGAACACGAACGGCTTATCCCCGCGCATTTTCTTGGTGTCGCGGTCCATCATCTCCAGCGACGCGCCCACCAGCGGTGCCAGGTCGATCTTGTTAATCACCAGCAGGTCGGATTTGCAGATGCCCGGCCCGCCCTTGCGCGGCAGCTTGTCGCCTGCCGACACGTCGATCACGTAGATGGTCAGGTCGGACAGCTCAGGGCTGAAGGTCGCGGACAGGTTGTCGCCGCCGGATTCGACGATGATCAGGTCCAGGCCTTCGAAGCGACGGTTCAATTGGTCGACCGCTTCCAGGTTGATCGACGCGTCTTCACGAATAGCGGTGTGCGGGCAGCCGCCGGTTTCCACGCCGATGATGCGCTCGGGCGCCAGCGCTTCATTACGCACCAGAAAGTCCGCGTCTTCGCGGGTGTAGATGTCATTGGTGACCACCGCGAGGTTGTAGCGCTCGCGCAGGGCCAGGCACAAGGCGAGGGTCAGCGCAGTCTTGCCGGACCCGACCGGGCCACCGATGCCGACGCGCAGAGGTTGGCTGTTCATAACGTGTTCTCCGTTGATCTTCTTGTGCGATTCATAAGGCCTATAAGCAGTCAGGATCGAAACAGGCGGCTGTACTGGCGCTCGTGAGCCATGCTCGCAATGGCCAGGCCAAACGGCGCGCTGCCGATGTGTGTCGGATCGAGTTCAGAGGCGTGCTGCTGTGCCTGTTGCAGCAAGGGTGTCAGCTCGCTTGTCAGGCGTTGCGCGGCTTGCTGACCCAGCGGCAAGGTTTTCATCAAGACGGCCAATTGATTTTCCAGCCAGCTCCACAGCCAGGCGGCGAGGGCGTCTTGCGGTTCGATCTGCCAGGCGCGGGCGGCCAAGGCCCAACCCAGCGCCAAATGAGGCTCATCGACCTGCTGCAAGAAGTCCCGGGCCGGTTGATCCAGTTCGGGCAAACCGTTGAGCAACTGCTGCAACGAGTAGCCCATCTGCCGACTTTCCAGCTGCAACTCGCGCGTTTCGCGGCTGGCGCGGTGCTCTTCGCTCAATTGCAGCAGGGCAGCCCAGTCATCGTTGGCGGCGGCGACACAGTGGGCGAGCAACAGCGGGGCTTCAAAACGGGACAGGTTGAGCAGCAGTTGATCGCTGATCCATCGACCCGCCGTGACGGGATCGGTGACCGTGGCGTTTTCGACAGCCATCTCCAGCCCCTGTGAATAGCTGTAACCGCCAATCGGCAACTGCGGGCTCGCCAGACGCAACAGCGCCCATGCCTTGTTCATGAACGCAGGCTCATTTACGTACGCCGAACTGATGAATGCGCGGCGCGTAGTTGAAGTCTTCTTCTCCGGCGCGGGAGTGGTGGTGGCCACCGCCATAAGCACCGTGTTCTGGCTGGAAGGGCGCTTCGATGGATTCCGTGGTCGCGCCCAGTTGATCGAGCATCGCCTTGAGTACGTAATCGTCCAGCAGGCGCAGCCAGCCATCACCGACTTGCAGCGCAACGTGGCGGTTGCCCAGGTGATAAGCAGCGCGGGTCAGTTCGAAGGCGCTGGCGCAGGTCACGTGCATCAACTGCTCGGGGCGCGCGCAAACACGAACGATGCGGCCGTCCTCAGCCTTCAGAAAGTCGCCATCGCGCAAGGGCGGTTGGCCTCGTTCAAGAAACAGCCCGACGTCTTCGCCTTCGGCACTGAAACAGCGCAGACGGCTTTTGCTCCGGGCCTCGAAATTCAAATGCAGCTCAGCGGCCCATTCGGTCTGGGGTTCGATTCGTTGATGAATCACCAGCATTGGAAAACTTCCAGCAATGTGCGATGACATGGCTAGAGCAAGTGGCTTGCCAACAGTGTCGGCTGAAGGAAATTGCCTACATTCAGTGCAGGTGTGCTTGAGGGTGGGGCGCAGAATGGCGTGTTTTTGGTGCGTGATAGTTTCTTGTGTTTCTTTTTGGTGCGTTATTGGTTATTCGGTGCTGCCAAGACCCTGCCAGCGTTTGGCACCAATAAAGATGAAGCGTAATTGCTGGGTGATCTTGGCCCGAGGCGTCAAATGCTCAGCCAAGGTCACGGAGGGCGGGTCGATGAGTTCGGGCAGCATGGCGAACACGCTTTTCACCACCAGGTCAGCCATGACGGACAGGTCGTCGGTGTTGAGGTGGTGAAATTTGGGCATCGACGCAAGGTCGGTCGCCAAGTCAGCGATGATCGCTTCACGCAGTGCGCCCAGCGCCTGGCGCACCTTCAGTGAACCGCCGTACTGCTCGCGGGCCAGAAACAGGAATTGAGAACGATTGGCTGCGACCACTTCAAGGAAGATCCGCACCGAGGCGTCGATGATGCCGGTGTTGACGTTGTCGTTGTGGCGCACGCGGCGAATGGTTTCACGGAAGGTCTGGCCCACCTCGCTGACCAGCGCCAGACCCAGATGATCCATGTCGTCGAAGTGGCGATAGAAGCCGGTTGGCACGATCCCCGCCGTCTTCGCGACCTCGCGCAGGCTCAGACTGCCAAAACCTCGCCCGCTCTCCATCAAACCCCGTGCGGCATCGAGCAGGGCGTGGCGAGTCTGCTGTTTCTGTTCGGCGCGGGGGAGCATGGGGCTTGGGTTTCTGAACCAGAATTGGGCAGCACTCTAACAAATGCGTTTGTGCGGCGTCGAACCCAGATTCCTGATATCACCGGTGGATACTTCTTCACCGTTCTTTTACTTGGAGGGAGATTCTATGTTGCCTGGTCAACTGCATTCGCCACCGAGCCGGCTCCCACAGAGAGGGTCTCCCGCTGGCGAGCTGTGCTGCTACAGGATGCCGTTTGGCTCAGGAAACGCGCTGATACTGCTGAACCAGACGATCAGGGCCGTTATCGGCAACGCGCTGATAGCGGTGCGCCAAGGTATCGCAATTCTCTTCGGAAGCGACACGTTGATACTGGTTGATCAGGTGATCAGGACCGTTCTGCGCCAGCGTCGGCAGGCCAACCTGCTGAGTCGCTTTCACTTCGCCGAGAACAGGCTGTTCGCTGGCAGGCATGGCAAATGCGCTCGAAGCGAGAAGGGAAAGGGTCAGTGCGATCAGTTGGCGTTTCATGAGTGGGTGCTCCTCGAAAGGGCGTGTAGAGAACATGGAGGCGATTTTACCGGGGCGACGTCTGTAAAGAAGTTCAAAGGGCTGATGGTGACCATCGATAGAATTGATTCGGGCGTGCAGCCCAGGAGAATCAAGGCCTGCGGGGGCGCTTACAGGCTGATTTCGAGATTTCATCAAACCCACGGGGCTTTTGTCAGTCGAAGGGCTTATGACGTGTAAGACGCCGCCAGGATGGGCGTCTGGATTTGGGGAGACAACGCAATGACGCGAGGACGCAAGATTTTTGCCTGGACAGCGGGCATTGTGCTGCTGTTGCTGGCCGTATTGATCATCGTGATCGCGACCTTCGACTGGAACCGGCTCAAGCCGACCATCAATGAAAAGGTATCTGCCGAACTGCACCGACCGTTCGCCATCAATGGCAACCTGGCGGTGGTGTGGCGCCGAGAGCCAGACGAAGGCGGCTGGCGCGCGTGGGTGCCGTGGCCGCACATGTCGGCTGAAGACATTGCGCTGGGCAACCCCGAATGGTCGAAGAACCCTCAAATGGTAACCCTCAAGCGCGTTGAAATGCGTTTGGCGCCTTTGCCGCTGCTGGCGCAACGAGTGGTCATCCCGCGCATCGACCTGACCGAACCCAATGCCAAAATCGAGCGCTTGGCCGATGGGCGCGCCAACTGGGTGTTCGATCTGCCCAAGAGCGACCCCAATGCCGAACCTTCCAAATGGGTGGTAGACATCGGTTCGATTGGCTTCGACAAAGGCTTCGTCAGCTACAACGATCAGATGATCAACACCTCGGTGGAGGTGGTCATCGATCCGCTGGGCAAGCCGATCCCGTTCAGCGACATCGTGGGCAGCGGTGAAGCCAAGAAAGTGCAGGATAAGGGCGCATCCGCGCAGGATTACGCTTTTGGGTTCACCGCCAAAGGCCAGTACCACGGGCAAAAACTCAACGGCAGCGGTAAGGTCGGCGGGTTGCTGGCGCTGAAAGATGCTGCGTTACCCTTCCCGGTTCAGGCCGATGTCAGCGCAGGAAACACCAAAGTGTCGATTGCCGGGACGGTGACCGATCCGCAAAACCTGGGCGAACTGGACCTGCGCCTGAAGCTCTCCGGCGACAGCTTGGGAAATCTCTATCCGCTGACCGGCGTGACGCTGCCGGATTCCCCGCCGTATTCCACCGATGGCCGTCTGATCGCCAAGCTGCACGATCCGGCTGGAGCAGCGTTTCAGTACAAGGGCTTCAACGGCAAGATCGGCAACAGTGACATCCATGGCGATCTGGGCTTCGTCGCCAGCCAGCCGCGCCCCAAGTTGACCGGTGCACTGGTTTCCAACCAACTGCTGATGGCTGACCTCAAACCGCTCATCGGCGCCGATTCCAACGCCGAGCAGAAAAGCCGTGGTGGCGAGAGTAAACAGCCAGCGGACAAGGTGCTGCCTGTCGAAGAATTCAAAACCGATCGCTGGAGCGCGATGGACGCGGATGTCGAGTTCACCGGCAAGCGCATCGTCCAGAGCGCCGAGCTGCCGTTCACGGATCTCTATACCCATGTGGTGCTCAACGATGGGCAGCTGAGCCTGCAACCCCTGCGTTTCGGCGTGGCCGGCGGCAAGCTGGATGCGGACATCAAGCTCAATGGCCACTCGCAGCCGCTGGACGGTCGGGCGAAGTTGAGCGCGCGTGGCTTCAAACTCAAGCAGTTGTTCCCGACCTTCGAGCCGATGAAAACCAGCTTCGGTGAGTTGAACGGTGATGCCGACATCAGCGGCAAGGGCAACTCGGTGGCGGCCTTGCTGGGCAATGCCAACGGCGAGATGAAGTTGCTGGTGAACGACGGTGCGATCAGCCGTGACCTCATGGAAATCGCGGGCCTGAACGTCGGTAACTACGTAGTCGGGACGCTGTTCGGTGACAAGAACGTGAAGATCAACTGTGCCGCGTCCAACTTCGGCTTCAAGGACGGACTGGCGACGAGCAAGTTGTCAGTCTTCGATACCGAGAACGCGATCATCTACATCGACGGCACCGCGAACATGAAGACCGAGCAACTGGACTTGAAGATCAGTCCCGAGTCCAAGGGCTTCCGCGTGTTCTCACTGCGCTCGCCGCTGTATGTGCGTGGACCGTTCATCAAGCCCAGTGCCGGGGTGCAATCCGGTCCGCTGTTGTTGCGCGGCGCGGGGATGGTGTTACTGGGCGCGGCAGTGGGGCCTGCGGCGGGATTGCTGGCGCTGGTGGCGCCGAGTGGCGGTGAGCCGAATCAATGTGCGCCGCTATTGGAACAGATGCGTTCGGGCAAGGCGCCGAAGACCGTCCAGTAGATCGCGGTCTCCTAGTTACACACTCACAAAAAAGCCAGGACACCGGTCCTGGCTTTTTGCATTCCGACGATCAATCACAGCCCGTCAAGAATGTCCGCCATGTCATCGGCGTGTTCTTCTTCCTGCGCCAGAATGTCTTCGAAGATCCGGCGGGTGGTCGGGTCTTTGTCGCCGATGTACTGAATGATCTCGCGATAGCTGTCGATGGCGATGCGCTCGGCGATCAGGTCTTCGGTGACCATCTCCTTGAGCGTACTTCCGGCCACATACTGCGCGTGGGAGTTCTTCGATAGCAGGTCAGGGTTCAGTTCCGGTTCACCGCCCAGCTGCACGATACGCTCGGCCAGCATGTCGGCGTGGGCGGCTTCCTGATTGGCGTGTTCCAGAAATTCCGCCGCTGCCACCTGGGCTTTCACACCTTTGGCCATGTAGTAGTGACGCTTGTAACGCAGTACGCAAACCCACTCGGTTGCCAGCGACTCGTTGAGCAGGCGCAGGATGGTTTCGCGATCGGCGTCATAGCCTTCGGTCACGGCGCCGTTTTCAACATGTTGACGCGCGCGCTCACGCAGGGAACTGACATCCGACAATTGATGCACATTGCTCATGATTCATCTCCAGGGCTGATCCGGTTTTGGCCGTCTCGCTCTTGTGCGTCGAACTGATCGACGCCTGGCAAGATCGGGTTCAAAGGTGTGAGTGGTGTGCGCTGCGAAAAGTTTGATTTGTTTTGCTGCGTGGCTCAGATCAGCTCGCTGAAGCATTGTGGGAGCCGGCTTGCTGGCGAATGCGGTGTGTCAGATCCATCTTCGGCGACTGACACTGCGCGTTCGCCAGCAAGCCGGCTCCCACAGATTCAGCGTCGATAACGAGATTCGAGTTCGGCGCGATCCCTGTGGGCGCCGCCTTGGTGGCGAATGCGGTTGATCAATCACATCGCCCGCTCATTCGCCTCGCGCTGATCGCAGGTCATGAAGCCCTTGCTGTCTACACGGCCATTGGCATTGAAGGTCACGTAATAGGTCTGCTGATGACCATCCTTGTTCAGCACGTAGTTGTTGCAGGTGCCCGGATGAACCTTGCGATGTACGCGGGTGGAGGGTTCACCACCGATGGTCAGCACCTGTTGCTCGGTCATGCCGTCGTCTACTTGCTTGACCAGCGGCTCGTTGCGATAAGTCGCGAAATCCACCGGGTTTTGCAAGGTTGTCGATGTACATCCTGCCACTGCGGCCATTGCGAACACTACTGCCAGAGATTGCTTGTACATAACCGATCGCTCCACAGAAAGGCCGTTATCGGCCCGTTGCTGTTATGAGCATTGGTGGATTGAAAGAGTTCGATCAAAGATGGCGATGGGGCATCAGTTCTGTTTTGTCATCATTGATGAACGGTTTGCGGCTAACGTTTGTAGCAGTCGGCAAGGGATTTAATCATTCATGACACAAGATCAGGCCACCCGTTACCCGATCGTGCTGGTGCCGGGGTTGTTGGGCTTCGTGAAACTGGTGGTTTATCCCTATTGGTATGGCATCGTCCCGGCGCTGCGTCGTGGCGGGGCGACGGTCATTCCGGTGATGGTGTCGGCCGTGAATTCCACCGAAATTCGGGGCGAGCAATTGCTGGCCAGAATCGAAGAGATTCTTAAAGAAACCGGCGCCGCCAAGGTCAATCTGATCGGCCACAGCCAGGGCGCGCTGACCATCCGCTACGTCGCCGGTGTACGCCCGGATCTGGTGGCATCTGTCACGTCCGTTGCAGGCCCCAACCACGGCTCGGAACTGGCAGATTACCTCGAAGAACATTACCCACAGAGCACCTTGCGTGGGCGTTTGGTGAATGCCGCCATTCGCCTGACCACGTGGGTGCTGGCGATACTCGACACGGGGTATCGCGGCACCCGACTGCCCACGGATGTGGACGCCGCACATCACTCGCTGACGACCAGCGGGGTCGCCCGTTTCAACAAGCTGTTTCCCCAGGGGCTGCCCGATACATGGGGCGGGCAGGGCGCGGAAGTGGTCAACGGCGTGCGCTACTACTCATGGTCCGGCACCTTGCAACCAGGGCGGACAGACCGGGGTAAGAACCTGCTCGATACCACCAATCTCACCTGTCGAATATTTGCTCGCACGTTCACCAAAGAGCGCGGTCAATCGGATGGCATGGTCGGGCGATTCAGTTCTCACCTGGGCACTGTCATCGGCGATGACTTCCCGCTCGACCATTTCGACATCGTCAACCAGCACCTCGGTCTGGTGGGCAAGGGAGCCAATCCTGTGGGATTGTTTCTCGAACATGCCGCGCGGTTGAAAGCCGCCGGTCTTTGACTTTATGAGCCGTGGTTCGTGATCAGCTGGCCCGAGTGGGTCGTTAAGGAAGTGATGCGATGAGCGATAAAGAGCAGTATGAAATTGAGTACAACCTGGCTGGGGAACATCATGTCGACGTGATCGACAATCTGGATGTCCCGATCATCGAAGTCGTCCATGAGCTGGCACACAAGCACCATGTGGCACTGGACGACGACCCGCTGGCCGATGGTGAATCTCTCGTCGACATGCCCCATGTGGCGGGCATCACCGACGTGTCGATTCACAGCGCCGAAGAACGCGACGACGCCTGAGCCTCAGCGCGCGCTGGCTGTGCGCAGTGGCGTGGTCCAGCGTTCGGCCAGGATCACCCCGCCCAGGGTCAGCGCGCCGCCGATGAAGTGATACGCCGCCAGTCGCTCGCCCAGTGCAAGGGCGGCGACGAGCGCCGTGAGGATTGGCACCAGGTTGAAAAACAGCGTGGTGCGGCTCGGGCCGAGGATGCTGATGGCCTTCATCCACAGCAGCGGCGCGATCATCGACGTCGGAATGCACGCGTAGAGCACCAGCGGGATATTGCGAGCGTTGAGGCCGGTTTTCGCTGACAGCAGGAACAGCGGGAACAGCGCGACAATCGCCACCAGGATTTGAAGGTACAGCAACTGAAGTGGCGGCATACGCAACTGCCATTTCTTCAGCAGTGTGCTGTAGGTCGCGTAGGCCAGCGTTGCGATGAGCATCATCAAGTCGCCCAGGTTGACACCGTGGGCCACCAATACCGCCCAGCTCCCTTGCGATACCACCAACAGCACGCCCGCGAATGACACCAGTGCGCCCACCAACGCTCCCGCTGTCAGTGCCGTGCCCAGGCTGGCGATCGACATACCCAGCGTCATCACCGGCACCAGCGACAGGATGATCCCCATGTTGGTGGCGGTGGTGATGTTCGCCGCGTAATACGCCAAGCTCTGGTAAATCGCCATGCCCAGCACGCCGAGAATGGCGATTTTTCCGAGGACCGGGCGGATGACGGCTCGATTGCGCCACACCGGCCCCAGCAAAAATGGCGTGAATAAAAGCCCCGCCAGCAGCCAGCGGTAGAAACCGATCTCCGCCGGGAAAATTCGCCCCGCCGCGGCTTTGGTGATGACGTTGTTGCCTGCCCAGATCATGATCGTGAGCAGGGGAAAGAGGTATTGCATAGGGTGACCGTCGAGAACAAAGAGGGGCGTATTATCGTCGTGTCCGAATCGAAGCGTATACTCGGTTTCGGACAACCTCATAGGCGATCCAGACACTGTGGAAAAGAATCTCATCCCCCTGCCGCTGCTCAGTGAATTGCCCTCCTCGGTGTACCTGCGCCATGACGAGTTCGGCGCCGACAGCCACAGCGCGCCCCACAGCCATGCCTGGGGCCAGCTCAACTACGTGTCCAGTGGCGTGATGGCGCTGAACATCGCCGGTCAACGTTTTCTCTCACCGCCGCAATACGGCGTGTGGATACCGCCGAATTTCGAACACAGCTGCTACAACCGCGAAGCCGTCGTGTATCGCTCGCTATACGTGGCGGTCGAGCATTGTCAGGTGCTGCCGGGTCAGCCGTGTACGTTGATGATCAGCGACATTCTCAAGGCGATCCTGCATGACTTCGCCGAGCGTGACGTGAAAATTCCGGAAAGCGAAAGGGATCGGCGGCTGGCGCAGGTGCTGCTGGATCAGCTGCAGTCAGCCAAAGTGCAGACCCGTTATCTGCCGTATGCCGAAAGTGGCGGGCTGCACGCGGTCATGACGGCGTTGCAGTCCTCCCCCGGTGACAACCGCACGCTGGCGGAGTGGGCCACGCAAGTGAATGTCAGTGAGCGCACGCTGGCACGGCAGTGTCTGCGGGAGCTGGGCATGAGTTTTGGCGACTGGCGCCAGCGGCTGCGCTTTCTGTCATCGATTCAAGCGCTGGACAAGGGTATGACCGTGCAAGAGGTGGCATTCGACATGGGCTACAGCAGTGCTTCGGCGTTCATTGCCATGTTTCAGCGTGAAGCCGGTTGTACGCCGGACCAGTATCGACGGCAGGCGCGCCGGGTCTGACACATGCCGCAACAATCCTTGTCTACACTTCTTCGAACGCTGCGCAGGTGCGCGGTGCTCTTGGAGAAAATCGATGAAAATGCTGCGTATTCCTCTTCTGGTCATGGGCTTGTTGATGTGCGCTCAAGGTTTCGCCGCGACTGCGCAGCAGAACAAGATGACCACCTGTAATGCCGACGCCACGGCCAAATCCCTCAAGGGCGACGAGCGCAAGGCATTCATGAGCACTTGCCTCAAAGCTGCACCCGCTCCGGCGGCTACCCAGCAGGAGAAGATGAAGACCTGCAACGCGACCGCCACCACGCAGGCGCTCAAGGGCGATGCGCGCAAGGCGTTCATGAGTGATTGCCTGAAGAAAAAATAAGCCATTTGTTACGAGAGTTATCGGAGTGGTACGCGTCTGTGGGAGCGAATTTATTCGCGATGGCGGCGGTACAGTCGATAGAGATGCATCAGACGTACCGGCCTCTCGCGAATGAATTCGCTCCCGCAAGGTATGTGTGTCACGGCTGGATCTGGCTATGCAGGATTAAACGATACAAGACCGAGCGACTAACGACGCTCTCCGGCGCTGGTCGTGGGCGGGGAACGCTGGCAGACTGCCCATCTTTTCAGGCCGTTTGTTTTGAGGCTGTATGCCAACGTTTTCGCCGCGTCATGTGTATCTGGCCAGTTGCATTATCGTGTTCGGTGGTCTGCTGCTGGTGTTACCGCTCAAACTGCTGCCCAGCCTGTTGGCCGGGTTGCTGGTCTATGAACTGGTGGACATGCTCACTCCGCAATTACAACGTCTGATCGCTGGCGAGCGCGCGCGCTGGCTGGCAGTGGCGTTGCTTGGCACGCTGGTGGTCAGTGTGCTGTCGCTGCTGTTTGCCGGTGCCATCAGTTTCATCCTCCACGAGGCCGAAAACCCTGGGGCCTCGCTCGATAAATTCATGATTCTGGTGGAGCGCGCCCGAGGTCAGTTGCCGCCACTCATCGACGGCTATCTGCCTGCCAGCGCGTCGGAGTTCCAGGCGTCTCTCAGTGCATGGTTGACCAAGCACATCGGCGAGCTGCAATTGCTGGGCAAGGGCGCGGCCCACATGTTCGTCACGTTGCTGATCGGCATGGTGCTGGGCGCGATCATCGCCCTGCAACGCATTCCCGACGTCACCAAGCGCAAGCCCTTGGCCGCTGCGCTGTTCGAGCGGCTGCACCTGTTGAGCCAGGCTTTCCGCAACATCGTCTTCGCCCAGATCAAGATTTCTGCGCTCAACACCGCCTTCACTGCGGTGTTTCTCGCGGTGATCCTGCCGTTGTGCGGTGTGCACCTGCCGTTGACCAAAACGCTGATCGTGATGACCTTCCTGCTGGGCTTGTTGCCGGTGGTGGGCAACCTGATGTCCAACACGCTGATCTTCATCGTCGGCATGTCGCTGTCGATCTGGGTGGCATTGGCGGCGTTGGGTTATCTGATCGTGATCCACAAGGTCGAGTATTTCCTCAACGCGCGGATCGTCGGAGGGCAGATCAGTGCCAAGTCGTGGGAGTTGTTGCTGGCGATGCTGATTTTCGAAGCGGCGTTCGGCTTGCCGGGTGTCGTGGCGGGGCCGATTTATTACGCGTACCTGAAGAGCGAGTTGCGCAAGGCTGAGCTCGTTTGATCTGTTGACCCCAAGTCCTGACTGATCGTACCCACGCTCTGCGTGGACACGCGGTGATGACGCTCTGCGTCGACGGAATGCGGTGTCCACCGCTTTCGCCAGCAAGCCGGTTCCCACAGTTTCAGCGTTGAATACAAGATTTGGATTCGACGCAATCACTGTGGGAGCCGCCTTGGTGGCGAAGGGGGTTGGCCAGCCAACATAGCTCCCATCAGCAGTTCAATGCGACGGCGGGATCAGCCGTACCGCTTCTTCGCCTCGATCGCCAGCCCCGCGCCGATGCTGCCGAAGATGTTGCCTTCCACGTGCCGTGCGTTGGGCAGCATCGCCGAGACGCTGTTGCGCAGGGCCGGGATGCCGCTGGAGCCGCCGGTGAAGAACACTGTGTCGACATCCGCCACGCCCACACCCGCATCACCTAGCAAGCTCGTCACACTTTCCCGCACACGTTCCAACAACGACTCGATGGACGACTCGAACAGCGCGCGGGTCAGGTCGGCATTCAGACCTGCCTCGATACGGTCCATCGGCACCACGCGGTTTTGCGCGTTTGTCAGCTGGATCTTGGTTTCTTCCACTTCCATCGCCAGCCAGTGGCCTGCGCGCTGTTCGATCAGCTTGAACAAGCGATCGATGCCGAGGGTGTCTTCGATGTCATAACGCATGCTGCCCAACGCCAGTTGCGACTTCTGGGAATACACCGAGTTGATGGTATGCCAGGTCGCCAGGTTCATGTGGGTGCTGGTGGGCATGTACGCACCGCTTTTCATCCGGCTGCCATAACCGAACAGCGGCATCACGCCTTGCAGGCTGAGCTGTTTGTCGAAGTCTGTCCCGCCGATGTGCACGCCGCCGGTGGCCAGAATGTCGCTCTGGCGTTCATCGACCAGACGCCGCTCCGGTGACAGGCGCACCAGCGAGAAGTCCGACGTACCCCCGCCGATGTCGACGATCAGCACCAGTTCTTCGCGATCCAGGGTCGACTCATAGTCGAATGCTGCGGCAATCGGTTCGAACTGGAAGGAGACATCCTTGAAGCCGATTTTGCGGGCGACTTCAGCCAACGTGTCTTCAGCTTCCTGGTCAGCAGCAGCGTCGTCATCGACGAAATACACCGGACGGCCCAGCACCACTTGCTCGAACGACTGACCCGCGACCGCTTCGGCGCGTTTCTTCAATTCGCCGATGAACAGGCCCAGCAGATCCTTGAACGGCATCGCCGTGCCCAGCACGCTGGTGTCGTGTTTGATCAGCTTGGAACCCAGCAGGCTCTTGAGCGAGCGCATCAGACGCCCTTCGTAGCCTTCCAGGTATTCGTGCAGCGCCAGACGGCCGTAGACCGGGCGGCGTTCTTCGATGTTGAAGAAGACCACCGACGGCAGGGTGATTTTATCGTCCTCCAGCGCAATCAGCGTTTCCGCTCCGGGGCGCAGCCAGCCCACTGTGGAGTTGGAGGTGCCGAAGTCGATGCCAAGGGCTCGGGCCGGGGATGGGGTGCTCATGTTCTGTACGTTCCGGGCAAAAAACGGCCGCGCAGTGTATGCGAGTGGGCGGCGGATGCGTAGCGCGGCGTGTCGGTTTTTCGCGTCAGAAGGTTCTATTTAACGTCGATGGCTTGAATAGAGGCCCGACACCCCCAATCTTGCAGGCAACTCTTCATTGCATTCGGCCCGGTTTGAAACCTGTTTCAAGCGCGCGAGGCTGTGTGCCGATAACTTTGCAACATTCAGCGCGGTCGGCGTTCTCATCTGATAACGCGGTACGCAACTGTGCTGGAGACACCAGAATGGGTGACCGTTAGATGGACTTCAAAGACTATTACAAGATATTGGGCGTAGAGCCGACCGCGGACGAGAAGACAATCAAGACCGCCTATCGCAAGCTCGCACGCAAATATCACCCTGACGTTAGTAAGGAAGCGGGCGCCGAAGACAAGTTCAAAGAGGCCTCCGAGGCCTACGAAGCGCTCAGCGACCCTGAAAAACGCGCCGAGTACGACGACATTCGCAAATACGGTCAACAAGGCCGTTTCCAGCCGCCTCCGGGCTGGCAGAGCCGCGGTGGCGCGGGCGGTGGTTTTGGCGGTGGCGGCTTCGAAGGCGGGGACTTTTCCGACTTCTTCAGCTCGATTTTTGGCAATCGTGGCGGCCAGCAGGGCGGGCGTCCGCGCAGCTCCGGGCGCAGAGGGCAGGACGTGGAACTGGACCTGGCGATTTTTCTTGAGGAAACCCTGTCGACCGAATCGAAGAAGATCAGCTTCAAGGTGCCGCAGCACAGTGCCAACGGCCAGCGCATGGCGGATATCACCAAGAACCTGAACGTGAAGATTCCAGCGGGCGTGACCGATGGCGAACGCATTCGCCTCAAGGGGCAAGGCGCACCGGGCATTGCCGGGGGCGAAAATGGTGATCTGTTCCTGACCATTCGTCTGGCGCCGCACCCCAAGTTCGACGTCGAAGGTCATGACCTGATCATCACCGTACCGTTGGCGCCATGGGAGGCCGCGCTGGGCACCAAGGTCGCCGTGCCGACCCTGACCGGCAAGATCAACCTGACCATTCGTCCGGACAGCCAGAGCGGGCAGCGATTGCGCGTTAAAGGTAATGGTCTGTTGAATAAACAGGGCGAGCGAGGCGATCTGTTCGCGCAACTGAAGATCGTTATGCCCAAATCCACCGATGACGCCACCAAAGCCCTCTGGGAGCAGTTGGCCAAGAAAGCGGCTTTCGACCCGAGGGCTCAGTGGAGTAGCTAAAAGGGGAGTCACTGATCATGCGCAACACCTTGGTCGTAGACATGCAGGAATTCTGTCAGGTGGTCGACATGCCCACCGCCTATGTCATCGAAATCGTCGAGCACGGTATCGTCGAACCCCAGGGAAAGCGGCCGGATGAGTGGCTGTTCGACACCTCGTCGCTGTCGGTGGCCAAACGTGCGGCCAAGTTGCACCACGATCTGGCCATGGAATGGGACGGCGTCGCCCTGGCGCTGAACCTGCTCGACGAACTGGAACAAGTGCGGGCCGAGAACCGCATGCTCAAACAGCGCCTGGGGCGGTTCGTGCAGGATTGATGTCTGATGTGGGAGCCGCTTTCGCCAGCAAGCGGAGCGCCGCCCGGCTGTCTCCCACAGATTTAGCGTCGAACATAAGATTCGGATTCGGCGAGCTACGTGTGGGAGCCGCCTTGGTGGCGAAAGCGGTCGCCCCGTCAATGCAGCGCTTCAATCCCTTTCTCAAACTGGCATACTGAGCGCCGGTCCGACGTTCGGACCCTTGCCGCCTGTCAGCGCATCGAGGAGTTCGGGTGAGAAGAATCGCGGTGTTCGCCGACGTACAGAACTTGTATTACACCGTGCGTCAGGCTCATGGTTGCCACTTCAACTATGCCGCGTTGTGGGCGGACATCAGCAAACGTGGGCAGATCGTCGAGGCCTACGCCTACGCCATCGACCGTGGCGACAGCAAACAGCAGCAATTCCAGCAGATCCTGCGCAACCTCGGTTTCACCGTCAAACTCAAGCCTTACATCCAACGCAGTGACGGCTCGGCCAAGGGCGACTGGGATGTGGGCATTACCATCGACATCATGGACGTTGCGCCAAAGGTTGATGAAGTGGTGCTGGCCTCGGGGGATGGCGATTTTGATCTGCTGCTTGATCGCATCATCAGCAAGCATGGCGTCGAGGCGGTGGCCTATGGCGTGCCGGGGCTGACGGCCAATTCGTTGATTCGTGCAGCCAGCCGGTATGTGCCGATTGAAGGCGGGTTGTTGCTCAAGAGTTGATCGCTCCGGTGCGTGTACTTATCGATATCGCGGCCGCCCACCTGAAGCGCCTGACACACAGTCATCGTCGGATTGCCGCCCAGAGCAAGCTCACTCCTACAGGTGGGCTGACGTGAAACAGAAGAATTAAAGGTTTTCCCATGCAAGAACGCATCGCCGTCATCGACTTCGAAACCACCGGCATCGCCCCCAGCAGCAGTTGCCGCGCAACCGAGATTGCCGTGGTGCTCATGGAGAACGGCCTGATCGTCGAGCGTTATCAAAGCCTGATGAACGCGGGCGTTCGCATTCCGGCGTTCATCGAATCGCTGACCGGCATCAGCAACGCCATGTTGCGCACGGCGCCTTCGGCGGAGCGGGTCATGAACGAGGTCGCCGAGTTCGTCGGATCGACTCCGCTGGTCGCGCATAACGCGGCGTTCGACCAGAAGTTCTGGGACTACGAGTTCTCCCGCATCAAACGCACCCGTGAACAAAGCTTCGCCTGCTCCATGCTGTTGGCGCGACGGCTCATGCCCAGCGCACCGAATCACAAACTGGGTACGCTGACTTCGTGGGCCGGATTGCCCAACACCGGCAAGGCGCACCGGGCGCTGGCGGATGCGGAGATGGCCGCCAACCTGACGGCGCATCTGAGCCGGGAGCTGCGCGAAACCCACGGCATCAGCGGCGTGTCACACCAGTTGCTGTGCACACTGCAAAAAGTCCCGGCCAAGAAAATGGCTGACGCCATCAGCAAACATCGCGGGTTCTGACTGAAACCGGGTTTTACCGGCAAAAGTGTACGGGTCGAATAAAACCCAGTTGTAACTGATTCTGTCGCAATTTCCTCTCTACACTGGCTCACCATAAAAAACACAGATCCTGGTTGAGCCTTTCATGCCTGCTTCCCGCCGCTTTCCCCTGTTGCTCATCGGGGCCTTTTTCGCGCTTTACGTGATTTGGGGCTCGACCTACCTCGCCATTCGCATCGGTATCGAAACCTGGCCTCCGCTGATGATGGCCGGCGTTCGCTTTACCATCGCAGGCTCAATTTTGTTTGCCTTCATGCGCCTGCGTGGGGCACCCATGCCCACCTGGAAGCAATGGAAGGCGTCGGCCATGATTGGCTTCCTGCTGCTGGCGTGCGGTAACGGCGCCGTGACCCTGGCCGAGCACAACGGCGTGGCCTCGGGCGTGGCGGCATTGGCCGTAGCGGTGGTTCCTTTGTTCACGTTGCTGTTCGGACTGATCTGGGGCCATCGCAACACCCGGCTGGAGTGGGCGGGCATCGTGCTCGGCTTGATTGGCATCGGTTTGCTCAACCTCGGCTCCAACCTTCAGGCCAGCCCCTTGGGCGCTGCATTGGTGATCTTCGCAGCAGCCACCTGGGCGTTTGGTTCGGTCTGGAGCCGCTATCTGCCACTTCCGCCCGGCGCCATGGCCAGCGGCTGCGAAATGCTCAGTGCGGGTGCGATGATGCTGATCGGCAGCTACCTCAGCGGCGAACGCATGACCCAATCGCCGGGCGTGTCCGGCTGGCTGGTGATGGCCTATCTGGTGGTGTTCGGTTCCATCGTCGCGTTCAGTGCCTACATGTACCTGCTGAAGAACGTACGCCCTGCTGCGGCGACCAGTTACGCCTACGTCAACCCGGCAGTGGCCGTCCTGCTGGGCGTGTTGTTCGCCGACGAACACATTGGTCCCGCAGAAATGGCCGCCATGGCCGTGATCATCAGCGCCGTGGTGTTGATCGGCTTGCCGCAGTGGCGCAAGCAGAATCTGGTGCAGACAGGGTAAACTGCGCGCGATTGCGCCACGCGCTGACCCTTTTGCAACGGTACTCCCATGACATTCGCCACACTCGGCCTGATCGACCCCCTGCTGCGCGCGCTCGAAGCGCTCGGTTACCAGACACCCACCCCCGTTCAGGCCAAGGCCATCCCCCCCGTGCTGGAAGGCCGCGACCTGATGGCCGCTGCGCAGACCGGCACCGGCAAGACTGCAGGGTTCGCCTTGCCGCTGCTGCAACGCCTGACGATGGAAGGCCCGAAAGTCGCGCCCAACTCGGTGCGCGCGCTGGTGCTGGTGCCGACTCGTGAGTTGGCCGAGCAAGTCCACGAAGCCATTCGTCAGTACGCCGAACACCTGCCACTGACGACCTACGCGGTCTACGGCGGCGTGAGCATCAACCCGCAAATGATGAAACTGCGTCGCGGCGTCGATGTGCTCGTGGCCACGCCGGGGCGTTTGCTCGACCTGAATCGCCAGAACGCCGTGAAATTCTCCCAAGTGCAGACCGTCGTCCTCGACGAAGCTGACCGCATGCTCGATCTGGGCTTCTCCGAAGAACTGCGCAGCGTCTACGCCGCGTTGCCCAAACGTCGGCAGACCCTGCTGTTCTCCGCCACGTTCTCCGACCCGATCCGCGCCCTGGCCAGCCAGATGCTGAACAACCCGCTGAGCATCGAAGTCAGCCCGCGCAACGTCGCAGCGTCTTCGGTCAAGCAGTGGATCGTGACCGTCGACAAGAAGCGCAAAACCGAACTGTTCATTCATCTGCTGAAAAAGCAGCGTTGGGGGCAGGTACTGGTGTTCGCTAAAACCCGCGTGGGTGTCGACCAGTTGGTAGAGCGTCTGCAAGGCCTGAGCATCAACGCCGACGGCATTCACGGCGACAAGCCACAAGCGACCCGCCAGCGCGCACTGGACCGGTTCAAGACCGGGGAAGTGCAAATTCTCGTCGCCACCGACGTCGCCGCCCGCGGCCTGGACATCGACGACCTGCCTACCGTCGTCAACCTCGACTTGCCCATCGTCGCCGAAGACTACGTACACCGCATCGGCCGTACCGGGCGTGCCGGACAGACCGGTGAAGCGATCTCGCTGGTCTGCGCCGACGAAGTCGAATTGCTCAGCGCCATCGAAGTGCTGACCCGTCAGACGTTGCAACGCAAGGAAGAGCCGGATTTCATTCCGGACCACCGCGTGCCGGTCACGGATGCCAGCGGACAGATTCTCAAGAAACCGAAAAAGCCGAAGAAGCCCAAAGTCAGCGGCGGCGGTGGAAAGCGCAATCTGGGCAAGTGGGTTGATAGTGGCGAGACGGTGGCCGATGTGCCTGCGGTGAAGTCGGTGAGGAAGGTGCCTGCGTTTAATACGGGGCCGAGGAAGCGTAAGCCGTGAGGTGTTTGTCGTTATTGGCGAAATGAATCAATAAACATCTGTGTTATTAATGCTTACATTTGGCGCTAAAATGCTCGCCGTTTTTCTCGCTGGGCGTGCCGAACTCGATGCGGGCGTTTCAGTCGGATGAGTCTTGGTGCCGGGGTCGTGTTCGCCGGCATTCGCTTTCATGGATCAGATAGCCGCGCTTTGCGGCCGTCAGCAACTCAAGGTACGAAACTCGCGTGAAAATCTTAGTCACCGGCGGCGCTGGCTTCATTGGCTCAGCAGTCGTGCGTCACATCATTTCCAATACCACTGACTCTGTCGTTAACGTCGACAAATTGACCTACGCGGGCAATCTGGAGTCCTTGCAGAGCGTTGATCAGAGCGAACGCTATGCGTTCGAACACGTCGACATCTGCAACCGTGAAGCGCTGGATCGTGTATTTCGCGAGCATCAGCCCGATGCCGTGATGCATTTGGCCGCCGAGTCCCATGTCGACCGCTCCATCAGCGGCCCGTCCGAATTCATCCAGACCAACATCATCGGCACCTACGCGCTGTTGGAAGCCGCTCGCGGTTACTGGTCGACCCTTGATGACGCTCGCCAGTCGGCGTTCCGTTTTCACCATATTTCGACCGACGAAGTGTACGGCGATCTGGAAGATCCCGAAGACCTCTTCACCGAAACCACGCCTTACCAGCCAAGCTCGCCTTACTCGGCCAGTAAAGCCAGTTCCGACCACCTCGTTCGTGCTTGGGCTCGCACCTACGGCCTGCCGACGCTGGTCACCAACTGCTCGAACAACTACGGGCCGTTCCACTTCCCGGAGAAGCTGATCCCGCTGGTCATCCTCAACGCGCTGGAAGGCAAACCTCTGCCGATTTACGGCAAAGGCGACCAGATCCGCGACTGGCTGTTCGTCGAAGACCACGCCCGCGCGCTCTACAAAGTCGTGACAGAAGGAGAAGTGGGTGAGACCTACAACATCGGCGGTCACAACGAGAAGCAAAACATTGAAGTCGTGCGTACCGTGTGTGCCTTGCTCGATGAACTGCGTCCGGACTCGGCTTTCCGTCCTCACGTTGATCTGTTGACCTACGTGCAGGATCGCCCTGGCCATGATCTGCGTTATGCGATCGACGCCAGCAAAATACAGCGCGAACTGGGTTGGACCCCGGAAGAAACGTTCGAATCCGGCATTCGCAAAACGGTCCAGTGGTACCTCGACAACCCTGAGTGGGTGGCGCACGTGAAGAGCGGCAGCTACCAGCAATGGATCGACAAGAACTACGCCGCACGAACCGACAAAGCATGAAGATTCTTCTGCTGGGTAAAAACGGCCAGGTTGGCTGGGAGCTGCAGCGAGCGTTGAGTGTCTTGGGTGAAGTGGTCGCGCTGGACCGTCGCTCTGCCGTAACGCCTTACGGAACGCTTTCGGGTGATCTGTCTGATCTCACCGGTTTGCGTGCGGCGATCCGCAGCTTCGCGCCCGATGTTATCGTCAACGCTGCGGCCTACACGGCCGTCGACAAGGCCGAAACGGAGCGCGAACTGGCGCACACCGTGAACGCCTTGGCGAGCGGCGTCATGGCTGAAGAAGCCAAGGCGCTGGACGCATTGCTGGTGCATTACTCCACTGACTACGTGTTTGACGGCACCGGCACCACACCATGGCGCGAAACGGATGCCGTTGCCCCCGTAAACTACTACGGCGCTACCAAGCTGGAGGGTGAGCAACTGATTGTTGCATCGGGTTGCAAACACCTGATCTTCCGCACCAGTTGGGTGTACGCCGCACGCGGCAACAACTTCGCCAAGACGATGCTGCGCCTGGCCAGAGAACGACAAACGCTCAGCGTGATTGTCGATCAGGTTGGCGTGCCTACCGGTGCCGACCTGCTCGCTGATGTTGCCGTCGCTGCCCTGCAGAAAACCTTGGTTGACCCCGCGCTCTGTGGCATTTACCACTTGGCGCCTGCGGGCGAGACATCGTGGCACGCGTACGCGAGTTACGTCATCGAATTTGCCCGGACGAACGGCGAGCCGCTGGCCGTGGAAACGATCAATCCTATCGCCACCACCGAATATCCGACGCCCGCAAGCCGTCCCCTGAACTCTCGCCTTGCGACGGATAAACTTCGCAACGCCTTTTCCCTACACTTGCCGGATTGGCAAAGTGGTGTAACCCGCATGCTTATGGAAGCTTTGAACAAATGAACACGACCAATCGTAAAGGGATCATTCTGGCTGGCGGTTCAGGCACTCGCCTGCACCCGATCACACTGGGCGTGTCCAAGCAAATGCTGCCGATCTACGACAAGCCGATGATTTTCTATCCGCTGTCGGTCTTGATGCTGGCAGGCATGCGCGAAATCCTGATCATCTCCACACCCGAAGACCTGCCTGCATTCCGCAAGCTGCTGGGTGATGGCAGCCAGTACGGCATCCAGCTGACCTACGCTGAGCAACCAAGCCCGGACGGCCTGGCACAAGCGTTCATCATCGGTGAAGAGTTCATTGGCAACGACCCATGCTGCCTGATCCTCGGCGACAACATCTTCTACGGCCAGCACTTCTCAGATAACCTGCGCGCGGCTTCCGAGCAGACCGAAGGCGCAACCGTATTCGGCTACCACGTCAACGACCCAGAGCGCTTCGGGGTTGTCGAGTTCGACGCCAGCGGTCGCGCACTGAGCATCGAAGAAAAGCCTGCCAAGCCGAAATCGAGCTATGCGGTGACTGGGCTGTACTTCTACGACAACCAGGTCGTCGAGATCGCCAAAAACATCAAGCCATCCGAGCGTGGTGAGCTGGAAATCACCGACGTGAATCGTGTTTACCTAGAACAGAAGAGCCTGACTGTTCAGATGCTAGGCCGTGGTTTCGCCTGGCTCGACACCGGTACTCACGAGTCCCTGCTGGAAGCCAGCCACTTCGTCCATACCATCGAACAGCGTCAAGGCTGGAAAGTGGCGTGTCTGGAAGAGATTGGTTATACCAATGGCTGGATCACGGCTGAGCAAGTGGCTTCCCAAGCGGAGAAGCTGAAAAAAACTGGGTATGGCCAGTACCTGCAGAAGTTGCTGGATCACGACCAGATCTAAAATAGTCATCGCTTGCCAATCAGGACCGCCGACAACATGTCTTCCGACTTTCCCAAGGTTGCCGTGTTGTTGGCTGCCTATAACGGCATGGCCTGGATTGAGGAACAACTGGCCTCAATCCTCGCGCAAACTGGCGTTAACGTGGATGTCTACATCAGTGTTGACCCATCGAGTGACGGCACTGAGGGTTGGTGTGCCGAGTTTGCTCTACACCATAAGAATGTATTTCTTTTGCCCGCCGCAGGCCCGTTCAAAGGCGCCGCACGCAATTTCTTTCGCCTTATTCGTGACGTCGACCTAGACGGCTACGACTTTATTTCCTTCTCCGATCAAGACGACATCTGGTATCCCGATAAACTGGCGCGTGCTGTCGAGCGCTTGAGAACGGATGACATTGATGGCTACTCAAGCAATGTGATTGCGTTCTGGCCCAATGGCCGCCGAATGCTTGTCGATAAGGCCCAGCCGCAAGTGCAGTGGGATCATCTTTTTGAAGCGGCGGGGCCGGGGTGTACCTACGTGTTACAACCAGTGCTCGCGGCTGGATTCAAACAGCTGATCATCGATCAGTGGGACAAGGTGCAAGAGGTCGCCCTACATGATTGGTTCTGCTACGCATTTGCGCGAAGTCATGGGTTCAAGTGGTTTATAGATCCGGTGCCAGGGATGGATTATCGGCAGCATGCGCGTAATCAGGTGGGGGTGAATGCGGGGCTGAAATCTGGGTTTTCACGATTCCGACGCCTTGTAGACGGCTGGTGGTTTGATCAGGCTCAATTGCTCTCCATTCTGACCGGCAGATCGAACAACCCAATAACTGACAGCCGGAAGCGTGCTTTTTTTGCCGGTATTGCGATCCATTCGATGCGTTATAGAAGACGCAGGAGGGATCAATTAATGCTGATGGCAGTGGGTTGCATCAGCTGGTTTGGCAGTTTTTGGCATGGCCGGTAGTTGACGGCTGTGAAAGCTTGGGACATGGAACAAGGCTGTTACTAATGAAACTAGACCGGTTGTTAACAAAGAGTGTGCCTATTAGAAGCCTTTTAATAGCCGTCTCAGTCGTTTTCTTCTGTTTCCTTTTAGAGGGGCGTGTCGGGTTCAGTCTATGGGACGAAGGGTTTCTCTGGTATGGCGTGCAGCGTGTGTTGCACGGTGAGGTCCCGATTCGGGACTTTATGGCCTACGACCCTGGACGATATTATTGGTCGGCTACACTAATGAGCCTGTTCGGGAGCTCCGGAATCGTTGGAGTGCGAATAACGGTTGCTATCTTTCAAGCAGCTGGGCTGTTTATAGGCGTTTTGTTGATAGCAAGTGCGGATCGCTCTGCAAAAAAAAATGTTTTGTTCAGTCTTCTTGCTGCTGCTGTATTGATGTGCTGGATGGTACCAAGACATAAGTTATTTGATATTTCATTGTCCATTTTTTTAGTTGGCCTGTTGGCGTACCTAGTACAGTATCAAACCGCCAAAAGATATTTTATCGCTGGCTTAGGGTTAGGCTTGATTGCCATATTCGGCCGCAATCACGGTATGTACGGGTTGGCAGGAAGTCTAGGTGTGCTTATTTGGTTGGTTTGGAAGCATGCGGAGGATGCGCAACCGATTAGAGGCGTGTTGTATTGGGGGCTTGGCGTTGTAGCTGGCTATTCACCGCTGCTCGTGATGGTATGTTTTATCCCTGGTTTCTTTCGTGCATTCTGGGAAAGCATTCTATTCTTATTTGATCAGCAAGCGACGAATCTTCCCCTTCCTATTCCGTGGCCGTGGACCGTAAATTTTTCGGGGACAACGCTGATCCAGGGGACCGAATGGTTTGTGGTGGGTATATTCTTTATCGCTTTACTCGTCTCCGGCTCTGCACTGCTCGCCTTTACTCTCTATCAGAGGTGCAGAGGGCGTGCGGTGTCCCCAGTCCTAGTAGCATGTGCTTTCTTGTCGCTGCCGTATGCACATTATGCGTACTCCAGAGCTGATATAGGGCATTTGGCCCAAGGAATATTTCCGATGCTGATCGGTCTGTTGGCGCTGGCAGGTTCGCTCCCAGTGACTCTGAGGTGGGCAAGTGGCCTGATACTGCTTCTAATGAGTGTACTTGCCTCAATCGAACTGCATCCGGTTTGGCAATGCTACGCACGGGTAGCATGCGTGGATGTCACCGTTTCAGGCAGTGAGTTGAAAATTGATCAAGACACCGCTGGTGCTATCGATCTATTGCGAAAGTTGACGAGTGAATATGCCGCTGATGGTCGAAGTTACCTTGTCGCACCCTACTGGCCAGGTGGGTATGCGATAAATGAGAGAAAGTCACCCATGTGGGAAGTTTACGCGTTATTTCCCCGCAGCGAATCTTTTGAAAGGAAAGAGATTGAAAGGATAGAAGAGGCGCAACCAGGCTTCGCTGTTATTATGGATGTCCCTTTGGACGGTCGGCAGGAGTTACGCTTTCAGAATTCGCACCCCTATATTAATAAATACATAACAGAAAATTTTATATTGCTGCCGAATTCACCAAGTCCGGCATATAAAATATACAAGAGAAAAAGCCAGGTAGATCAATGAAGCCTCGGCGCATTGGGCTCACCCAATGCGCCGCTGACTTAGTTAAAAGTAGAAAGACTCCGTCACTTTGTGCTGCTGTGCCTCTGTCAGTCCAACCCACAGTGGAAGCCTCACCAAACGCTCTGCGGCTCGATTGGTTACCTCCAGGTCGCCGCAAGTCCTGCCATAGCGCTGCCCGGCAGGCGAGGAGTGTAGGGGGACGTAGTGAAATACTGAAGAAATCTCTTTTTTTCGGAACTCGTCAATGATGAGCTGTCGATCCACCCCGTCCGCTAAGAGTACGTAGTACATGTGGCCATTGTGCTGACAGTCGGCGGGTACGATAGGCCTACGCAGGAGGCCTTTCGATTCAAGTGGTTCTAGCATTTCATGGTACCGCTGCCAGCTATGTAGACGATCAGCAATGATTTTCTCGGCTTCCTCCAGTTGTGCCCAGAGAAATGCTGCGATCAATTCGCCTGGCAGAAATGAAGAGCCGACCTCCTGCCAAGTGTACTTGTCCACTTGCCCACGGAAGAAGCGACTGCGATCTGTCCCTTTTTCCCGAATGATTTCTGCACGCTGGGCCAGTTCCGGAAGGTTTACGAGTAGGGCACCGCCTTCTCCGGAAATGACGTTCTTGGTCTCATGAAAGCTGTAAGCTCCTAAATCACCAATACTGCCCAACGCCCGGCCTTTGTATGTAGACATGACTCCTTGCGCCGCATCTTCCACAACTTTGACATTATGCCGCTGCGCAATCGACATTATCGTATCCATCTCGCAGGCAACCCCAGCGTAATGAACTGGTACGATCGCACGGGTGCGGCTAGTGATAGCTGATTCAATCAATCGCTCATCGAGATTAAGAGTGTCTGTACGAACGTCGACGAAAACAGGAACGCCTCCGCGAAGAACGAAGGCGTTCGCCGTAGAGACGAACGTATAAGACGGCATGATTATTTCATCACCGGGTTCGATATCCAGCAGCAGTGCCGCCATCTCAAGGGCTGCGGTGCAAGAGTGTGTGAGCATTGCCTTGCTGCAACCGGCACGCTCTTCCAGCCATGAATGACAACGCTTTGTGAACGGCCCATCCCCCGCTAGACGGCCATTGAAATGAGCCTCTGCGATGTAATACAGCTCTTTTCCTGTCATGTGAGGCCAGTTGAAGGGAATGCGATCAGTCATAGCTGTGAGCCTTCTAAATCTATGGGGGATGCTGGCCCCGCCAAAATTCTGTATGTATCAATTACGTGCAGAGCGCCTGCTTGCCGATGTGCGCGCTCAACCGCGAGCTGCGACTATTGTCCCAGTGACAATCAGTAACACGCCCACTACTTTCTGCATCGATACGGGTTCATGCAGGAACCATCCCCCTAACAACAATACGATAACAAAATTAAGACTCATGAATGGGTAAGCATGGCTGAGGTCGAATTTTGTCATGGCTGCCATCCAGGCAAGTGAGGCCAAGAACGCGGCCGCGAAGCCTGAAAATATGGCGGGATCGAAAAGCAAAAAAATTAGAAACTTGAGCTTTGCAAACATTTCTGTAGGAAGTGCGCCCATTCGAGCGATCCGCCATTTAAGAATAAGTTGGCCGTAAACAGTAAAAAAAATTGTAGCAGCGATGTAGGTATAATCTGAGAGCTTAGTCATGGTCGTACTCCAGGACAGCAAGGCCCATGCCTGTCTGCCCATAAGCATTTCCGTTGTACAGCATGTAGCGACTGCCTGCGTGATCGAAAACGTATGGATACTCGATCATTTCGGAGTCCCAACCTGATTCCGATACGCCTATTCCCACCAATTCATCTTTCCTTTGCCATGTTACGCCGTCTGCCGATTCTGCATAGCCAATGCGATAAGAATCTCCACGCATCGAATACCACATCCGCCAGCGGTCGGGGTCTTTAATGACTGCGGGTCTGGAGATGGCGTATTCGCCGACGTGAGAAAAATCGATGGCTACAGTGCCATCTCGATGCCAGTGAATACCGTCGTCAGATTCTGCATACTTTATGTGGTAGCTATGCTCTGGCTTTCCGTCCTTGATATGCCATTCTGTACATGACAGATACCACATCTTCCAGACGTTATTATCTACAATAACGCAGCAACTTGCGCAGAAATGAGGCTCATTCATAGAGCGGTCGAGGATGGGGCCAGAAGCGTATCGCTTAAAAGCTTCGCCTTCTTGCGAAATCGAAAGACCGATTGAATTTCGGAACGGGACAGTAACGCCAAGATTCCAACCGATATAGTATAAGTACCTTTTTTCACGTTGATGCACTAGCCAAGTAGCCATTGCGCCGCTGTCATCAAATTCACCTAATACGCCTGGTTCCAGCACCGGGGATGGCGATGTTTCCAGGATGATATTAGGTTCTAATAGGTCAATTATGATATAAGCGGTATGGCTTCGGTTAAACACGTCGCGACTGCTAAAATAAATTTTAAATATGTTGTCATGGAGGTGCTCGGCAATCGGAACTGCCGCATAACCTTTCATCCAGACATGATCACTGGTAGGGCTAAAAATAAGGCCAAGTTTTTTCCACCTCATCTTCGAATTCATATTTTTCTCAGCTTGGTGCTGGGGACTCGGGAGCGTTCGGTTGCATTGCCAATATAAACGCCATCCGGTTCGGCATCCGACAATATCAATGCCCCCGCGCCAATCACGCATCGTTCGCCGATCTTTATGTGATCTCGCAAGGTTGCGTTCACGCCAATAAAGCATTGTTCAAAAATTTCAACACCGCCTGAGATCACAACATGTGATGCAATGAATGTGTGATCGTGGAGGGTAGAGTGATGACCAATGTGATTGCCACTCCAGAGTGTGATGTTATTGCCTATAGTGACAAAAGGCTGAATTGTGTTGTCTTCCAGTATGAAACAGTTTTCGCCGATTACGCCGCCATTCAGGACGGTCGCTGCCGAACTGATGAAGCTGGCGAGTCTGTAGCCCATTGATTTAGCTGTCAGATATTTCTGCTTTCGAGTTTCGTTAAGCTTTGAATAACTCAGTGCTATGAAACAATCGTGAGTGTCTGGAGAGTACGCCAAGTGGAGCGTTTCGAATGGTACGACAGGGAGATCGCAGAATTCATTGCTCGTGATGTATTCCGCATCTACACTAAACGCCACGACACGGTAGTCAGAATCCGCGTTAAAGTAGTACAGCGCTAGTTGTGCAATATCTCCAGTTCCGAAGATGACGAGATTCCTCATTATTATTTCCTTACCAGTACGGTGAACTCGTAAAGGCCGTAGTCATGAAGCAGTGCTACTTGCCGAGAGTATCTTTTTTTACAGATGTCAAACAGCTGGCAGGGGTCAGCGTAGTATAGGTAGTCTCGTTTTCTGTCTTGGTCGGAGTAAGAGGTAAGGCAGTTGAATGAAAAGCCACTTTTGCTGGACAGGTTGACGGCATCGAGAGTTTGAATGATATAGTCCAGCCATACTGCATCGGGCTTGTCTAGCCGAACATTAAATATTCCACTTGCAATGGAATAGTCAGTTACAGTATCTGATTTGTGACCGACAACTAGGCGTTGGTTTTGATGAGGTTGCAACCGAGCGTCAGCAGCCTTAATCATGCTCTCAGATATATCGACACCCACGTACGAAAAATCACGATAGTAAGATTCGATGTAGTCGAATAGCGCTCCATAGCCACAGCCGATATCAGCAACTGAGAAGTGTTCGGGCTGAGAGATGATTTTGCAGAGCTCTACAAAGCGTTGAGTTTGACTGAGTTCGCCATTCCAATCCACGCCCTGTGGTGTACTTCCGTGCAATGCTAGTTTGCCAGAATAGTAATCCGACACGCTGCCAAGAATATCGTTATTGTTTTCCATAAGTTTGCCTCACGATGGTGTAAGGACGTTGTTTGGTTTCGGAGAAAATCTTGGAAAGGTAGATGCCCACCACGCCAATGAATGAGATGATCATTCCTCCTAGAAGCCAAATGGAGCCCATGACCGATGTCCACCCGCTGAGTGGGTGCTCCAAGAATAGCCAGTTGACGAGTAAGTAGATGATGTAGAGCGTTGCCAGAGTAGATATCGAAAGACCGATATAAAAAATCGCGATCAGCGGTGCGTTGCTGAAGCTTGTGACTGAGTTAACGAGAAGAGAAAGCTTGCGACGCAATGTATAGGTCGTTTCACTGGTGCTATGTTTTTTCACCAAGTGGGGCAGTTGGTCGAAGCCGGTGATATGCCAGAGTCCTGCCATGAAGACTTCTCGTTCGCGGTGCCTTAATAGCGCGCTGACATATCGCTTGGTCATAAGGCGTGCTGTGACTACATTTTTGGGAAGGGCCAAGCCGGTGAGGGCCTTGAAAAAGGTATAAAACCAGTGTCCGGACCAACGTTCAAACCAGCCACCCTTGCGCTGCTCCTGCATGCCATAGACTACATCACACTTAGCTTGTACCAGATGCTCAAAAAATGGTGCCAGAAGCTCGGGCTCTTCTTCTAGATCACTGTCCAGAAGAAAAATATGGTCACCGCTGGCGTGATCCAGCCCGGTCATCATTGCTTTGTGATGCCCGAAGTTACGAGACAGATCGATGACGCTGACATGTGGATCTTTCTGCGTGAGAGCGACGGCGATATTCAAACTATCATCTGGAGAACCGTCATTCACCAAGATGATTTCATAGTCATTCCCCATGAGCGTCTGTGCTGCCATCGTCGCCCTGGCATGAAACTCGTCGATATACCGTGCAGACTGATAAAGAGTTGCTACGATAGACAGTTTCATTTTTTAACGTATCTCATAAATTGCGGAGCCTCTTTTCCGCAGTTGAAAAGTAGGTCTAAGATGGTGACGTGATGCGTAAACGCCCCCCAGAGTTGAGGGTGCTCTGGATATCCTGCGTAGTTAAACCAAGTCAGTGTCAAACCCCGGTCTAAAAATACGTTATTGTCGATGTAAGTCTTTGCTGATGGTCCTGATATATATTCCGTGCCGCACGCCTGTAAACAGAGCTCGGCGAGCCTTTCGGATTTACCGTTAACGAGGTCGTAGTCCGAGGATAGTGATATTTTTGTGTTTATATTGAGATAGTCGCATATTGCGCGGATCAGACAGTAATTCAGACTAGACAGGTGGGTGTGAGTCATTTCTAGGTATAAAGGCTTTAGCCAGCGCGAAATCTCTTCAAAATAGGGCGACCGGGTATAGTTTTGGTTAAGCGCTTTCCAGTGCTCTTCGGCCCACTCATTACCATTTATTTCAGTGTCTTGTATTTTTTGTAGGTATTTCCCTTTAACTTTTACAGGGACAGTTAGCCACTGTAGCTGCTGAGGTGTCTTTATCTGATTGCGGTTGCGCCAATCTCGTTTCGTGTACTGCATGTCGTCATACAATATAAACTCGTCGACGGCGGCGATGAGGTCGAAATAACCCTTCCATGGTATGTAGTTGGATTGGAGTATCGCTATTTTTTTCAAGGAGACTCCCCGTTGTCTACGCTCATCATTGAGATATATGTATTACTGCACCGAGATGCATGCTTTTCTTCAGTGGAATATCTTAGTAGTTCGCGGGAAAGCCGTCATCCTTTTTTTGTATGCCGATGACTGAGTACGGTCATGGACGAAGCCGTTCCGCCTGACGAGGTGGGCGAATAATTTCCGGTCTCGCAAGATTTCCAGTGGTGGGCCAGGGGAATGCCAGGCGTCACGCTATGATTCTGTTATGGAAGGAGGGGAAGGGGCGCGTATGCTCAAGCGCGCCCTCTTGGAAAATTAGATATTAGATGAGATCGCGATTGGGCTCCGAACTCACCTGTTTTTTTATCTTGTTTACGATCCTGATGATGGCGAGGCCGATAGAATTCGCAAAATAGAATCCAATTATAAAAATTGCGAGAGCGATGACGGTGATCTCATAGCTTGCCACCGACATCCAAGGGCCTTGGCGACTGAAGTAATACTGCCACTCCACGCTTTGTAATCCCATGGATTGTGAGGAAGCAACTAATGTCTCGCTTTTGAGCAAGAGCGCCGGGAGGACTGCCATCACTGCTGCCGCGAAGCACCAGATTCGTCGTGGGATGGACCAGGTCTGGAGGCTTAGCAGGAGAATCGCGATCGGTAGTATGCCTACCCATTGTCTGCTTTCAGATCCAAAAAATAGTGCGGGTACGAAGCACAGTAACGCGATTTCCGGACCTTTATCAGTGCGTTCAGACATACCTTTGAACAGCAAGCCGGCTACCGCAATCAGTACGGCCGGATTCAACCCGATAAAATGCGACACAATTGGCTTAAAGGGAAGTGCCAATGTCTGGGCATACATGAAATGCAGTAAGGGTGGGCCTTTGAAGCCAGTGGCCCAGTTAACTCCGAAATACATGATCGCCAAGTTGGCAATGAGTAAGATTGTCGCAACGACTAGTTTAGGAACGCTAATCAGATTCCAACTGGCTGGATCGAAAATACGTCGGCTCAATGCCCATGAGAATATCAACGCACCGGCGAATGCTGCAGCAATGGATAGGGATTTCAGCTCAATCAGCGCTGTCATGCCATTGAGGATTCGGGAGTGTTGAACGATGAACTCATCAGGCAGCGTGGACGCTAAGGACGTAAAAAGTTTCGTCAGGATGCCCATTATGAGTAAGGTCGCGACACAACTACCCAGCAACAGAAGCTTATCTCGGGGTTGTTGGGCTAGCGTGGGTTGGGCGCCTCGTGGAGGGTACACTGAGAGGATGAACGGGATAACAAATAGCCCCGGCATGACCCACAGTGAAGCGAATGTCGTGAAATACAGCATCTTCTGACGTCCTGTTGCCCAGGACCAGATAGCTAGACAGGACATAAATAGCGCGGTGTTGTCGCTCAGGATGGGGTAATAAACTGGCATAACGACAAAAGGCCAGCTAAAGACGAGTGTTGCCGTGGAGAGTCGAGTCACAACTACGGATCTGCCAAGGGATTTCAGCGACTCTGAGAATAGTCCCGCAGAAAGTGCCATCAAAAAGATATTTACGGCGGTCTGGATGTGAATTAAATCAAGACCTCTGAACCCCAGCAATGCAGCACTGATAGCCGGTATGAAGCCGGGTAGACGAGTCACATGATAGGGGTCATTTTGCAGAAAAGTGCCGTTTCCAATGTCCTGTATGACGCTAAGATACCCAGCCCCATCCCACCCCGCGCCATTGTTAACGGGAATGGTTCCGCAGATAAGATAGAATATGATTAGTGTCGCGAAGGTGGCTAGCGCGATGAGCCGACTGTCTTTGTTCATGTTATTTTTGCACGACTCTGGATAGGAGGGCGAAACTCATGTTTAGTCACGTTCCGATGTGGTGTTAGCGGCAGCTCTCGCTTGAGCAAAGAAGATTTTTGATAAAGCAAATGTGATAGGGATTGTCATTATCGTCGAAATCAGCGGTGCAATTCGCTCGTCCAGTCGGAAAATTTCTACCCATACCCAAATGATGCCCATGCTGGACAGATACTGAGTTAGATATATGATCGGCATACCCATAAAGGACCTGATTCCTTGATGGGTGCCGAATACAAAGTATCGGTTCAGCAGATATGCTAGAACTATCCCGGTCAGGTAGGACAGAGAGTAGCTGGTCTTGTAGTCCAACCAGTTCAGCAAAATTAGATACATCCCGTATGTCAGGGCGGTGTTAATACCGCCCGACATCAGGAATCTTGAAAACCGATTGTTTCGCAGTATCCAGAGTGCCTGGCTAATCGTCATACTCATTAACGTACGAGCGACTTGAATTCATCATAATTACGAACGTAGTCTGCGGCGTCATAGTAGTGAGAAGCGAACACCATCAGCACTGCATCTTGGGAATACCGGTACTGGATACCCCACGTCATAGGCGGTAGGTGAATCCCCTTGTTCGGCCTGTCCAGCACAAACTCTTCACGGTTGACGCCATCGTCGGCGACTACATGCACAGAGCCTTTGACGGCGACCAGGAATTGATGGCATTCACGGTGAGCGTGTTCGCCGCGGGTCTCGGCTGTTGGTACGTCGTAGACGAGGAAGTAGCGTTCAGTCTTGAATGGGATAGAGCGGTCGAACTCACCGGCTGAAAGGCTGCCGCGAATGTCCGCAACTTCTTTCATGGTGTGCAGCGTCACACCCTTGACCGACGTTTCCAGAACGCCGGTTTCGTCAGCTTTTTGTTCGGCTTCTACGTTCGCGGACGCCGGTTTTGCATCTACATAACCAATGATCTTCGCCGGGTTACCGACGACGATAGCGTTGGGTGGAATGGAGCGAGTGACCACCGCGCCTGCGCCGATCATGGCATTGGTGCCGATGGTCAGGCCTGGAAGGATGGTGCAGTTGGCGCCCAGTGACGCACCTTTACGAATGATCGTGCGCGCGAAAGTCTGCGGATAAACCTTGCTGCGCGGAAAAATATCATTGGTGAAGGTGGCGTTGGGACCGATGAACACATCGTCTTCGATTGTGATCCCATCCCACACCTGAACGCCACATTTCAGAGTCACACGGTCGCCGATGATGACATCATTCTCGATGAACACGTTGTCGCACACGTTGCATTCACGACCTAGAGTCGCGCCCGGCAAAATGTGAGCGAATGCCCACACTCGGGAGTCCTGCCCGATCTTTTCTGATTCGCACAGCGCGTGGCTGTGAACGAAGAAATTCCTATTGCCGCTCATTCTTGTCTCCAAAATCTTCAACCCGCATTGGAATTGCCAACGGCCGGTTCTTTGTATTCTCGTAAGTGCGCCACGCGTAGGAGCCCACAATGCCCAGCCCCAGCAGGTTCAGGCAACCCAGAAAGGTAATCGCGAGCATGATCATCGCGTAACCGGGGACCTCGATCATACCGTGCAGTTTGGCGGCAAGTGTAAAGACGCCAAACAGCGCAGCCAGAGTCGAGCCGAACGCGCCGACACGGGTGAGCAGTCTGATGGGCAAATCAGTGAATGAGAAGACACTGTCCATCAGATAGTTAACTTTCTTGCGCAGCGTCCAAGCTGATTTGCCATGAACCCGCTCTTGGCGAGAGTAGGTAACGACTTCGCGGCGGTAACCCAGCCAGAAGATCTGCGCGATCAATGAACTGTGGCGCTCATCCAGCGTCAGCAGGGTATCCCTAAACGCCTTATTGCAGGCGAACATGTCGACGCCGCCTGGCGGGATTTCAGGAATGACGTAGCGACGATACAGGCCCCAGAAAATTTTAGACGCCGTGCGAGTCGCCCATGGATCCTGACGCCCTTCGCGCACGCCGACCACGACGTCGATGTCGTTACGCAGCAGAACGCGGTTCATTTCCAGAACCAGTTCAGGCGGTTCCTGAAGGTCGGCGGCCATCACCGCGAATCGATCACCGCTGCCGTTCTGCAGACCCGTGCGAATTGCCATAAACGAGCCGAAGTTGCGCGAAAGCAGAACGAGCTTGGAGCGGAATGGTTGCGAAGGCAACGCGTCCCGCAAGATCTCGTAGCAGCGATCCGGACTGCCATCTATCACGAACACGACTTCCAGCTCGCTGTTCAGCTCTACGTTGAGAGCAGACACCGCCACCAGTAGATCGGGCAGGTTGCTCTCATTGCGATAAACGGGGATGACCAGCGTCAGCAAAATCATTGCTCCTTGGAGAAGTAGGCTTTCACAGCCTCAATGACGCGATCCACTTCTTCGTCGGTCAGGCCGGGGAAGCAGGGCAGAGAGATGACGGTGTCGCATGCTTGCTCGGTGACGGCCAGCGTACTGGCTGGTGCCGCGTGATAAGCCGGTTGTTTGTGGTCAGCGATTGGGTAGTGAACATCAGTGCTGACCAGCTTCTCCTTGAGCGATGCTGCGAACGCAGTGCGGTTCTTGACCCGTACGACGTACAGGTGAGCAACATAGTCTTCGTCAGTCGAAACTGGCAGTTGCATGTCCAACGTGGCGAATGCGGCGTTGTAGCGTTGTGCGATCGAGCGGCGCTGAGCGTTCCAGCCGTCGAGCAGCGGCAGTTTTACGCGCAGGATGGCAGCCTGCATTTCATCCAGACGGCTATTGCGGCCACCAGGGATTGCAACCTGGTACTTCTGAGACCAGCCGTATTGGCGAAGTTGACGAATGCGAGCGGCGAGTTGGTCGTCGTGGGTGACCACCGCGCCACCATCGCCCAGTGCCCCCAGATTTTTGGTCGGGTAGAAGCTGAAGCAGGCGATGGTGCCGAAGCTGCCCGCCTGTTTGCCATTGCGGCGAGCACCGTGAGACTGAGCGCAGTCTTCCAGCACTGGAACGCCAGCTGCCGAAGCGATGCGTACAATCTCTTCGATGTTGGCCAGCTGGCCGTACAGGTGAGTAACGATGATTGCCGCAGGCTTGCTGTCGAGTACGTCTGCCAGCGCTTTCGGGCACATGGTCAGTGTCGCGGCATCGACATCGACATATACCGGCTCTGCGCCAATGGCATGGATGGCGGTACTGCTGTAGAAGCCGGCATTTGCGATGGCAACCACGCGGCTGCCTTGCTCCACACCCAGACCACGAAGCGCAAGCTCCAAGGCTTCAGAACCGTTGGCTACGCTGACACAATGGTTGACGCCCACGTAGTTGGCGAATTCTTCTTCGAACAGCTTGACCTCGTTACCGAGGATGTACCAATGGCTGTCCAGAACGTTTTTGAGGGGGCTGAGAAAGTCGATGCCCGCATTTGCCCTGGTCGCGGAGAAAAGAACGATGTTTTCCATGGGAATTCCAAATATCAATGAGTAGTGGCTTCAGCTTTGGCGCACACGCTTGGCATTGGGTAAAGCGTCAGCGACGAGGTCAGAGTAAAGAGCGAGATATTACAGCTTTTCAAGTTCAGCGGGGCATTGACCTGACCGTCGTAACCAGTACGCAGCGCGCTTTTATCGTTTAATGCTTTCGCGACATCCGGTCTGTTTATGCTCACTTTCATGGCACCGACGGCCTTGCCGTTTTCAACAGCTATTACATATTCCGGGCTCTCTATGCCACCGTTGAGGTATATCCATCCTCGCAAGGTGAAGCCAGTCGCAGTGATGCTCACTTCGTCAATATTGCCCAGCGTTGCGACGCCGGTGGCTACCGGCAATGTGAGATATGGCACGCTCGTACCCGGCAGGGCTATTCGGTTGGCAAGCTCGTCTGGGTTTAAATTCAACTTGCCTAAGGTGGGTTGCTCTGCGGCTTGAGAAAGTGCTTCAACAGCAGCCGCTCCGATGGCCGAAGTACGGATGTTGATCGTTGACGTCGTGTTGGCCTTCCAGGTAGAGAAGTTGGCAGCGAACAAAAATAGACACGCCAACACTAGAGGTGCGGTAATTCCCTTGTGAGCGACGAGTTGCCCTGTGGCGTTTGTACTCATTGGGCCCTCCGCGCGATAACTCGCCTAGCCGTCAGTGAAATCAAAAGTCCCAGGAATGGGATAGTCACAAACAAGTACCTTCCTTGAGGCTGCGGAAGCGAGTTTTGAGATGCAATCAGACTCAGCAGTGTGATTGCTGGGTACAGCCCTGCAATCATAACGATCGGCAGAATGTAATGAATTGTGATTTCCTTCCAGGGCTCGGCCTTATTCAACGGGCGGATCTGATAGAACGCTGCTCCCATCAGGGCCAACAACAACAAGGCTGCAATCAGGTAGTAGGGCGCTGCGATAAAAATATTCATCCAGCCAGTGACGGAGAAATAGCTTGCCAACGTAAGACTAAGCCAAGGAAGCAGGTTTTTTGTGTTGATGAGGTGATCACTGCACAGGAAATAGCAGGTGCCGTAGCCCGCGGCAGGATTGAGTTTGTGCATTGCGACAAAGTCGATCTGTCCAGAAACGCCAGAGACTTCACCATATTTCAGGTAAACGACGGCCAGCATCGGCAGTGCGACGATCGCAGCAGCAATAAGCGTGGTTGGCAGGTGTGACAGCACACGCCGGTCCTTGAACAGCCTGTTGACTGTCAACATTATTGAGGCAAAAACCAGTGCCGGCAAAAAGTACAACTTGGCGAGCAGCATCAAGCCAATGGCCAGGCCGAGATACATCGCTCGCTTTCTTGTTGGCGAGTTAATGTAGTTCGTCATGGTGCTTAGTAGCAGTGCGATGCTCGCCAGTCCGTAACCGTCGCTGTTGAGGTATGAAAAGACAAACGTCACCTGAGGAATGAGGGCAACGTTGACTGCAATCAATGCTGCGATTTGCAGCGGAGTGCCAACCGCGCGAGCTGTGCGGAACAGCGCACAAATGAACACCGCCCCCAGCAGCCAGTTGAAGCTTCGGGCCCCCAAATACAAAAGGTCGGCTGGCAAGAGCCAACTGCCCACTTTGGCCGTCACCACGGCTCCCAGAATGTGAGGGAAGGGGAGTCCGTGGTACCAGAACTCTCCTTTTTGCCATGTACGACCTGAGATCAAACCCGTCAGCGTTTCATGGGGTTCTGAGGATGCAGGCAGCGAGTGGAACTTTTCCAAAAATTCCAGCAGAAAGAAGTGCGTTGACTCGTCGGGTGCGCTGTTGAAGGCGATTCCAGATGACCAGGCTGCGACGAGAACCATGTAAAACGCTGCCAGCAGTAGCTGGCAGCGAAAGTTTGTCAGGCCGGTTTGAGCCTCGATATTTTGGTGTTGAAGCACTGTCGGTTTCCTATCCGTATTCGAAACTCGCCACTCTTAGATTTTCACCCGTGGTGGCCAAGCCAAACCGAAGTCTTCATGGTCTAGCGTCAAGTTTGGATTGTAGGTGTAGTCTTCCTGAATCTTCGGCCACCGCGCCTGAACATACAGAACTTCCTTGGAGAAGCGTTCTTTCTTCTCGGGAGTATCTTCCAGACCGCGCGTGGCGGACTCGTGGTGGTACAGCTCGGCAAAAGGCGTCCAAACGTTGATGTACCCAGCTTCCTGAACACGCAGGCAGAAATCTACGTCGTTAAACGCGATCTTCAGGTTTTCCTCGTCCAGGCCGCTGATCTGTTCAAAGATGGATTTTTTGATGATCAAACAGGCAGCGGTCACTGCTGAAAATTCCTGAATAAGCCCAGCGCGGCAGAAATACCCGAAATCACCTTTCGGCAGGTATTTATGGGAGTGACCGGCTACACCGCCTATGCCAACTACCACACCGCCGTGCTGCAGACGATCATCTGGGTACCAGAGGCGAGCACCGACGGCGCCAACTTTAGGCTGCAGTGCGATGGCAACCATCTCGTCCAGCCACTCAGGTGTGATGACTTCGATGTCGTTATTGATCAGGCCGATCAATTCACCTCGCGCCAGTTGCACGGCCTTGTTATTGAGAGCCGAGTAGTTGAAAGGGCCATCATCACGCATTACGCGAATGTTGTCCTGCTGGTCCAGTTGGGCGAAGTACTCCAGTGCGGTCGGGTCGTCCGATCCGTTGTCGATCAGAATGATTTCGTAATTCTTGTAGGTGCTGAGCTGCTCAATACTGTCGATGCATTGTTTGACCAGCGCGTACGCGTTGCGCGTTGGAATGATCAGCGAAACCAAAGGCTCAACAGCAGGGCGCGCATAGTGCACGCGGTACATGCCCATTGGCAGAAGCTCGGTTGTACCAATATTCCCCTTACGCTGCAGGTGCTCGTCCAAGGCTTTCACGCCCGCAAGTGCTGCATAAGGCTTTTCGTCGCCGCCCATTGCGGTGCTGCCAGAATGTATCCGCCAGTGGTAGAGCACTCGTGGAATGTGCACGATCTGCTTGCGCTCCAGCTTTTCCGCACAACGCAACGCGAGATCGTAATCCTGAGCACCCTCGAAGCCAACGCGGAAGCCGCCTACCTGTTTGACCAGATCAAGCTTGTACACACCGAGGTGGCAGACCATGTTCTGGGAGCGGAACAGGAACTCGTTCCAGTCCGATTTGAAATATGGCGCGCTGCGTTTTCCGGCGGTATCGATCTTGTCTTCGTCGGAATAAATGAGCCCTACATCGGGGTTCTCATGAATTGCCCGAACGACCCAATATAGAGCGCTCTCTGGGAGCAGATCGTCGTTATCCATCAATGCGACAAAGCTGCCGGTCGCCAGGTCCAGCGCGGAGTTGCTCGCATTGGAAATGTGTCCATTCTCCTTACGGAATGTAACTTTGAAGCGACGATCCTGCTTTGCCAAGGATTTCAGATACGAAATGACTTCAGGATCCGACGACGCGTCATCGGCGATGCAGAGCTCCCATTCCTTGTAGAGCTGAGATTTAATGCTGTCTACCGCCTCACGCAACAGATTCAGCGGAGGGTTGTACACGGGCATGATGATCGAGATCAGTGGCTTTGATTTCCACTTTCTGACTTCTTCGCTGATTTTCCATCGGCCATTATCATCAACGGTGTCGTAGTACCTCACCCATGTCGAATAGTCGTGTCGATCCAGAACCTCACGGGTTTCCTGACCAACGAAGGCAAAGTTGCTCGCTCCCGCTACCCAGCGAACGCGTGAAATCAGGCCGCTAGTGCCTTGCATACGCCACACGGCAATGGCTTTGCGAATGGTGTTCTTCAACCCACCGCCGCGACGAATGACCGAAGGTAGGAGGCAGGTGGCCCTTTTAAACGTGCGGGCAAGTCGGATAGCCCGGCGGACGGGTGCTGTCGCCTTCCAACTGGAAGATGATTGCATCGCGATGATATGCAAGTTGAGATTATGAATGTGGGTGTCTTTGTCAACTTGCTGGATCCGCAACATTTCTTCCAAATTGCGGATATGAACGTCTTTTTCTGAGAGCGACTCTTGCCACTTGCTGAGTGTCGCTTGCAACGCTTCATCTTTCAGCGTGATTTGGCTACTCAGCGACTCGATGATTTGAAGCCGCTCTTCTTCTGAGTTGGCATTATCCAAGGCTTTTGAACCGATCAGCTCTTGCACCTGAGCGTCTTTCGCGTCGAGTTCGAGCTTTTTCTGGTCAGCGAGCACTTGAAGCTGTGCCTCATGCTCCTGAGTCGCCAGATGCAGTTGATCAGAGAGATCGCGAACCAGGCGTTCTTTCTCAAGCAGCATCTTGTTCAGATCTGTGAGGCTGCCGCTGCCGTTCACTGAGGCTTTGACAAGCTCCAGCGCATCCGCGATTTCTTTGTTTGAGTTAACGATGACGTCAAGTTTGTTTTGCAGTTCTGCGTGTGGACCGACAAGTCCAGATTGATTCAGCACGTTGATCTCGTGAGCCAGTTGCTCTTCCGTGAATAGAGTAAAGCTTACTTCTAGCTCAAGCAGTTCCGTGCTTTGCAACGCTTCTCCGATGACGGGAATCGTTACGCTTGGGTCATCACTCAGCGCCAGATAAAGCGTTTCGGCACCCAACTGGGAGATTTGGACAGCGAATGCCGCAACGAGTGGTTGCGTGATGTCACCTTGCCATTCCCAGATTGGGGAGGCGCAAGAGTATACCGTGATGGCATCAATCGAAAAGCTCTGGCGATGATTGATTGGGTCAAAACGCAGCAAGGTAGACGCTGTGAGGCCTGCGGGCAGTGTAAATTTTACCCGCTGTTTCCCGTTTTCGACCTTGTGATGCAGTGCTGACTGCTCTGAGTAACTGCCGTTCTCATCGCTGATATAAAGTGTTGCGAATTTTGGCACAGGCCTTGAGGCGCCGAGTTGTTGGATGGGTGCTTCAGGTGCCCAGTTGAGAAAGTTGTCGGCTTTAGCACCGGTGACCTTCTCTTGAAATGCGGCCTCGGTGGCGATGTAGCGATCACAGTCTTCCGGGGCGATGTCTAAGCCCGCGCTTGCGAGTAACCCTGTGACAAATTCCTGCCGACTGAAAGAAGCTGTGCTTGGGTAAAAGGGGTTGGCGGCAGCCATCAGGAGTAACAAGGCACGCATCAGCAGATGGCCGAGCTCGACGCCCTCGGTCATTTCCCATTCGACGTCAATTAGTTGAGGCGATCCATCTGGTGCCAGCACAATATTTTGGGGTACAGCATCGATGTATCTGCCAGGGAGAACGGATTTTACGGAGTCCAGTTCAAGTGTTACTCCCTCCTCAGCGAGGAGCGTCTTTAGATTTGACAGATATTTCGTCAGAAACGGGGCGAAGCTTTCGATGCTCCAATTGCGCCGGGCAGCGATATCCAGGAACTCAAGGCTAAGTACCTTTCCACTCACATAAGCGTCGATTCGAGGCAAAACGTATTTGAACGAGTCTGTCCCTTCATCCTCAGCCTGTTCCTCGGCAAGGGTGCCAAGCTTTCTGTACTCGACACGGATTCCTTCGGGTGTTTTGACAAAAAGGGATTGTTTACAGTAGCGGGTCTTTCGGCCTGTACTGTAGTGATACGCAAGGATATTCCGGGTCAGGGACTCCTGCTCTGCGCAGGCTGCCACGACGAGGAATGAGTTCGCTAAATCCATTCCCAGTCGGTTATTAACGACGACCGGCCATGCTTTTTCGAGGTTGAAAGTGGTTGCCTCTGGAAGCTGTGGATCTTTTTTGACATTTTGCCATGCAAGTGCTGCGGCATCAAACTCAGCGCACTCGAAACCGGCCTCGGTAATGATCGAGTTAGGAAGCTTGTAGTCCGGGCTAGGGGCGAGGAATTCCGAAGCGGCGAAGCCAGCAGATGCGATGAGCTGTTCTAGCTGTTTTTTTCCGAAAGTTTTGGGTTGGCCATGTTCGTACCGACCCTCAATACCGTACATTGATACACCCAAGTGGTCCTCAGGCGCGCCGGCAAAGTACTTCAGGCCCAACTGGTTCTCGATGGCGATAAAAAGGTGTCCGCCTGGCTTGAGCAACTGACGGATGCGCACGAGCATGGCAAGCGCTGGGTCTTCAGCGCTGCTGAACATGCTGGCATATTCAAGCACTCCGATCAGCGTCACCGCATCGAATTGCTCCTCGATCCTGAAGTCGTCGAATCTCTCCGCCAGAACCGTCACATTATCAAGCCCGCGGGTTCTGCTGGCGGCCATGGCGGCTCTGCGCGGGCTTCCTTCCAGGCAAAGAAGCTCGGCGCCGCATTCGCCGAGGTATCGGCTGATGGCGCCGCAACCCGCGCCGATTTCGAGCACTCGTCCTTTAAGCAAATGTTCAAACGGGCGCAGGATGTTTCCGCGAGTAGCGCTCAGGTGGTAGAGCTTCGCCCAATCCGTGCAGTACTGGGGTAACTCATCTGACAATACAGAGACGTCTTGAGCCTCTTTAATAATCGTGGCGAGCTCAGTTTCGGCGGTGTCACCGTCGCTGTATGCGATGCCTTGGAAATCGGGGCGTACCCATACGCCGGTGTTGCTGTCTTTGGTATAACCATATTGTTCTAAAGTATGCATCGTGGCTTACCGAGTGATTTCCATGGTGAGAGCTAGATCGATCAGGCCTAAGAGCTTTGGCGTTGGCTCGACGACAAAATGAATGGAGTCATATCGGCGATCATGCGGGATGATTTCTTCGCCCTCGCGAGAGGCCAAGCCGATAGAAATGAAGTAATCCCCGGTTGCTAGTCTGTTCTTGAAGTGTAAGCGTGCTTTCGTTCTGGCACCGCTCTGGCCCATCTCTCGGGCGTCTTCGCAATCAAGCAGGTACGAGTTGGTGCCGTACACCGTGACGCCTTCCTTGGTCTTTATCGTGAAACCCAGTATCGGGTTAACAATGTGGCGATTGAAGGTAAATGCCAGTGTAAGCGTAATGTCTTCGCCAGGCTCGACGCTGCTGGGATAAGCCCTGCCTGCTGCGCTCAGGTGAAAGTCAGTGAGTTTCGCAGCACCATCCCCCCAGCGATATTCATGTTGGTTGTAGCCGGGACGGGTGCTATAGGCATCTCGATCAAACAGCAACTCAATTTCTTCAGCAGGGATTTCGTTGGCTCGCAGATCGGGTTCGCTGTCTTCTACATTCGGCGCTACTTCTTCCTGCTTCTCACGACCAAACAGGATGTCTGTATACCTATTAACAACAGGTCGTGACTCGCCAATCATCTCTACGTGGCTCTTTTCCAGCAGGATAGCGCGGTTACAGTGGGTAACCACTTGTTCACTGGAATGAGTGACGAGCAGGATGCTGGTGCCGTTTTCCTTCAACTGTCTCAAGCGCTCAAAGCATTTGGCTTGAAATCGCGCATCGCCTACAGAAAGCGCTTCGTCCACGACCAGAATTTCAGGATCAACCTGGGCCTGAACGGCAAAGGCGAGTCGAACGGCCATACCGCTGGAGTAAGTCTTGACGGGGTGATCTAGAAACTCGCCGATATCGGCAAAGCCGGCGATTGCGTCAAACCGTTCGTTAATTTCTTCGCGGGTTAACCCCAGCACCGCACCGTTCAGGTATACATTTTCGCGTCCAGTGAACTCGGGGTTGAATCCCGAACCCAGCTCAAGCAACGCTGCAATACGACCTCGGGTTTCAATTTCGCCCAGCGTCGGCGTCAGGGTGCCGCAGATAATCTGCAGCAAGGTCGACTTGCCTGAACCGTTGCGACCCACAATGCCCACGGTCTCACCCTTCTGAACATCGAAACTGATGTCACGCAATGCCCAGAACTCTTTGCCGTAAGTCGTGACCTCGTCACCGGCCCAGCGTTGAAACCTGGGGACGATTGCCTGTTTCAGTCGGTCGTGAGGTTTGTCGTAACTGTAAAAGCATTTGGAGACGTTCCGAACGCTGATTACCGATTGGTCAGATGACATCAGCGAATCCCTTGCGAGTCTTTTGGAAGAACCAGAACCCGACCACAGCGATGAGTGCCCCCACTGCGATCGCGATGGCCAGATTGCTCCAGTCCGGCAGGCGGCCGAAGAGCAATACGCTGCGGCTTTCTTCGATGATGTATGTCAGGGGGTTGAGCTTCAGCCAGGGTTGGTAGGCATTAGGCAGAGCCGCAACCGGGTATAGCACGGGCGAGAGGAACAGCAGAACCGTCGTCAGAACGGTGATCACATGGCCTACATCCCTCAGATATACGCCCAGCGAGGCCAAAAACCAGCTCACGCCCAGAGTGGCGAGTATCAAGGGGATCAGAATTAACGGGAACAGGAGAGCGCTCCAATAAAGCGTGCCCATGACTAGAACCTGTGCGATCACCAGCACCAGCAAGCTGATGCAGCTATGAAACAGCGCGGAGCCGAGCGTAATGACCGGTAGAATCTCCAGCGGAAACACCACTTTCTTTACGTAGTTACTGTTGCTCATGACCAGCAATGGCGCCCGGTTGGCGCATTCAGCGAAAAGGCCGTGCACGATCATGCCGACGAAAAGCAGAATGGCGAAACCGCCTTTGCCTGTGTCAACGCCCACCCAGCGAGATTTGAAGATCTCGGAAAAAACGAAGGTGTAAACGGCCAGCATCAATATCGGGTTGAAGAACGACCAAGCCAGGCCCATAACTGAACCGCGATAACGTCCAATGACTTCGCGCTTGGTCATTTGGGAGATGAGTGACCGGTTCTTCCAGAGGCTGACTGCAAGACTAACAGGCCCGGAAGAAGGGCTGAGGTGAGGGTTCACTAGGGAAATACCTCAGCTTCGTGCAGATTTACGGCAATCGCATCTTTGGCAGACAAGGTCGGTTGGTCACCGGTTGGCCACTCGATTGCCGCAGTTGGATCATTCCAGGCGAGGCTGCGTTCGTGCTCCGGAGCCCAGTAGTCGGTCGTTTTATAGAGAAACTCTGCACTTTCCGAAAGCACTACAAATCCGTGGGCGAAGCCTTCAGGGATCCACAATTGCGACCGGTTGGTTGCGCTAAGGTGCACGCCGACCCATTGGCCGAATGTTGGAGAGCTCTTGCGCAGGTCGACGGCTACGTCGAAGACTTCACCGTGCGTGACACGCACAAGCTTGCCTTGAGCCTGTTTGATTTGGTAGTGAAGGCCACGTAACACGCCCTGGACCGAGCGTGAATGGTTGTCCTGAACGAAGTTGACGGGCCTGCCCACCGCTTCCTCAAAGACCTTCTGATTGAAGCTCTCATAGAAAAAACCGCGCTCATCGCCGAATACTTTCGGTTCGAAAAGGACTACATCCGGAATGGCGAGTGGGGTGGCTCTCATTGTTACAGCGTCTCCGATGTACGACCAGGGCCGATGTCTCGGCTCTGCTGGTAAAAATAAAGAATGAGATCAGCGCCGGGCTCGGTTTGCGCGTGCGCGACGGCACTGATCTTTAAACGTTTCCTTGTTACGTGCGCCACAGTTCAGGGCAGCCTTTCATGGCTATCGATACTAATGGGTTCAAAGGCCGCGGCATCGCCTGAACGTGTCTGAATGTCCAGTGCCCGCGATGAAGAACGACAAAATCGTCATTGCAGGGTTGCATGCAACGCCTCGCAAGGGGCGTCTGATGAGATGATCACGGCGTGTCAAACGACTTATCTTATCCTGTGCGTGTTTCGTGCATGGCCCTCAGACCGCATCTTCGCGCGCTTGTTCTGTGAGCAGGCTCCGACATTTCGAAGCGTTGGCGACGTTAAGGTTTTCCTATGTCTCCCGCAAGGGGAATGTCGGTTTCTGGATTGAATTCGGAATTTTCCGACAAATCGTTACACCTTCCCCAGTACGGCGGCTACGTACAGGCTCACGCTTCCTGACCGTGTTTGTCGATACACGCCTGACTTTTTGATTTCCCACAGCCGAGCGGGCAGTCCCAAGGTGCGCCCTCGCTTGAAGTGGGTGATGATTGCTTTGGTACTCGCCGTCAGAGGCGCGTCGACGCATTCAAGTACCTGAAGGTTGGCATCGGTCCATGCCTTTCGTTGTCCGGAGAATAGATCAGCCAAACGCTTGAATTTGTCTCGCCACGTCGAATTCGAGCCGATGAGATTTTTGCCGTGTTGGCGGTAGTCTAGGCTTGGCAGCGGGTCGTATTTCATTTCACCACCACATCCGCCGATCAGCAGGTACGCGAGCCAGTCGTGGGCGACGATGTGCGCATCTACTGGGACTTGGGCAAGAATCTGCCGGGCTGCCTTGTTGATCAGCATAGTGTTGGCGCCTGCAATGCTTTGCACCAGTGCGTTTTGAAATGATGGAGGCTTTTGGAATGCCGGGGAGTAGCCGATCACTTGCCTGTTTTCGTCCACCAGGCGCGTTCGTGTACAAAACATGCCAGGGATGTCGGGCTTGAGGTCAACTAATGACGCGATGCCTCTGGAGAGCTTGTCCCTGAACCAGATGTCGTCCTGATCGCTAAACGCAAAGAAGTCTGCCGTGAGACCCGGACGGCGGATCAACGACAGGAAATTCTGCGCAAACCCTTGTTGTGGGCCCTCGAAGATGAAGATTTTTTCCGCGCCCCATCGATCCTTGTATTCAGCCAAGATCGGTTTTGTAGAGTCGGTCGAGCCGTCATCTGAGACGTAAAGAGTCCAGTTCGAAAAAGTCTGGGCTTCGAACGAATCAAGCTGCTCTCTGAGAAAGGGAGCGCCGTTGAACGTACACATGAGAATCGCAACGCTTTTTTGCACATCATCACTGCTGGAGTATGGAGGCCCTGAGCGTTGGTCGTTGACCTGATTTGCCACCAGCGGTTTGACCCCTTGGTTCTGAAAATCTGAGAGACACACTCAGAATAAGCCGCATCTTATCCTGTCAGCTAGATTCTCGTCAGCATTGAGCGTGTTAGTCCTTTAGCCGCGATGGGTATCGGTCGGGCGTCGTGCAGGTGTTAAGCTACTCTGGCTTTGAGTGAGGACGCAGGTATGAGAATTCGGAGTTTCTTGCGCAATCCTGTTGTGATGATTGGCGTACCGGTCCTAATCGTGGGCCTGGTTTATGATTTGCCCGCGTGCGTGGGATTATTCATGTCGCTTCTGACTTGCGCGTTGCTTGATCCAAGAGTGAAGGGCAGGCGATAAATCACCGTTTCCATCGGTGCTTATGCCATATGAACTGTGCCTCTTGATAACGCCCCTCCGTCAAGAACGATGATTTCATCTCGCCATTGCCTTTCCCCGCCCAACCCCTCACCATCTCCCCCAGTCTTCGTTGCTCAATGGACTAAACGAATTGGCAGTACGTTCAGCTCATAAGCGTCCAGGTTTTTGGTTGCTTTTGGCGCTTGCACTGACGTGCACGGCGTGTGCGAGCTATCTGAGCGCTGACTGGGACTTTTCGCTGATCAGTCGCCGTGCCGAGGCGTTGTATGGGCCTTTGGGGGCCGGTAAGCAGCGGATCGACGCCTGGCAAAATCTGCTGTCGACCGAAAAGCAGATCAGCGAGATGGACAAGCTGAGAGTGGTGAACCAGTTCTTCAACAAGCAGATGCGCTATGAAGAAGACATCGACCTGTGGCATGAGGTCGATTATTGGGCCACGCCCATCGAGGCGCTGTGGAAGGGCGCAGGCGATTGTGAAGACTACGCCATCGCCAAGTATTTCAGCCTGCGTCATCTGGGTGTGTCCAGCGAAAAGCTACAAATCACTTACGTTAAAGCCTTGCGCCTGAACCGCGCGCACATGGTGCTGACCTACTATTCCAGCCCCGGCGCGATGCCGCTGGTACTCGACAGCCTCATCAATGAAATCAAGCCTGCCAGCGAACGTTCGGACCTGTTGCCTGTGTATTCCTTCAACGCCGAAGGGCTGTTCTTGCCGGGTGCACAGGGCAACAAGCGTGTGAGCGATACCAAACGTCTGTCGCGCTGGCAGGACGTGCTGAAGAAAATGACCGCCGAAGGCTTCCCCGTCGAGCCTGAGAACTAGGAGTACCGATGTCTCTTTTCAAACAGCTGTTGATCGCTATCTGTCTGTTTCTGGTGGTCGCGTTCGCAGGCAGTTTTGTCGTCAGTCTGGAGAGCTCGCGGGCGCAGTACGTCAACCAACTGCGCTCTCACGCGCAGGATGCGGCGACGTCGCTGGCGTTGTCGCTGACCGCGAATATCGACGATCCGACGATGGTCGAGCTGATGGTGACCTCCATTTTCGACAGCGGTTATTACGCCAGCATTCGCGTGGTGGATCTGGCGACCGATGCGGTGATCGTCGAGCGCAGCGCGACCCCGGACAATCAAGGCGTACCGCAGTGGTTCACCGATCTGATCGGCCTCGATCCTGCGGGGGGCGAGGCCATTGTCAGCAAGGGTTGGCAGCAGACGGCGCGGGTCGAGGTGGTGAGTCATCCGATGTTCGCCCTGGCCAAACTCTGGCAGAGCGCGTTGGGCAGCCTGGGCTGGCTGGTGCTGTGTGGCATCGTGAGCGGAGCACTCGGGGCGATGTTGCTGCGTCGGCAGTTGAAGCCGCTGGATTACATGGTCGCGCAATCGCAGGCGATCGGTCGTCGGGAATTCCTGACACTGCCGGAGCTGCCGCGCACCCCTGAACTGCGCCGCGTGGTGCAGGCAATGAACCAGATGGTAGAGAAGCTCAAGGCGCTGTTTCAGGAAAGTACCGAGCGCAGTGAGAAGCTGCGCGTCGAGTCCTATCAGGACAGCTTGACGGGGCTGTCCAACCGCCGTTACTTCGACATGCAACTCAAGGCCCATGTCAGCAATCAGGAGGAGCACCTGGACGGGTATCTGCTGTTGCTGCGGGTTCAGGACCTGGCCGGTCTGAACGCGCGTTTGGGCGGTAAGCGCACCGACGCGTTGTTGATCGCCGTGGCGCAGGTGTTGCTCAAACAATGTGAGAAGCATCCGAAAACGCGCAACCTCATCAGCCGTTCTCGCGGTGGCGAATTCGCGGTGTTGGCGCCGGGCATGTCCAACAAGGAAGCGTTGGCGCTGGTTCACGAAATCGAACAGGCCCTCCACGCATTGGGCGCGACAGGTGCGTCCGATGTTTCGCCTGTCGCTCACATGGGGCTGGCGCCGTATACGCCAGGTGAGGCGCCGCTGACCTTGCTGGCCTTGGCGGATCAGGCGCTGGCGTTGGCTGAAACCCAAGGCGAGCAGACCTGGGCCTGTGTCGAAAATGGCGTGGTGACCCGCTCGGGAGATGACGAGCACACCTGGCGTCTGGTGCTGGACCACGCCCTCAGTCACGGCAGTTTCGAGTTTTTCTTCCAGCCGGTGGTTTACGCGCGGGACATCAAACGGGTGATGCATTACAAGGCCCTGTCACGGTTGATTAATGAGCAGGGCGAGGCGATTGCGGCCGGTCGTTTCCTGCCGTGGATCGAGCGCTTTGGCTGGGCCAGCCGTCTTGATGTGATGATGTTGCAACAAGTGCTCAAACACATGGAAACCCATGATCAGCCGTTGGCGCTGAGCCTGTCGGCGGCGACGTTGAGCGATTCGGCTGCGCTGAATCAGGTGTTCGAGGCGCTGCGTCAGTACCCAAAACTGCGAGGGCGTTTGACGTTTGAAATCGGCGAAGAACAGCTTCCGGAGCAGGCGGTGCTGGAGAAGCTGACCCGTCGTTTGCAGGAGGCCGGTTTCAGCTTGGCGCTGCAACGCTTTGGCGGTCGTTTCAGCATGATCGGCAACCTGGCGCATTTGGGGCTGGCGTATTTGAAAATAGACGGCAGTTACATTCGTGCCATTGACGAGGAAAGTCACAAGCGGCTGTTCATCGAGGCCGTTCAGCGTGCGGCGCACAGCATTGACCTGCCATTGATCGCCGAACGAGTCGAGACCGAAGGCGAGCGTCAGGTGATTGCCGAGATGGGGATTGAAGGGGTGCAGGGGCAGTTGGTCGGTGACCCGGCGCCATGGAAGTGAGCTTGCGGTTTGGATGGCTATAAATGAATTGTAGGAGTGAGCTTGCTCACGATTGGATCTTTCAGACACTTATGCGCTGAATGACACACCTATCGTGAGCAAGCTCACTCCCGCAGGGAATTGCGTTCAATCAGAAAGCGCAGCGCTTCCCGACGAGAGTTGCTTTAAATCAACCGCGTTTCATCATCATTGATCAAGTCGCTCAGGCCACCCAGTGTTTGCCGGGCCTGGGTACGATCGAGCAATTTCGCCTGAGCGGCGGGAGGCAAGTCCGTGACATTCAGGATGCCCTTGCTGGTCAGCACCTGAATCAAGTCGTCGAGTACACGGATCATCTCCATGTCGCTCAACTTGAGCTGGTTCAGGCTCTTTTCCACCACCTCATTGGCATACCAGGCCTGGATCTCGTGATCGTCGGCCGGTAGTTGTCCGGTCGCCTCGGCAAACGCGGCCGCTTCCACACGAACAAGCACTCCCTCTGCATCGCGCTGAACGTAAAACATGGCTCATTCCTCAATGAATGCAATGGCTGGCAGCCGTATGACACGGCTGCCAGCACAGTACATCAGCTCACGCGCTTGAGCTATCAGTGCGAATCGACCTTGATGGTATGAGCATCGTGAATCAACGACTTGAGCATGCTGTTATCCCAGCTCACGCCCTCCAGTTTGATGTGAACATCGGCTGTTTGAGCGGCATTGCTCGGCGTGGTCTGAGCGTCGAACTTACCGGTGGTGCTGACTTCTAGGTAGGTGTCGGAGCCGACCTTGTTGATCTGCAGGAACTTGGCGATGTTGGCATCGTCGTTGCCGTTTTCGCCTTGCAGCAGATCGCTCAGGTCCAGCGTGTTACTGCTGCCCTTGTTCCAGTCCTTGATCACGTCAGAGCCGGTGTCGCCCTGTTTCCACACGAACGTGTTGGTGCCAGCACCGCCGAACAGGATGTCATTGCCCTTGCCGCCGATCAGGGTGTCGTTGCCACCTTGACCGAACAGGATGTCATCGCCATTGCCGCCCAGCAGCGTGTCGTTGCCATCACCCAGCAACGGATACTTGGTCGCGTCATAGGTGTTGGACGTGTTGGCCAACTGAGCAACATCATCGGTGTGGCTGGTGATGAACTTGTGCAGCGCAGCATCATCGATGGTCGACACATTGACTTTCAGGGTGTCCGCAGCGAACTGCTTCAGCGCAGCGGTCCCTTCCAGTGCTTTGTAGTTGATCATGTCACCGAACAGGATGTCGTTGCCATCGCCGCCACTGACGGTGTCTTTGCCTGGACCGGTGAGGGTCTCGCTGCTCAGGATCGCGTCTTTGAGCTTGCTGACATCGATGACGTTCTGCGAGTGGTTGTTGGTGTCGTACTTGTCCAGCGCGCTGGTGTTGATCCCGATCGCTTCAATACCGTTGGTGCTCGCGGCCACCAGCTTGTTGTAAGCGGCAGTGGTGTGCGAATCCAGCGTGTTGCCGACGCCTGGGGTGCTGCTGTCGAAGGTGTTCGGCTGGCCGTCAGTGATGAAGAAGGTCAGTTTCTGAGCACCGGCGTTGACGGCGTCACTGCTGTTGAACCATGCACTCGTCTGGTTGAACACCGACTCGTAGTTGGTGTTGCCATTCGTGGTCAGCGCGTTGACGTAGTCGGTTGCCGCTTTCAGACCCGCAGTGGTCGAGATGTCGAAGCTCTGACCCGTGTGCGCGGTGCTGCCGAAGTTGGTCAGGTAAACCTTGACCGTTCCGGCATGTTCGGTGCCTGCCGATGTCGACAGCTGCGTCAGTGCTGCGATCAACTGAGTTTTCATGGTCGACAGTTGCTTCTGCATGCTGCCCGACGTGTCGATCATGAAGGCGATGTCGTAGTTCTGACCCGCCACCAGCTTCATTGCGGTCACGTCTGCGACCACGATGTCATTGGAAGCCGTGCCGACAACGGTGCTGTCGCCCGCAGTGCCTTCGCTGGCTTTGTAGACGCCTGCGTCGACGGTCACTGCGATCTGCTTGGTGTCCGTGGCTGTCGCAACGGCGCCCGGCTTGCCAACCAGCGCGGTTTCCGTGGCCGTCGCGGTGACGGTCAGCGTGAAGTTGCCGCTGTAGTACTGAGGCGTCTTGATCACCAGACTGCTCAGGTCGAACTTGCTCACATCGACCGCGGTGTTGGCAGCGGCGATGGTGACGCTATGACCGGCGCCGTCGGTCAGGATGGAGCCCGCAGGTGCACCGCTGATCGTGGTGACGTGGGTTTCCGAACCGTCGTTATCGGTGTAGTTCGCCGTGATCGAGCTCAGCTTGATCGGGTTGTTTTCGGTACCGTGGTTCAGGTCGTAGGCGGTGTAGTAACCCTCGCCGGAGCCTGCGCCGTTTTCATGCAGTGTCACGCCGTTCAGGCCGGAAGCCTTCAGGTCGTCTGCCGAGGTATACAACAGCTCGTTGGCGCTGTTCAGGGCGACGGTCTGGGAAGCGCCGGTGCTGTTGGTCTTGTCCACCAGGTTAATGGTGTAGCTGCCTGGGCCCGATTGGTTGTAGTGGTAGATATCCAGCGTGTAGTAGCCGGACTCGGTCGGGGTGTAGCCGGTCGACGAGATGGCGCCACTGTTACTGCCCCAGGTCGCTTTGGCCACGGTGCTGCCGCCGACGGTGATCAGCAGGCTGTCATCGCCCGAACCCGAGAAGTTGTAGGTGTGACCCGCTTCCAGATAGATCAGGCCGGAGAGCTTGGTACCGGTGCCCGCGGCAACGTTGCCATCCTGCGCGGCGGTTGCCGTGGTATGGGTCGTCGGAGCGGTCGAGGTATTGAAACCGGCCTTGATAGTCGATTCGCTCGCACCGTTGCCGTCGGTGCCCATGCCGGTCAGCGTGCCCACCCAGACATCCTTGACCAGGCCGGTCGATGTGACCGCGCTGGTGCCCAGCGACAGGGAAGGCTGATCGACGGCCGGACGGATGCTGATGTTCAGCGTGCCCGGCGTGGCGACGGAGCCGCCATCGGTCGCGCTGAACTGCAACTGGCTGTAGACAGACTTTTGATCGCCTACACCGGCGGTGCTGTAGTCGCTGCTGCCGGATTTGTCGGCCGCTGGAACGAACTGCAGTTTGCCCGCTGCGATGTCGGCATAGCTGAAGGCCTTGCCGATGTCGTTGCCGGTCAGGGAAACCCAGCTACCGTTGGCGGCCTTGTACTGCAGATCGCCGCCGCTTGGCAGGGCGGTGATCTTGATGCCCAGTGCCGAGTTGGCGGTGTCGACATCGCTGATGCCGAAGTCGGACCACTTGAACACCAGCGCCGTGTCTTCGGTGCCGGTGGCCGCAGCGTTGCTGACCACGGGTGCATCGTTGGTGCCGGTGACGGTAATCGCCAGGTTCGATGTGCTGCTCGCGCCCGATTTGTCGGTGACGGTGAACGGTACGTTGATGACCGTGGTCTCGCCCGCAGCCAGATGCTGGTAAGCCGGGTTGCTGGCGTCCAGCGTCCATTTGCCCGACTCGTCGACTGTGAAGCCGGCAGGCTTGTCAGCCGGTTTGACGGCATAGGTCAGTGTGTCGCCATCGTCCACATCGGTGGCCTGCAATTGACCACTGAGGGTGCTGTCTTCGCTGCCGGACCCGACGCTGGCTTTGGCCACCGGTGCATCGTTGGTGCCGGTCACAGTGATGGTCAGGGTCGAAGTGCTGGTCGCGCCCGCCTTGTCGGTGACGGTAAACGGCACGTTAAAGGTGGTGGTCTGACCGGCGCCCAGGTGCTGGTAAACCGGGTTGCTGGCATCCAGCGTCCACTTGCCGGAATCGTCGACTGTGAAACCGGCAGGCTTGTCAGCGTCCTTGACGGCGAATTTCAGTACGTCGTTGTCATCGACATCGCTACCCTGCAATTGACCTGTGAGGGTAGTGTCTTCATTGCCCGCACCGGTGCTGGCCGATGCGACCGGCGCATCGTTAACGGCGGTCACGTTGACCGTGACCGTGGCGGTATTGGAAGTCGCATGCCCATCAGTGACGGTGTAGGTGAAAGTCACCGGACCGTTGATGTCTTTGGCCGGGGTGAAAATCACGTTGCCCGCGGCATCCATGACCACCGAACCGACCACTTTGCCCGACGCGTCGGTGACGCTGGATGGCGTTTTCGGATCGTTGCCTTGCAACGAGTTGATGGTCAATGCGTCGCCGTCGGCATCCTTGTCGTTAGCCAACAGGGTTGCCGCCTTGATGACCAATGGCTGGTCTTCGAGCGTGGTCAGGGTGTCATGCGCCAGCGCAATGGCCGGGTTGGTGCCCAGAACGCTGTAGCCGCCAATCACGTTGCCGGTGACCTCCGCCACTTCGACTTTCAACTGAGCCTGGCCGCCCTGATCCCAATAGACGATCTGGATGCTGTGTTCGCCGCCGGTCGCGAGCGAGAACGAGGTTGTACGAGCGGTAGGTGACTGGTTCGCGTCATAGGCAGCCACTTGTTTGCCATCGATCAAAACGATATAGCCATCGTCCGCCGTGATCTTCAGCGAGTAGTTGCCTGCTTCCATCTTGACCTTGCCCGCCAGCTCGACGATCGCGTCAGTCGTAGTGGTTTGCGCAGTACCGTTGGTGTAAACCAGCGAGCCCTTGTCCGTGCCCAGGAAGGTCGCCAGGTTTCCGGCGTTGCCCAGGTCGTTGCCGAACGAGCCACCATAGTTCAGGGTGCTGGCGTTGAAGGTCGCATCGGCTTTGTGCGTGGCGATGAAGTCCAGCGCTTGCTTGATGCTGCTCAGGTTCGGACCATCGTTGCCCGCGCCGCTGCCCTGTTTGTAGCCGTAGTAGTTGCCCTGCAGGCTGCCGGTGACAGGTTGGCCAATATCATTGGCGGCAATAGGCGCATCGTTGACCGGGGTGACGTTGATCACAACGCTGGACGCATTGCCCAGGGTCGCGCCGCCGTCGCTCGGCTGGAAGCCGATGGTGGCGTAGTTGTTGCCGTTGGCGTCATCGGCAGGCTTGAAGGTCAGCTTGTCGCCGTCGATGTCGGCCTTGCTGATCAACTGACCTTGCGCAACGGCCACACCATTGAGCAGCAGGGTGCCATTGGCGGGCAGGCCGGTGATGACCACGCCCAGCGAGCTGGCTGGAGAATCGATGTCGGAAACACCGAAGTTGCTCCAGTGCAGGGTCTGGGTGGTGTCCTCGTCCCCGGTGCTGCTGCCGCCCGTGGCGGTTGGAGCGTCGTTGACCGGGTTGACATTGACTGTCAGCGGCAGCGTCGTGGAAGCGTGGCTGCCGTTGCTCGCTTCAGTTGCCGTGGCGATGATGCTCAGCTGAATCGGCGCCGTCGAGTCTTTCGGCGGAGTGATCGTCAGGTTGTTCAGATCCCAGCCGGTGATGATGACAGCGCCATCGCCGCCCGGAATCGAGGTGTAGCTGTTGTGGCCGTCGGTCACCACTGCGCCCAACGGAATACCTGCCACCGTCAGCGTCAGGGATTCCGAACCGTCAGTGTCGACCAGCGCCCCCGCGATATCCAGCTTGATGGCGCTGTCTTCGTTGCCGCCATCGGTATGCACGGTCAGGGTCGGTGCGTCCGCGACGGCGATAACCGTTACGTCGAATTTCAGCGACGTGCTCTCAGGCGCTGCGGCGCCATCTTTGGCGGTGGCGGTCAGCTCCAGCCCAACGGTGCCACTGTAGTTCAGCGGTGCCTGGAATTTCAGGCCGCTCAGGTTCCAGTTGCTGACATCCACCGAGGCGTTGTTATCGCCAGCGGTGAAGACGTGGCTCGGATTGCCATCGGTAATGACCGAGCCTTTCGGCAGACCGCCGAGGGTCAGGGTCAGGCTTTCCGAACCATCGCGGTCGGTGCTGGCTGCGTGAATCGGTGACAGCAGGATAGGTTGATCTTCATAACCGGTGTTGACGTTCTGGGTTACCGAAATGTTGTCCAGAATGCCGCCAGTGGAGTTGCTGTCTGCGGCTCTGAATTCCAGGTGCGCAGTGCCGTCGGCGGTGACCGGAACCTGGAACGCGTAGGTCTTGAGGCCCACCTCGTTGGCGTTCAGCGTACCGATCAGGGTCGTACCCCAGAAGACGTTGATCGTCGAGTTGTCCAGCGCACCTGCCCGTGGCGAATAATCGACGGTTACGGTGTAGGTCTGGCCCGCCTTGGCCGAGAATTCGGTCCACAGGTTGCTCTTGTCGCCGGTGTTGCGCTCCAGCTCGATGACGTGGTTGCCCGAGGCCTGTTTCGGGTCATTCACGCCATAGGTGCTGGCGGTGTTGATTTCCACCGCATTGCCGGAGTTATCGGTGTGCCACACGCCGCCGCTGAACTGCTCGACAGCGACGTTAGTGCCTGTGCCGGACCCTTGGAAGTCGATGCCACGGCTGAAACCGCCATCCATGGTCAGCGATGGTGTATCGGTGACCGGGTTCACGGTAACGCTGCCATTCACGACAGGCGAGCTCAGCACGTCCTTGCCGGCCAGGCCATTGTCCACCGCTTTATAGGTGAAGTCGTTGGTGCCGCTCCAATCCGCATCCGGTACGAAGTAGATGGTCGCGCTGTTGCCGGAGGCCGGGATATCCGTGCTGGTGTTGATGGCGATCGTATGGGCTGCATCGGCGTAGAACGTGCCGTGCGCACCCAGATCGACCAGGTTGAAGTGGTCGATCTGACCGTCCACATCGCTGCCGCTGAGGGTGATGGCGATGCCCGGGTTGGTCTGCCCGTCGTCCTCGTTGCCACTGCCCTGAGCGGCATTGGCCGTCGGAGCATCGTTGACCGCGACCACGGAGATCTCGCCGTGGGCCAGGAACGATTCTTTGCCGTTCACCCCGTTGCCTTTGGCGCCGGAGTCGGTGACGGTGATGTCGACGCCACGCGTGCCTGCAATCGGGTTATCGCCCGGTGCCTGGAACTTGATCGATTCGATCAGCGCCTTGTACTGCTCGAGGGTCGCGACGCCGGAAAGGGTAAAGCCGGTGACCTGGCCCGACGCGTTCTTCACTTCGGTCACGGTGACGCCGTCAGGCGTGGTGCCGGTGAACGTCAACAGCTCGCCAGCCTTCATGTCGCTGACACTGACGACGGCCTTGCTGAGGGTGGTGTTGTCCAGATCGTTCAGTTGCAGGTTCTTCACCACCGAAACGGCGTTGTCGTTCTCGGTGAAGGTGACCTTGTCGGTGCCCACGGTCGGCGCATCGTTGACGGTGGTAATCCGGATGGTCGAAACCGTAGTAGCGATGTTGTTCACATCGCCGCCGTCATCAATGGTGATGTTGATGATGCGGTTTTCAGTGCTCGGGTTATGCGACGAGCTGTCGAACGTGATCGACTGAATCGCAGTCTGGTATTGCGCTGCGGTGCCCGGACCGAAAGTGATGGTCTGGCTGACGATGTTGCCCTGAGCGTCTTTGACGTTAGTGATTTCGTACGTCAGACCCGCATTCTTGACCACGTTCAGGATGTCGCCATCGTGCGAGTTGGTCAGGGTGATGGTCGCAGACTTCAGAACGGTGGTGTCCGGATCGGTCAGGGTGAAATCGCGAGCAATTTTGCCTGGCCCCTTGCCGCTGCCCGATGGGGTGCCATCGGCCAGGGATTCGTTCCAGGTGTTGCCGAAGCTGGTGCCTGTGCCGGTGTGGCCAATGATCGGTGCATCGTTCACCGGGGTCACAGTGACGCTGCCGGTGCTGAAACCGGACTGGTTGTCAGTGCCGTGCGCATCGACGTCAGTGATTTCGATCTTCACGCTGCGCGGGTCAGCGTACGGGTTGTCGCTGTTGTTGGCGTAGGTGATCGAGCTGATCAGCGCCTTGTAGTCGTCGATCGACGCGTTGCCGGTCAGGGTGATGACGATGTTGCCGTTAGCGTCGTTGCTCAGGCTGTAGTGAATGCCCAGCGAAGTGTCGCCTTCGGTGCCGCCCTTGTAGTAATCGGAAACGATCAGGTCTTCACCCTTGATGCCGCTCAGGGTGATTGTGGCGCTGGACAGCTGGCCGCTGTCGACGTCCTTGATGACCAGGTTCGTGACCAGCGGGGTGGCTGCGCCGTTTTCGGTGTAGCTTGCGCCGGTGAACGTGATGGTCGGAGCGTCGTTGACCGGGGCCACGGTCACGGCAGTGCTGGACGCCGCAGAGTTCAGCGCGCCGTCGTTGACGGTGACAGTGATCGCGCGCGGATCGGTGGTCGGGTTGTCGCTGGTGTTTTTGAAGGTGATCGAGTCGATCAGCGCTTGGTATTCGGCTTTTGTAGCGTTACCGGTCAGGGTCAGCACGATGTTGCCGTCGACCACCGACTGGGTGACGGTGATGTGGCCGTTTGGCGAACCCACGGTCAGCTCATCGCCAATCTGAGTGCCAACGAGGGTGACTTTGCCGCTTTGCAGGTTGTCGTTGTCGACGTCAGCGACGGTGACTTTGCCGGCGAGAGTGGTGCCAGCGCCGCCTTCGGTGAACGAGATGCCAGAGCCGTCGCCGACAGACGTCGGTGCGTCGTTGACCGGCACGACCTTGATAATGGCTTGAGCGGTGTTGGAACTGTCGGAGCCATCGTTGACGGTGACGTCAATCACGCGGTTGACGCTCGACGGGTTATCGCTGTTGTTGATGAAACGCAGCGATTTCAGCACGTCGTTGTATTCGGCCTGCGTGGCTTCACCGGTCAGGGTGAACACCAGCTTGCCGTCGACAGTGGCTGAGGTCACGGTGATCTTCGCGTTGGTGGTCGCGAAGTACAGTTGATCGTTCGCCTGCGGGTTGGTCAGGGTGACGGTTGCACCTTTGAAGGTCGGGCTGTCAGGATCGGTGATGGTCATGAACGGCATGACCTTCAGCGCGCTGTTGCCTTCGGTGAACGTGGTGGTGCTGTTGCTGCCACCGGCCGGGCCGTTGAGGTCCAGAACCGGCGCGTCGTTGACCGGGGTAACCTTGATGGAGCCTGTGTACTCAGTCGACGACTCCAGGTGGGTGCCATCGCTCTTCAGGCCGGTGTCGGTCACGACGACGCTCACGCCGCGCTCGCCGCCCGTTGGATTGTCACCCGAGGCGACGAATTTGATCGACTCGATCAGCTCCTGGTACTGGGCCTTGGTCGCCGTGCCTTCCAGCGTGATGACCATGGTGCCGTTGGCATCCGGGCCGGAGACGGTGTACTTGATACCGGCGATGTCGGTGGTGCCGTTGCCGGTGTTGTGCACAGAGTCCACAACGTCTTCAGCTTTCAGGCCGGTCAGGGTGATGACCGCTTTGCTCAGCGTGGTGTTGTCCACGTCAGCGATTTGCAGGCCCGGAGCGATGGACACTGGGTCGGCGTTTTCAACGTATTCGCTGCTGCCGAAAGTCACGGTCGGCTTGTCGTTGACGGCGGTCACGTTGATGGTGGTGGTCGAAGCGCTCGACACGCCATTGATCAGGTGGCCGTCAGAAACGGTGACAGTGATGTTGCGCGGCGTCTGGTCCGGATCTTCGCTGGTGCTGCTGTAGGTGACCGACTTGATCGCTTGCTCGTAAGCCGAGGCGCTAGCGCTGCCGGTCAGGATGACCGTGATCTTGTTGTGCGCGAGGTCATTGATGACGGTCGCCTTGATACCCAACTGGCTGGCAGCTGTCAGCACGTCACCGGCCTGAGCGTTGGTCAGGGTGATGGTCGCGCCTTGCACTTTGGAATCGTCAGGGTCGGTGATTTTCACGTTGCCTGCGATGTTGATGCCAGCCTGGTTCTCGGTGTAATCGGTGACGAAGTTGCCGTTGCCGCCCACAGCGCCTGCGTTCAGATCAACCACAGGTGCATCGTTGACCGGAATGACGGTGACCAGCGAGGTGCCGACAGAGGAGTTCAACTCGCCATCGTTGACGGTGACGGTGACCACGCGGATGCCACCCACCGGATCGTCACCCACGCTCTGGAAGGTCGCCGACTTCAAGACCGCTTCGTATTGCGCCTGGGTCGCGGTGCCGGTCAGGGTATAGACCAGTTGGCCACCGACCACTTTCGACGTGACGGTGATGTTGGTACCGGTGGTGTCGAACGCCAACGTGTCGCCGGCTTTTGCGTTCTGGATCGAAACTGTCGCGCTTTGCAGATTCGGGCTGTCCGGATCGGCAAGGGTGACGTTTGGCATCAGTTTGACCGGTGCCTGGTTCTCGACATAAGGCGCAGCGGCGGTGACGTTGCCGAAGCCGTGCATGTCGATGGTCGGTGCGTCATTGACCGCCGTGACCTTGATGGTGCTGGTGGCAACGTTGGACAGGTTGTACTCGGACTGACCGTCGTTGACTTGAACTGTGATCTTGCGATCGACGGTGCTCGGGTCATCGCTGGTGTTGCGATAAGTGATCGACTGGATCATCGACTGGTACTGAGCCAGGGTTGCTTCCCCGCTCAGGTTGACAGTGATGGTCTTGTTGCCATCGGCATCGACGCCGTTGACGATCTGTACGGAGATGCCGTTCTTGCTGGTGGCGGCCAGCACGTCACCGATCTGAGCATTGGTCAGAACGACGGTGGCGCTTTTGAGCGTGGTGTTGTCCACGTCGGTGATCGAAACGTTGCTGCCAGCGATGCTGATCGCCTTGCCGTTTTCGATGTAGTTCAGGCTGTAGCCGGTCTCGGTCGAGCCGTCTTTGCTGTTCAGGTCCAGAACAGGGGCGTCGTTGACTGGAGTGACGGTCACGACCAACGGAGTTGTGGTGGTCGCAGTATTGCCGTTGCTGGCCTCGGTCGAGGTCGAGCTCACGGTCAGCTTGATCTCGCCATTGAAGTCTTTAGGCGGGGTGATGGTCAGCTTGCTCAGGTCCCAGCCATCGATCACGACCGCGCCGTCACCGCCTGGTATCGAGGTGTAGCTGTGGGTGCCATCGGTCAGCACGGCGCCCAACGGAATGCCCGAAACCGTGGTGCTGAGCGATTCGGAACCGTCGGTGTCGGTCAGGGCCGTTGCGATGGTCAGGTGGATCGCACTGTCTTCAGGGCCGGTGGCCGAGGTGACGTTAACCACTGGCGCATCGGCCACGGCGATCACGTGGACATCAAAGCTCAGGTCTTTGCTCACCGGTGCAGCATCGCCGTCCTGTGCGGTCGCCGTCACGGTTAGCGAAACGGTGCCGCTGACGTTGGACGGTGCCGTGAAGGTCAGCTTGCTCAGGTCCCATTGGGTGATGTCGGTAGACGTCTGGCCAGCCGTCGCGGTGAAGGTGTGCGTGCCATCGGTCAGCGTCGAACCGACCGGCAGGCCTTTGAGGCTCAGCGTCAGGGTTTCCGAACCATCGGTATCGGTGGTGGCGGCCTTGATGGTCGAGAGCAGGATGCCTTTGTCTTCGAGGCCGGTGTTCAGCTGTTCGGTAACGCTGATGTTGTTGATCACACCGCCCACAGAGTTGCTGTCGGCTGCCTTGAATTCCAGTTTGGCCGCGCCATCGGCGGTGACCGGTACCTGGAAGGTGTAGGTTTGCATGCCGGTCTGATTGGCGTTCAGCGTGCCGATCAGGGTAGTGCCCCAGTACACATTGATAACGGAGTTATCCAGCGCACCGGCGCGTGGCGAGTAGTCGACCGAAATGGAGTAGGTCGCGCCCGCTTTGGCGTCGATGGTGGTGTACAGGTTGCTTGGGTCGCCCGAATTGCGCTCCAGCTCGATGACCTGTGAGTTCTGTGCGTTGGCGCCGACGCCGTAGGTGCCTGGTGCGCTGATCTCGACAGTGCCGCCGCTGTTGTCGGTGTGCCACGCGCCGCTGCCGATGTTGCCGATCACGCCGGTGGTCGCGCCGTTGACGGTCAGCGAAGCCACCACCGCGTCGCTCACCAGCGACAGGGCAGGGGTGTCTGTCACCGGGGTTACAGTGATGTTGCCGGTGGCTGCCGTTGCGGCAGGCAGGCCCTGATTGTCGGTCGCGGTGTACGTGAAGCTGGTTTTGCCGCTCCAGTCAGCGTCCGGCTTGAAGTAGATCGTTGCGCTGTTATTGGCGGCAGCGATGTCGCTGGCGCTGGTCAGCTCCTGAGTGCCTGCCGCGTCAGCATAGAACTTGCCGTGCTCGGCCATGTCGACCAGGTTGAAGTGATCGATCTGACCGTCAACGTCGCTGCCCGTCAGGATGATCTTGACCAGGCCCGTCTCGGTGCCTGCGCTGTCCTTGCCGTCTTCATAGCCAGTCCCGCTGGCATCATTGACGGTCGGTGCATCGTTGACCGAGATGATATCGATCTGACCGCTGTGGTCGCCCGATTGATTGTCGGTGCCATGGGCATCGACGTCGGTGACTTCGATCTTGACGCCACGAGGGGTGGTGTCCGGGTTGTCGCTGTTGTTCGCGTAGGTGATCGAGTTGATCAGCGTGGTGTAGTTGGCGATCGACGCGTTGCCCGTGAGCTCGATGGTGATGCTGCCATCCGGGTTGCTTACCAGTTTGTAGCTGATACCAAGATCGGTGGTGCCTTCGGTGCCACCTTTATAGTAGTCAGACGCGATCAGGTCTTCGGCCTTGATGCCGGTCAGGGTGATCTTCGCCCCGCTCAGCGTGTCGCCGTCGACGTCCTTGATTTGCAGGTTGTTGACCAGAGGCTGAGGGGCACCGTTTTCGGTGTAGCTCGGGGTCTCGAACGTGATGGTTGGCGCATCGTTGACAGCTTGCACGTGAACGGTGCTGCTCACCGGAATCGAGTCGTTCTGGCCGTCGTTCACCGTCACGGTGATCGTACGATCTGCCACGCTCGGATTATCGCTGCTGTTGCTGAAGGTGATCGACTTGATCACGGCTTCGTATTCAGCCGCTGTCGCAGCGCCGGTCAGGGTCAGGACGATCTGACCGTTGACGGTGCTTGTGGTGACGGTGATGTTGGCGTTCGGGCTGCCCACGGTCAGTGTGTCATCCGCTTGCGCGTTGGTCAGGGTGACCTTGGCGCCTGCCAGTTGCGGGCTGTCGACGTCGCTGACCTTGATGTCCGGTGCAATCGCGACACCGGTGTTGCCTTCGGTGAAAGTGACTTCACTGTTGGTGCCAGTCGCAGCGCCGTTCAAATCAACGACAGGCAAAGCATCGTTGTCGATGAGAATGGTCGTGACGCTGCCGTTGGTGGTGCTGGCCACGACGTTTTCGAAGTTGCCACCGGTAATCGAACCAATCGAAACGGTGATGTTCTTGACGTCTTCCGGAAGGGTGTCGTTGATCGTTGCCAGATCGAACGTAACGCTGCTGGACCCGGCTGGAATCTTGACGCTGACCACTTGGGTGTAGTCCGTGCCATTGGCAGCGGTGCCGCTGTACGTCAGGTTGACGGTGACTTCGGTCTGACCAGGGTTGCTCAGCGTGATGGTGTACGTCGCCGATTCGCCTTCAGTGACCTGAGCGCTGCCCGTAATAGAGGCCGTGGTGGTGTCGACGGTGTCGGTGACGTTGGTCACGGCCGGCGCAGGGTTGGTTGTCAGAACCAGGCCAGCGCCGCCGGTGGTGCCGGTGATGGTTGTGGTGATGTTGTGCGCGTCGATGTACGGGGTGTTGCCGTTCGGAATCTGAACGACCACGGTGCCAGTCGTCTGGCCAGCAGCGATCACGATGGTCGAGCCGTTGGACAGGGTGATAGTCAGGTCGCTGAGCGGTGCCTGAGTCACGGTGGCGGTGTAGATCAGCGCGCCGCCTTCTTCGGTCAGTGTCGGTGTTGCGCTCAGGGTCAGGGTCGATTCGCGCTGAGGGACTGCGGCGTCTTCCTGAATACCTGCGGCTGCGGCGTTCCCCAGACCGGCTGTATTGAAGCCGATGTTCGGGTTCACGACGTCCGCGGTTTCGGTCAGCATCACGACGCTGTGGCCGCCGCCTGCGTTGCCGCCATCGGAAGACGTGCCGGTGGTCTGGCCTGCTGCGGTGGCTTCCAGATCCTTGGTCGGGTCCGCGCCCGCTGCGATGGCCTGTTGCAGTTCGGCAACAGACGGTGCCGCCTGAGCGGTGGCTTCTGCGATGTTAGTGGTCGAGGTCGGGGTTTCCGAACTCCACTGGCTGTCACGGCCCATGTCCAGTTGGCGACCATCAGGCAACTGCAATGTGACAGAGCCTTCCGGGCCTGTGAGCACCTGCTCCCCGGCCAACAGCCGGTCACCCTCGATCAGCACACGACGAATCCCTTCCGGGGAGACTGCGACTACTTGGCCAACAATGCTTTTGACGATGGCAACAACACTGCTCATGGGGGTGACTCTCCGAATTTACCGTTCTGTAGGTATCCATCATGCCGACCGGCTTTTCGGGTGCGGCGCTTCATATGGGGCTGCTTGAAACTAACAAAACTTTGGCGCCCAACAACTAAGCGTTTGATTTATTTATTGTTGGTTATTTGGCGTCAATTTATTCTCGGTCTAGTATCGGCTTCCTCATTAACTTTCTGCCAAACTATTGACCTATTCCGCGACATCCTAAACAATCGCGTCCGTAATGTCACATTGATATTTTCTGAGATCGCGTATTTCTGTTGTTCGCTCCCAGAGACCCTTCAGAACAGCCTGACGCCGCCGATCTCTTACACAAGTCTCTCTTTGCAGTGCAGCAGTGAATGCTGCGTTTTTGAACAAGTACGTTCTCGGGAAGTCACCAACATGCGTAAGCAAATTCTCACCGCTGTACCGTTCATCCTCTCGGCTGGCTTCGTGCAGGCACAAACCTTGCCAGAAGCCATGCAGAAGGCTATGGAAGTGCATCCCGAGGTTCAGGCAGGCGTCAACGCCCGCATTGCGCAGGACTACGCCGTCCGTGCGGCGAAGGGCGGCTATCTGCCACGTGTCGACATTACGGCGGGGTATGGTCGTGCGGGTTCCGATACGCCAACCACCCGTGCTCAGGGCAATGACAACCACTGGCAGACACTGAACCGTGGCGAGTCCGCCATTCGCCTGCGCCAGATGTTGTTTGATGGTTTTGCTACAAGTAACGAAGTTGGGCGTCAACAAGCCACCGCCAATTCTCGGGCGTACTCTTTGTTGAATACTTCCGAGCGCACTGCGCTGACAGTTGCTCAGGTTTATATCGATGTTCTGACGCAGCGTGAAATGGTTCGTCTCGCTGAAGAAAACCTTAAAAGTCACGAACGTATCTATGACCAGATCAAGTTGCGCACGAGCCGTGGTGTAGGTCGCATGGCTGACATGGATCAGGCCGATGCCCGTCTGGCTCAGGCGCAGAACAACCTGATCACCGAACAGACCAATCTCGCCGATGCTCAGACCAACTACCTGAGCGCCATTGGCCAACTGCCGGACCAACTGGAAAAGCCTGCGCCGTTCGCGCTGATGCCGGCCGATCTGCAGGAAGCCCGTCAGCAAATGCTCGACAACAGCCCGGTGCTGCGTTCGGCCGAGGCTGACATTGCCGCCGCCGAGAAACAGTACGCCGCCGCCAAGTCGACCTTCTCGCCGCGTTTCGATCTGGATCTGGGCCGCAACGCCGACAACAACGTCGGTGGCGACGAAGGTCACAACAACGGCTGGGAAGCCATGGTGCGCATGCAGTTCAACCTGTATGCCGGTGGTAGCAACAAGGCCGACCTGACCTCCAAGTCTTACCTGGCTTCTCAGGCGCTGGACATCCGCAACAACGCCCTGCGTCAACTGAACGAAGAACTGGGTCTGGCCTGGAACGCCTACAACAACGCATCGCAACAAGTGCCGATCGCGCAGCAGTACGTTGATCGGGCCACCAGCGTCCGTACGTCGTATCAGCAGCAATTCAGCCTCGGAGAGCGTACGCTGCTCGACCTTCTCGACAGCGAGAACGAACTGTTCACCGCGCAACAGCGTCTGGTGCAACTGCAAAGCCTGAAAACCTACACCCAGTACCGCATTCAGGCCGACATCGGCACCTTGCTGAAAAGTCAGGGCGTCGTGGCTCCGCTGGCATCGGTTGTGCAGAATGATATAAAGCCGTCGGTCAAACTGCCGGGTATGAACTGATCCTTGACGCATCCTGTCAGGAGCCAGCTTCTTTTAATTGCTAAAGAAAGAGAGTGTCAGCGTGGATTTGGAATTACCTTCTGTTCAACTAGGTCATGATCCCCGCAGCCAGCATGACGACCCGTTACTGGACGGTTTGCTGACACTCTGCGCCCTGCATCACAAACCGGCGAGCCGGGCGATGTTGAGCACCGGCCTGCCGTTGCCCGATCAGCGCCTGTCCGCCGACCTGCTGCCTCGTGCGGCGGCTCGGGCCGGTTTGCAGGGGCGTTTGCTGGTGCGCAAGCTGGACCAGATTCCCGCCATCGCGCTCCCGGCCATGCTGTTGTTGAAAGACAACCGCTGCGCCGTATTGCTGGGCTGGAACGATGATGTGGCGAGACTGCTGATCAGCGAAAGCGACGGCGGTGAAGTGCAGGTCGAGCGCGAGGCGCTGGCCAAGGATTACAGCGGCAAGGTGTTCTTCGCCCAACCGCAACATAAATTTGACGCAACCAGAGGCTCGATCATCCCGCGAGCACGCTCCTGGTTCAAAGACACCCTCAAGCTGTCGCGTTGGTTGTACGCCGACGCGATTGCTGCCAGCTTCGTCATCAACCTGATCGCGATTGCGGCGCCCTTGTTCGTCATGAACGTGTACGACCGGGTGGTACCCAATCAGGCGACTTCCACCCTGTGGGTGCTGGCCGCTGGTATTGTCGGTGCCTATCTGTTTGATCTGGTGCTCAAAGGGCTGCGCAGCCTGTGCCTAGACCTGGCCGGTAAAAAGACCGATCTGATCATCTCCGCGACGCTGTTCGAACGCATCGTGGGCATGGCGATGAAGTTTCGTCCCGCCCGCGTCGGCAGCTACGCGCAGAACATCCATGAATTTCAGGGCATGCGCGACTTTCTGACGTCGCTGACCCTGACCAGCCTGATCGACCTGCCGTTCACCCTCATCATCCTGTTGGTGATCGCGCTGCTGGGCGGGCATCTGGTGTGGATTCCGATCATTGCCTTCCCACTGGCGCTGGGCATTGGTCATCTTTTGCAAAAGCCGCTCACTGCCACCCTCGAACGCACCATGGCTCTGGGGGCCGAGCGTCAGTCGAGCCTGATCGAAACGCTGTCGGGGCTGGACGCGGTCAAGGTCAACAACGCCGAAAGTGAGCGTCAGTATCACTGGGAGCACACCATCGGCACCCTGAGCCGCCTCGAACTGCGGGTCAAGATTCTGTCCGGGATGGCCATGAACATCACGTTGCTGATCCAGCAACTGGCGGGTGTGGCGATGATCTGCTTCGGCGTGTACATGATCATCGACGGCAATCTGAGCATGGGTGGTCTTGTGGCTTGCTACATGTTGAGCGGCCGCGCCCTTGGCCCACTGGCGCAATTGTCCGGTTTGCTGACCCGTTACCAGCAGGCCAAAGTGACGATGGTGTCCGTGGACCAGATGATGGAGTTGCCGCAAGAGCGCAACTTCGAAGAGCGTCCGATGAGCCGTCAGGTGCTGCAAGGTGCGATGGAGTTCCGCAACGTCGAGTTCACCTACCCGAATCAACAGACCCTGGCGCTGAAGAACATCAACCTGGTGGTTCGTCCGGGCGAGAAGATCGGCATCATCGGTCGAAGCGGTTCGGGCAAGAGCTCTCTGGCCAAACTGCTGGTTGGTCTTTATCAACCAGACGAAGGCTCGTTGTTGGTTGACGGCGTGGACATTCGCCAGATCGACGTCAGCGAGCTGCGGCACAACATCGGCTATGTCGCTCAGGACATTCAACTGCTGGCCGGTTCGCTGCGTGACAACCTGGTCAGCGGCGCGCGTTATGTCGACGATGAAATGGTTCTTCAAGCTGCGGAGCTGGCAGGCGTGCACGAATTCGCCCGTCTGCACCCGCAAGGTTATGAACTGCAAGTCGGTGAGCGTGGACAGAACCTGTCCGGTGGCCAGCGGCAGAACGTGGCGCTCGCCCGTGCGTTGTTGCTCAATCCACCGATTCTGCTGCTGGACGAACCCACCAGCGCCATGGACAACACCGGCGAGGAGCGCCTGAAGCAGCGCCTGCAAGCCGTCATCGAGAAGAAAACCGTGATTCTTGTGACCCACCGAGCCTCGCTGCTCTCTCTGGTCGATCGCCTGCTGGTGATCGACCGTGGCCAGATCCTTGCCGATGGTCCGAAAGCGGCCGTGATGGAAGCATTGAAGAAGGGGCAGATCAGTGTTGCTTAAATCGGGTCAAGACTCCGGCGGGTTGTTCGGCTATTTCAAAGGCACCCCTTCCCTTGAAGGGCAGCCGATGCCTGAAGTGAAGAAGGCTTTCCTCGATGACGTGCCGCGTATCGTGCGGTACACCATCTGGGGCGTCATTCTGTTCTTCGTGTTTCTGGTGCTGTGGGCCAACTTCGCGGTCATCGACGAAGTGACCAAAGGCGAAGGCAAGGCGATTCCCTCGACCAAGATTCAGAAAATCCAGAACCTTGAGGGCGGTATCGTCGCGCAGATTTACGCGCGCGACGGTGAGATCGTTGAAGCCGGTGCACCGCTGATTCGGCTGGACGACACTCGTTTCGCGTCCAACGTCGGTGAGACGGAGGCCGACCGCGTGGCCATGGAGTTGCGCGTCGAGCGTCTGAGTGCCGAGGTCGATGACCGTCCGTTGAACATCAGCGCTGATGCGCGCAAGTCGGCGCCCAAACAGGCTGCGAACGAAGAGTCTCTGTACCAGAGCCGTCGTCAGCAACTGGTTGATGAAGTTGGCGGGCTGCAACAGCAACTGATTCAGCGTCAGCAGGAATTGCGCGAGTTCGGCTCCAAGCAGGAGCAGTACCGCAACAGCCTGAACCTGTTGCGCCAGGAGATCGGCATGTCCGAGCCACTGGTTGCACAGGGCGCGGTGTCCCCCGTGGACATCCTGCGGTTGAAACGGTCGGAAGTGGAAACCCGCGGCCAGCTCGACGGCACCACCTTGGCGATTCCTCGTGCGCAGGCGGCGATTGCCGAAGTGCAGCGCAAGATCGACGAGACCCGTGGCAAATTCCGCAGCGACGCCCTGACGCAATTGAACGAGGCCCGTACCAATCTGGCCAAGGCGCAGTCTACGGCCAAGGGGCTGGAAGACCGGGTCAACCGCACCATGGTCACCTCTCCTGTGCGCGGTATCGTCAAGCAGATGCTGGTCAACACCGTCGGCGGCGTTATCCAGCCGGGCAGCGACATCGCCGAAATCGTGCCGCTGGATGACACCTTGCTGGTCGAGGCGCGCATTCGTCCGCAAGACATTGCGTTCCTGCATCCGGGCCAGGAAGCGATGATCAAATTCACGGCCTATGACTACACCATTTACGGTGGCCTCAAAGGCAAGCTGGAACAGATCGGCGCCGACACCGTGCAGGACGAGCAGAAGAAGGAAACCTTCTACGTCATCAAACTGCGCACCGAGCGCAGCCACCTCGGCACCGATGACCATCCGCTGTTGATCATTCCGGGGATGGTTGCGTCGGTGGACATCATCACCGGCAAGAAGAGCATTCTCAGCTACCTGCTCAAACCTGTACTGAAGGCACGCGCCGAAGCGCTTCACGAACGCTAATAGAACCTACGCCTCCCCCTTGTGGGAGCGAATTCATTCGCGATTCGGTGGGACATTCGATACATCTCTATCGACTGTACTGGCCAATCGCGAATGACGTACTACGCACTACTCGTCTCTACATTTCATTCCGCTAAACCATCGACAAAATCGATACTCCTCTCGGCCCCATCACATCGATCGATCATAGTAGCCTTGTGACATATTTCGGTTGTAATTTATCGCGCCTGGATCCTAAAGATCCGCTCAGGATCAGCGATACGATTAGCTGCAACCGCCGTTCACGCCACCACTCACCACAAGAGCTTCCGGTCATTTTTCATCAGTAAAGATGATATGTCCTGCATACAAGGAATTCGTCGTGACGTTAAACCTGCGCCGCAAGGTCATTCTCCTTGCCATTATTCCCAGCCTGATACTGGCCGCCGTCATTAGCTGTATCACCTGGGTCGTGCTGCAAAAACTGGCCACTCAGGAGGTCGAGCAGACCCGTGCGTTGCTGCTCGAAGAACGCAAACTGTCGCTGAAGAACTACCAACAGATTGGCGAAGCCGCGATCAAACCGATCTACGACGCCTCGGCGCCTGGCGATATGGAAGCCCGCGACCGTGCGCTCAAAGTCCTCAAGGGCTTGCAATACGACAAGGCTGCCTACTTCTTCGGCTACAACTCGCAGTACGTGCGGGTGTTCTGGTCTGACAAGGACGTGGACATCGGCAAGAACTTCTCCGATGCCAAGGACGCCAACGGCGTTTACGTGATCCGCGGCCTGGTCGACAAAGCCAAAGACGGCACCCATTTCTTCCGCTACGACTGGACCACGCCCGGCAGCGACAAGCCGGTTCCGAAACTGGGTTACACCAACTACCTGCAAAAATGGGACTTGGCGTTCGGCACGCAGGCCAACCTCGATGACATCGATCAACAAATTGCAGCCATCGAGGCGGCGATCCAGAGCCGCATCGGCTCGTCGGCAGCGCTGATCGTCGCCGTCGTTGCGGTATTGCTGCTGATCGTTGCCGTGATTGGCCTGTTCCTGGGCAACGGGCTGGTCAAACCGGTGATGGTGATCAAGCAGAATCTGGATGACATTGCCGCAGGTGACGGCGACTTGACCCGACGTCTGCCAGAGACAGGCAATGACGAGTTAGGTGCGCTGTCTCGGTCGTTCAACCAGTTCGTCGAAAAAATCCATGGACTGGTGCGGCAGATCGCGGAGATGACCGGCCAGCTCAACGGCCTGGTCAATGACATGTCGTCCCAAGCACAACGCTCCGAAGAAGCCATGGGTCGTCAGCGTCAGGAGACTGATCAGGTCGCGACAGCCATTCACGAAATGTCTTCGGCGGCGCATCAGGTGTCGATCAGCGCGCAAGGCGCCTCTCAGGCCGCGCGCAAGACCAGCGACGTCGGGCATGACGCGAGGAGCGTGGTGAACAAGAGCATCGAGAGCATTCGTGCGTTGATCGGTGAGATTGGTGAGAGCAGCTCGTCGCTGGACACCCTGCGTCAGAACGTGCACTCGATTGCTTCGGTGGTTGACGTGATCCGCTCCGTGGCCGAGCAGACCAACCTGCTGGCCCTTAACGCGGCCATTGAAGCGGCGCGAGCAGGGGATGCCGGTCGCGGCTTTGCGGTGGTGGCCGATGAAGTGCGGGGTTTGGCCAGCCGAACGCAGCAGAGCACACAGGAAATCCACGACATGATCACCTCGCTGCAGCGCGGTGCGCAAGACGCGGTCGTGGCGATGAGCCGCTCAAGCGACACCGGCAAAACCACGGGCGAGTTGGCCAACGAGGCCGGTGCGTCATTGGATGCCATCGGGCAGTTGATCGAGACCATCAATGACATGAACGCGCAGATCGCCAGCGCTTCGGAAGAGCAGACTGCCGTCGCCGAAGAGATCAGCCGCAGCATGACTCAGATCGCCCAAGCCGTGGACACCGTGGCCGACGATGCTCAGGCCGGTGCTTATACGGCGCGCAGCCTGACAGACTTAGGTGATCGGTTGGGTGGGTTGGTGAAGCAGTTCAGGATTTGACGGGATAGATTGCGCCTTACAACGCAATCACCTGTGGGAGCGAATTCATTCGCGATGGGGTAGTTCGATCAACACATCTCTGTTGCCTTATCCATCATTTCGCGAATGAATTCGCTCCCACAGGGTTGGTGCTGACGCCACGCCAGGTTTACCGACCCCGCCGACTATCAATCCGCACCAACCGCCCACCTTCGAAACGCAGGTACTGATACATCCCGTTATTCGGGCCGTAGATCCATTCCTGCACCTGCACCTGATCGACCTGACGGAAGTGGTTGACCGTTTCCTTGTACCCCACAATGTCCTGACTGATGGGCTGACCGCACTTCTGTTGCACTTCGAACATCCTGTCGCCAGCGCTGATCAATTGGCTGCCGCAGCGCAACGTATCCGCCTGAGCGGTGAGGCTCAATGCCGTCAGGCCGAGCGCCACCAAGGCCACGATTAACACACTCTTCAACGTTCGTTACTCACTGTCCAGATGCAGGGGGCTGATGACGCGTCCGTCTTTTTCCGGCTGACCGAGGGACGCGTCAACGAAATAGACCCGATCATCGGCCAGTTGTCCCTTGTCCACGAGATAGTCCTTGATACTGCCTGCCCGCGCCTGGCCTAACTGACGCAACAGCAAAGCGCTAGAACTCCACGACTTGAGCACGGCCTCGCGCAGCTTGTTCTGCCGCTCTTCCTTACCCAGATCGACCCATTCAGCAGGTGGCTGCTGTTTCAGGCGGGTGCGATAGATGCCTTCGAGCATCGGTGCTTTCTCGTCGTCCGGCACCTTCAGGTCACTGGCCTGGGCGGGGACTTTGTCGCCACGCCGCTGAAGAATTTTGTAGTACGTGCTCTGGTATTCACGCTCCAGCCGTTGCTGGGCGATCAGGGGGCCATCGCTGGCCTCGGCGCTGGTGCCTTCGATTTCCAGACGCAGGGCGGGGCGTTCTTTCAGCGCGGCGGCCAGTTTGTCGAGAGAAGCTTGCGCGTCGCCACTCAATTCGTCCGAGCCTGGTGCGAAGGCCACAGTGCCCAGGTCTTCCGCACCGCCTCCGCTGATCAGTCCGCCAATGAACTTGAACGGCGCCGCCGCCGCCTTCACCACCAGATTGCGCAGCGTCTGCCAGACGATCGGCATCACGCTGAACTGAGGGTTGTTCAAATCCCCGGAAACCGGCAGTTCGATGGAAATCTTGCCGTCCACATCCTTGAGCAGCGCAATCGCCAGTTTCAGCGGCAGGTTCACCGCATCCGGGCTGTCGACTTTTTCACCCAATTGCAGTTGCTCGACCACCACCTTGTTCTCGGCCTTGAGCTGGCCTTTGGTGATCAGGTAATGCAGGTCCAGATTCAACCGCCCCTTGCGAATGCGATACCCGGCGAATTTTCCGGAGTAGGGCGTCAGCGTGGTCAGCTCGACGCGTTTGAAGCTGGTCGCAATATCAAGGCTGGCCAGCGGATTGAAGGGGTTGAGTGCGCCTTTGATCGTGACCGGCGCATAGCGGTCGACCTTGCCTTTGATGTCCACCGGCGCAGGCTTGTCCTGACGGTTATCCAGCGTGCCGATCGTACCGTTCAACTGCTGGATGGCCGTCGCGAAATTCGGCGTGAGGCTAAAGTCGGCGAAGTTGGCCGAGCCATTGTTGATGTTCACCTCACCGATGTGAATGCCCATCGGTTTGTCAGCGGACGCGGCCTTTGCTTGAGCTGCGGGCTGCGGCGCGGCTTTGGGCGTGTCGGCAGGCTGCGGAATCAGCAGGTCATCAATGTTGGTAGTCCGGTCATCGGCGATCACGAAGCGCGCATACGGCTGTTCGATATTGATGGTCGCGATGCTCAGGCTGTCGCCCAGCTGGAAGTTCAGGCCATCGACGTTCAGTCTTTGCCATTTCACGAAGTCCCGGGATTTGAGGGTGTCCAGTGTGTGCAGTTGATCGACCTGGGCCTTGCCGGTAATGCCCAGCGCCAGCGGCTCGGTGCTCTTCAAGTCGACCGCCAGATCAGTGTTCAGCATGCCGCTGCGCACTTCCAGCCGAATGAACGGCGTGACATAGGATTGCGCCACACGCAGGTCGATGTCGCGGGTGGTGACATTGAGTTTGGCGCGTACCGGCGCCAGATTGACTTCGCCCTCGGCGGTCAGCTTGCCTTGTTTGCCCAGCCCGGTGTCGAGTTTGAGGGTGAAAGGCGATTGATTGAGGCTGTCAAAATTGTTCAGGTCCAGATTGAGCGGGCCGACCTCCAGCGCGACAGGCTCTTTGGGCACTTTGTCGGCCAAGTGCACGCGATAGTCCCGCAGTTGTGTGTCGCGCAGCAGCACTTGCCACGGCTTGCTTGGCGCCGTGTCTTTACTGGCTGTGGTTTCGGCGCCCGAAGCGGTCGCGGGTTGATGCTTCTCGGCTTCGGCCTTCTTCTGCTCCGACTTCGCAGGCTGGCTGGCGAACAGCTTCTGCCAGTCGAGCTGACCATCGCTTTCCCGTGCGGCCCAGGTCTCCAGACCCTGACTGCGGATCTTGCCCACGGTGACTAACTGCTTGGCCAGATCCACCGACGTCTCGCTGACTTCCAAGTTTTTCAGGCGCACCAGTGGCCGCCCGTCCGGGGCGTCCATGGCGAATGGCGAGACTTTGATGGAGGTGTTGTCCAGCCGCAGTTCGGTTTCTTTGGCCAGGTTGAGTGTGTAGTGAGTGTCGAGGCTAAGTACGCCGTCTTTGAGTACCAGCGGCAGAGCATCGCGCACATAGGGCCACCACAGCTTCATCTTGCCATCGGTGACTTTCAGCGTGCCTTCCGAGGCGATGGGAACGAGGCTCACGCGGCCCACCCAGTCGATCTGCCCACCATCGGGACCGGCGGCGACCAGCGTCATGTCCGCGTTGTCTTCAGGCAGGGTGCTGAGGTTTTTCAGCTCGAAATTCAGGGCGTCGTAGAGAAATTCGATGGGTTCGCTGGGGCGCAGGTCTTCGAAGTGGACATAACCGTCAGCGAGCTTTATTTCATCGATACGCAGCGGGAAGGGTTTGCTAGGTGGCTCGTCGGGCTTGGCAGGATCACTCGGTGGCAGCTTGAACAGTCCGGCCAGATTGAGGGTGCCGTCTTTGGCGAACAGCAGTTCGGTCTTGGGTTTGTCGAGCTTGACGGCGGCCAGGTGCAGGGCCTTGGTCCACAGGCTGTCGATCTGCAGGTTGACGTACAGCTTTTCGAAGGCAATCTGTTCTTTGCCCGGTGCGCCAATGTTCAGGCCCCACAGCGTGACTTCAAGCGTGTAGGGGTTGAGTTCCAGTCGGTTCAACGTGGCGGGAACCGTCGCGTAATTCGCCAGTTGCTGGTTGATCACGCGCAGCGCGATGCCGGGCAGAATGAAGAACCCCAACATGCTGTAAAGGGCGAAGGCGGCCAACAAGGCGCCGATGGCGCGTTTCAATCCTTTGGGCATAAGGGTCGCCAACTCTCTCTCGATATGAGGTGCCTTTGAGTATGGCACGCCAATCTGGTTCCGAAGTCGATTGCCTCACTGCTTGTGGGAAAAATCCGCGCGATCAACCCCCGATCAAAGCTGCAAGATCAAGGTTTTGAGTGGAGGCTGTTGATCCAGTGACGGAAAGTCGGCGGCAGGGGGGAGCGCTTGCCACTCGCGCACCGGACGGCCGATTTTGGTGGCACAACGCAGCACCTGATCGCGCCAATCATCCATGCTGACCTTTGCCAGATTGTTGCAGCAGATCAACACGCCATTCTCGGCAGTGGTCAGCAATGCGGGCTTGAGCAGGCTTTGGTAGTCGCGCAGCAAATCGACTGTCCCGAATGCGCTCTTTGCCCAAGCGGGTGGGTCCAGCAGCACCAGATCGAACTGGCGCTGTTCGAGGCGTACATAGCTCGGAAGCTTTTGGCCGCGACGGGACGCAATCGGCAGGCCCGCCAGTTGGCGAATCGCCGGGAAGTAGTCGGACTGAATGAACTGCATCTCGGGCAGTTGCGGGTTCAGCTTGCCGTTCTCCCGGCCGACGGCGAGGTTGCCTTCGGCGAAATCCAGATTGCACACCTCTCGCGCACCACCGGCTGCGGCGCTCAGCCCCACGCCACAGGTGTAGGCGAACAGATTGAGTACGTGCTTGCCCTTGGCGTGGTCTTTCACCCAGCCGCGGGCATTGCGCAGGTCGAGAAACAGCAGCGGGTCCTGCCCGGCATGCCGCCCGCGCACACGGTACTTGAGGCCCCACTCGTGGCCGATCAGGTCTTCCAGCGCAGCACCGTCGGCTTTGTAGACGGGATCTGCGCGATCGATCCGCGAATTGCCCTGAGAGCGGTCGTTGTAGACCAGCATCAGTTCCAGCCCCAATCGAGCATTGATCGCGGCGTGCGCGGCCAGTAGCGAGTCGCGGTCCAGCGTACGGTGGAAGCTTTGCACCAGCAATTGCGGGCCATAACGGTCGATGGTCAAGCCGCCTGCGCCTTCCTGGCTGCCATGGAACAGACGATAGCAATCGGTGCCTTGCGCGTGCAGCTCTGCGAGCAGGGATTGGCGATTATCGAGGGCGACGCTGAGCGCCTGATTCAAGGAAGACATGCGCGGCGCCTTGGGGCAGGAGTGAAGCGCGGCATTCTAGCAGCAAGGCCGGCAGGATGTTGCGGTGGACGGCGTCCACCGAGGATATCGGTGCGGTCTGTAGGAAACGCCCTTCCTGAACCTTCCCTGAACCCTCACGCAATAGTCTCGGCAGGGCTCATGATGGCGGTTTACTCTCATAAAAGCCGGGCGTATTCTTCGCCCGTTTTCAACCAATGCGGAGACCCACAGTGGGTACTTGTTCGAGTGACAGACGTCAGCCGGTTTCGATGACCGGCCAATCCTCGGCAAGATAACGCGCAGTCTTTTCACTGCCGTTATCTCGCTGACACATGCGAGAAACGGCAGGCGAACCCTTTCCTGTCCTTTCCCTGACGCTTGCCCCACGTACGGCTTTTTACGGTCGTGCGGGTGGTCCGTTGTGCGCTGTTTCCTTGCGAACGGCACACCGCGCGCTCGGCTGTACCCCTGAATCTCCATGAGCAGTAACCCTTCAGTCCAGGGGACACCATGATGAAATTCGCCCTCCTGAAAGAGTTCTTCGCAGGTTTTCTGCGGACCCGTCACTTCGCCCGGCATTTCCGTCGGCTGGCCATGCTCGACAGCATGACCGACGCCACTGTCAGCCGCGAAGTACCGCCCACTCTGGCGCAAACCCTCACCCTTGGTGCCAGCGGTAAAGTGCCTGAATTGCTCTCGCGCCTAGGCAGCAACCTCGACGGCCTGAGCGAAGACGAAGCCCTCGCGCTGCGTCAACAACACGGCCTCAATGAAGTTGAGCACGAACAGCCGCTGCCTTGGTGGGTGCACCTGTGGCACTGCTACAAAAACCCGTTCAATCTGCTGCTGACGTTGCTGGCCCTCATCTCGTGGCTGACCGAGGACATGAAAGCCGCGACCGTGATCTTCTCCATGGTGGTGCTCTCGACCTTGCTGCGCTTCTGGCAGGAAGCCCGCTCCAATCAGGCCGCCGACGCACTCAAGGCGATGGTCAGCAACACCGCGACCGTGCTGCGTCGTGAAGACGGCAAAGCGCAGCGCATCGAACTGCCGATCAAACAATTGGTGCCGGGCGACCTGATCGTGCTCTCGGCGGGCGACATGATTCCTGCTGACTGCCGCGTGCTCAGCGCCAAGGACCTGTTCGTCAGCCAGGCCGCGATGACCGGCGAATCCTTGCCCGTCGAGAAATTCGCCCGGCGCCAGGAGGTCGATACCGGCAACCCGCTGGATCTGGAAAACATCCTGTTCATGGGCACCAACGTGGTATCGGGGGCCGCGACCGGCGTGGTTCTCACCACCGGTAACAACACCTATTTCGGCGCCCTGGCCCAACGCGTCAGCGCCACGGATCGTGCGCCCACCTCGTTTCAGGCCGGGGTCAACAAAGTCAGTTGGCTGCTGATCCGCTTCATGTTCGTCATGGCGCCGCTGGTGCTGTTCATCAATGGCTTCACCAAGGGCGACTGGATGGAAGCGCTGCTGTTCGCGTTGTCCATTGCCGTGGGCCTGACCCCGGAAATGCTGCCGATGATCGTCACCTCGACGCTGGCCAAGGGCGCGGTGTTTCTGTCGCGCAAGAAAGTCATCGTCAAACGTCTGGATGCGATTCAGAACTTCGGCGCCATGGACGTGCTGTGCACCGATAAAACCGGGACGCTGACCCAAGACAAAATCTTCCTGGCGCGCCATGTCGATGTGTGGGGGGATGAGTCCGACGACGTGCTGGAAATGGCTTACCTCAACAGCTATTACCAGACCGGGCTGAAAAACCTGCTGGACGTTGCTGTGCTGGAGCACGTGGAAATCCATCGCGAGCTGCAAGTGGGGACTGCGTTCAGCAAGGTCGACGAAGTGCCGTTCGATTTCAACCGTCGGCGCATGTCGGTGGTCGTGCAGGAGCACGGTCAGCCTCATCTGCTGATCTGCAAAGGTGCTCTGGAAGAGGTGTTGGGCGTGTGCAATCGCGTACGTCATGGCGAAGAGGAAGAATCGCTGACCCCGGAACTGCTGGAGCGCATTGTGCAGGTGACGGCGGGCTTCAACGAAGAAGGGCTGCGCGTTGTGGCCGTTGCTGCGCGTTCAATGGACGCCGGGCGTGACGCTTATGGCTTGGCCGATGAAAGCGACCTGACCCTCATCGGCTATGTGGCCTTCCTCGATCCACCGAAGGAAAGCACCGCACCCGCCCTCAAAGCGTTGGCCGAACACGGCGTGGCGGTAAAAGTGCTGACCGGTGACAACGAACGCGTGACCGCCAAGATCTGCCGTGAAGTGGGCCTGGAGCGTCAGGGCCTGTTGCTGGGGGGGGACGTTGAGCGCATGAGCGATGCCGAACTGGCCGTGGCGGTGGAAACCACCAACGTGTTCGCCAAGCTGACGCCTTCGCACAAGGAGCGCATCGTGCGCCTGCTCAAAGCCAACGGCCATGTAGTCGGCTTCATGGGCGACGGCATCAACGACGCGCCTGCGCTGCGCACTGCCGATATCGGCATTTCCGTGGACAGCGCGGTGGACATCGCCAAGGAAGCGGCCGACATCATCCTGCTGGAAAAGAGCCTGATGGTGCTGGAGGAGGGCGTGCTGGAAGGTCGCCGGACCTTCGCCAACATGCTC